>CAYVQU010000174.1:0-10663 GCA_964453155.1 uncultured Anaerolineales bacterium | reverse complement strand
TGCTTGGGGTTGGTGTGTGATTTTGTTTCACCCCCGAATCATTGAAAAGATACCGATATCTTGATAAAAATCGGGCAAATTGAATGTGCAAATTTCACTTTGAACACAAACGACTTCGTATGGCGGCAAGAATTCACCGTCCCAGGTATTGTAAGGAGATAATTTGTAAGCTCCAGCGGGCATATCAGCAATATCGATTTGAGTTTTTTCGCGTAGAACCTGACTGGCCCTGACAGTGTCAATTGTTTCTCCAGCCAAAGAAACATCCTGAACCCAAATTAAACCACCCTCCCTGCTGGCTAAACCCCATGCGGATAGCGCGGGATTGGTACTGATAACCGTGAGCGGTGAAGGGTTCCAAGCCGCTAATGGAATATCTGCCACAAATTCGGCTAGGCGGGCCGTGTCAGCATACATCGCTTCCGACATTTGCATCCAGGGACCGGTGCTATTCCACTCAGCCGGAATCATTGCGGCCCCTGCTGCCAACGCGGCCCAGATCGAATTATGATACAGTTCTGGATAATAGCGGTTGCCCTGTACCCCGAATTCGCCAATCCAATTGGGCTTACCCACCGGCCACATAAGTTCTGTCCACGCTGCAATCACGGCCGCCGCGCCAACAACATCTTTTTCGGGGACATGGTCTAAGGCGTAAACATGAACCTGAGGTATATCCATCACGGCATGGCCAGCCGGCCAATCGACATCTCCCGACATACTGGCCGTGGTCGGATGCCGATAGGGATCATTAATTGCAAAATAATCATTGATTTTCGCATGCCAGGTATTAGTCTGGCTATACGCATTCGTCCCGTTGATTTCTGAAACCGTTTGCCACATCCCAATTGCCGGGCTGTAGCCCCACCGGGCAATTAAATATCGATATAAATTTTCTTGCCAGATCCAGGAGTCGTAAGACGTAAAAAACTCATCCAGCGAAGTTAATTTTCGAAAACCGTTGTAGCCTCCCCACCGGCCATCCCCCCAATCGTGGGTTTCATCTCGCAACTGAGGATGATCCCAAATGGTAAATATTAAGAAAACACCTTTTTTCTGAGCGTCGGCCACTACCAATTCGATCATATTCAAATTCGAGACAGAATAATCATCATAATTTGGGTTCACGGGGGAATTGGTATAAAACGGCCACCACACCACATAATTTTCGCCAGCCGCGACCATATTGTTGAATAATCCCACTCCCCCATCAACACTAAACCCATCCACCAGGATATTGAGGGCCTCGGCATGACCAACCCCATAAAATGGAGTGCCGTCATGATACACCAGATAATGACTGCTATAGGATGGATCAACCCAATTACCGACTTGCAGCCAGCCATGGTGATCTGAGGGCGTAACGAAAAAATTCCCAGCGGACTTCAGGCTAGTTCCATTCTGGTCGGTGACCGCCAGCTCATAGGTCCACTCCCCTACTTGGGAGGGCGTAAACCGGATCCGCCAGGATTCTTCCCCATCCCAAAATCCGGGAATGACCCACTGGCTGCCATCTGGCCCCACCAATTGCCCATCGAGAGATACTTCTTGCTGATTATAGGGGTTATCAAAATCGGCCGCCACTTCCAAGAAGAACTCCACCAACTGATAATTTGGCACCTCAATCTGGGCCAACTCGACCGCGGTGATTTTGGGGAGATTTTGCGGTTTGACGGTTGGCTCTGACGCGTTCTTTGCGCCCCGATTACAGCCAGCAATCAGCACCAGAGGCATTAATAAAACCCACAAGAGCCATTTTTTTTTTATTTTTTACCCTCATCCTTGCTGTTTTTATTATTAATTTCCAGTCCAGTAGAAATAGCACCGCCGGGTATGGGAATTTTGGAAATCTCTGCTTCTACCAGCAGTCATTCCTGCTTGGGTATCTTTTGTCTTTCTGGATGCCACCTACTATTTTAGCAGGTAAGTCGCGCTCATTCGGGCAGCAACGCTTTAAAAATTGGCTCACGCCATTCTTTAGTACCTAAATCATAAACCGCGAAATCAGTCCCAAAATCCCAATAAGTCCAGGAGAAGCCGCGTTTTTCAGCTTCAGCCCGCACTGCCGTGGTCCAGGCAACCCGCGCCGCCAATGGAGCGGCGTAAAAGGTCCCAAATTCACCGATAAACAAGGGGCGATTTTCGGATTCGGACCAGGCTAAGGCCAGATCAAAGGCCGATTGGAGTTCCTTAACATCCGCTTCGGACCCCCACGGCACCGCACTGCTATCCCCAGCCGAGGACCAGGACGCGCCCTGATGCGTAAATTCATGCGGGGCGTAATAATGGAAGGTTCCAATGATCCGACGATCATCTTTGGGAAGTTCTAAGGTCTGCAAACCGCTGATATTATTCCAATCTGCACCACCAATGATGACATACCGGTTTGGATTGGTTTCCCGGATGACAGCCAAAACCGGTGGAATCATCGGATTCCACAGCTCGTTGGTGAGTTTTTCATGAGGTTCGTTTAGGATTTCAAAGTAAACGGAATCGGGATAATCTTGATAACGGTCGGCAATCTGCGCCCAAATCGCTACCAACCGCTCGGTTTGAATCTCAGGCATCTGCATGATGGCATCAAAATGATGAACATTGATGATGATATTGAGGTCATTGGCCAATGCTTGTTCAATGGCCCAATCGACCCGACTCAAAATCGTCTCGCTGAGTTCATAAGGTTCATAGACATCGGCATATTTGGCCCAGCGAATTGGCAGTCGGATCGTATCAAACCCCGCCTCAGCAACCGTAGAAAAATACTCTTCTTTGAGATATAAACCCCACGCACCTTCCCGAGGCCCATCTAGAGCATTGCCGAAATTAACCCCCCGCCCTAAGCGCTCATTGGCTGCAAAAGTTTCAACATCAGTTTTTTTCGCTTGGCACCCTACCAAGAACGATGCTCCTAATAACATCATCAAAATCCACAAAATCGAATTTTTCATTTTCTCTCCTAAAATCTCCGACGAAAAAACTATTGTCATACAAAAATTATGACATCCGTAACCAAAATATTTCTTGACAAAGTTTGATTTCACGGCCATAATGGGAGCGCTCCCATAAACACACCTACATCGTCGCCCGCGGCTAAAATTTTTTTTACCCCGCGATGGGAGCGCTCCCATTTTCCTAGATTTTACCAGAAGTCGAACCAAGTTTATAACTAAATGCCAACCCTGGAAGAAATCGCCAAACTAGCCGGAGTATCCCGGTCAACCGTATCCCGAGTGGTCAATAATGACGCCCTCGTCAAAGATGCGACGCGCGAGCGAGTTTTGGAGATTATTCAGCAGGTAAATTTTCAACCCAGCACAGTAGCGCGCCGGTTGGCTGGTGGGCGGTCTGGAATTTTTGGGCTGGTTATCCCTAGTGGTGTCGCTCAATTGTTCACCGATCCCTATTTTCCAGGACTACTCCAGAGCGTCAGCGTAACCTGCAACGCCACTGGCAATAACATCATGCTCTGGTTGACAGAACGCGGCCACGAACAGCGAATGATCAACCAAATCTTGAACAATGGCTTACTCGATGGCGTGATCATTTCATCAATGGATATCAACGACCCCATCGCAACTGCGATTTGCCAATCTCAGATCCCATTCGTCATCATCGGACCAAAGCCCGAAGGGACCACTTGTGACACGGTTGATGTGGCCAATATTGAGGCCGCGCAAGAAATGGTCCAGGGGCTTATCGCCAAAGGCCATCGTCGCATCGCGACCATATCGGGGCCAGTTACCAAAATGGAAAGCCAACATCGTATTCAAGGATATCGACAAGCGTTAACCGCGGCTGGAATTGAAATTGGGCCCGACTTGATCGTGGCAGGTAACTTCACCGAGAATGGTGGCTATCGCGCGGCTAAGAAACTCATCCCCCAAGCTGTGACGGCCATCTTTACGGCCAGTGACCTGATGGCCAGGGGAGCTTATCGAGCCTTGAATGAAGCTGGATTACAAATTCCTGACGATATTGCCGTCGCCAGTTTTGACGATGCACCCTTCGCCGTCGATATGACCCCGGCCCTAACTACGGTCCAGCAATCCCCAGCGCAATTAGGATCAACAGCGGTGGAATTACTCTTGGAGCGGATTGAGAATCCAAGTGCCCCGCAAAAAGACGTGGTCATCCCAACCACGGTTCAATGGCGAGAATCGGTATAAACCGCCAAGATTGACTTGAAGCTCTACAGGCAAAAAGGATGAGGTACCCAAGAATATTGGAATGCGGTTGCAGGGCTGCCTCATAAAAACCGAAATCATACTGCTGAAAGCATTCAGAGTATAAAAATAACGCAAAAAAATGATTGAGTTGACCAAATCCGTTGACAAGCAAAACAATATTTGCTATGATGTAAGCGTTTACAGTAAGCGGTTACAATTAACATTACATTAACGGATGATAAACATCAGGTTATTTGGAGCTAGTTTTTCGTGACCCACCGGGATTTTTCCAAAGAACGCTCACGCGCTACAATCGATGATGTCGCCCTGAAAGCGGGTGTCTCGACGGCTACCGTGAGTCGGGTCATTAATAATACGGGGACTGTCGCACCAAAAACCAGAGAAAATGTCCTGGCCGCAATTACTGAGCTCAATTACCGCCCCCAATCGGCTGCCCAAATACTAGCCAGCAAAAAAACAAACACAATCGGCCTGCTTTTCCAGGCCATTAGTGGTGAATTTTTCTCACCCATGCTGCGCGGTATTGAGGCCGCGGCCCAGGAATGCGGGTACAACCTGCTAATTTATTCCACCCAACTTAACCAATCCGATCATTCGCGCTTAGCTATGCCACTCGGTGAACACAATACCGACGGCGTTTTAATTTTTGTCGACAGTATCCCCGATCAAGAAATCGTGCGGTTTAGTGAAATTGGGTTCCCGGTTGTGCTGATCCATCAATCCTCCCCCCAGAACCTACAAATCCCTTGGGTGACAGTAGAAAATAAATCTGGAGCCCGAAAAATGATGAATCACCTGATCGAGGGACATAATTACCGCCGGATTGCTTTTCTCTCGGGATCTGTTGGCCAGGAAGACTCCCATTGGCGTGAGTTAGGCTACAAAGAAAGCCTAGCAGCCCATGACATCCCCTTTGATCCAGAACTCATCGCCACAGGCAACTTCAATCGAGATGTAGCCCAGGCTGCAGTCGAGCATTGGCTGCAAAATGGCACCCAATTTGATGCAATTTTCGCGGCCGATGATGAAATGGCCCTGGGTGTGATCGCCGCCCTCGAAAATACCGACTTAAAAATTCCCGATGATATTGCCCTGGTCGGATTCGATGACATCTATCTGGCCCGGTTTCTCTCGCCCCCTTTGACGACTGTCAAAGCCCCTACAGAACAGGTTGGCAGAGAAGCCATCCGACTACTTGTTGATAAGATTAACGGACGCCCCACCGAATCCATCATTTTACTACCCACCGAGGTAGTCGTCCGTCAATCCTGTGGTTGTCCGCTCCATAGTGCAGACGACTAATCATTGATTTTGCCCATCGTGTAAGCGCTCAATATTACATTCAAAATGCTCACAGCGCTTTCAAGCATCACAGCCACACCGGGTAATTACCGAAACTATTTGAAGGAGGTTCGCTATCGAAAAAATTCCCCAAAATCTAGTTTACCTAAATCCAATTAACCCATTTTTCTTATAAGGAGAAATAAGATCCATGAAGAAGTCACTTTTACTTCTCACCGCCCTGTTGGTGATTTTTAGCCTCATGCTCGTGGCATGTGGTGGTGGCGCGGAAGCCCCCGCCGCCGAAGAACCCGCTGAAGTTGTTGAAGAACCCGCTGCTCCAGCCGAAAAGGTTCAAGTTCGCTGGTTTGTTGGTCTCGGCACCGGTACTGATCCGCACCAGGTTGAGATTCAGCAATCTGTCGTAGATGAGTTCAACTCCACCCAAGACAGAATTGAATTGATTTTGGAAGTTGTACCTTATGACAGCGCCCGCGATACCCTGTCGACCCAAATCGCTGCTGGCAACGGCCCCGATATTGTCGGCCCCGTTGGCATTGGTGGTTCGAACGACTTCTACGGTCAATGGTTGGACCTGACTCCCCTGATGGAAGCCACCAACTATGACACCAGTGTTTTCAACTCTGCGTTGGTTGATTTCTATCAGACCGAAGAAGGTCAGGTTGGCCTGCCTTTCGCCGTCTTCCCCTCCGCACTTTACTACCAGAAAGGCCTGTTTGATGAGGCCGGCTTGAACTACCCGCCCCAAAACATTGGTGACCCCTATGTTTGGCCCGATGGTGAAGAAGTTGAATGGTCTTGGGAAGTTTTGACCGAAGTTGCTAAATTCCTGACCGTTGATGTCAATGGTTTGACCCCCTACGATGAGGGCTTCGACCGCGACAATATTGTTCAGGTTGGTTACGAACCGCAGTGGTCTGGCCTCCACGTAATCGGTACCTTCTGGGAACCGGGCGTGCCCTATGCTGGTGAAGAAGGCGCTTACACCGCTGAAATCCCCGAAGCTTGGGAAGCCGCATGGCGTTGGCGCTTTGAGGGTATGTGGGGCGATGAGCCCTTCATGGCCACTGGCGCCCTGGCAGGCAGCCCCGAATTTGGTGGTGGCAATGTATTTGGCAGCGGCCGCGCCGCGATGGGCCTGACCCAGCTATGGTACACTTGCTGCATGGCCGATGCTGGCGAAAGTTGGGATATGGCCGCCTTCCCGTCCTACAATGGTGTAGTAAACGGCCGTATGGATGCTGATACCTTCCGCATTTGGAAAGGCACCCCCAACCCTGAAGAGGCTTTCGAAGTTCTCTCTTACCTGATTGGTCCTGAAGGCACCGTGCCTTTGATCATGGGTAAAGATGGTGTGGATCCCGCTTATGGCGCTTTCCCCGCCCTGACCGAATTCCAAGCCACCTGGTTCGATGCCAAAGCTGAGCAATTCCCCTGGGCAGCCAACTGGGATCTCTTCGACCAAGCCCTGAGCTACCCCGACAACCCCAGTGCGGAAGCCTGGCGCCCCAACATCTTGGAAGCCGTCAACCGCATTAACACCTTTGGTGACTTGTTGAACAATGATGGCACGATCGATTTCGACGCTGAATTTGAAACTTTGAAATCAGACCTCGAAGTGATCTACAACAAATAACCCAAATTTGTAAATACAGCTTGGCGGGTCTGAGCCTGGCCCGCCAAGCTGGACTGTAAGGAGAGCGCATATGGAGCAATTAAACGAATTCCGTGAAGCGTTACCATCGCTAAAATCTTTTCGAAATTTGCCGCCGCGGGCTAAACGAGAACTGCGCTTAGGCTTATTATTCATCTCGCCCTGGATCTTGGGCTTTTTAGCTTTCACATTAATCCCCATGATTGCCACATTTATCTTTACTTTTGTAAATTTGCGCATCACGGACGGGTTGATGAATCCGCTGACATTCGTAGGGTTGGAAAATTACAAACTAATGATTGATGATCCCCAAACATGGAAATCTTTGTGGATCACTACCAAGTTTGGTCTGATGGCTTTGCCAATTGGGATATTCTTGCCTTTGGGTTTAGCCCTTCTAATGAACAACCCAAGTCTTAAGGGGCAAAATTTTTTCCGCTCGATGTTTTACATGCCTTACATCATCCCATTTGTGGCGGCGGTTTTCCTGTGGGGCGGGATGCTCAACCCCGAAACCGGCTGGATCAACCGTGCTCTGGAAGGAATGGGCGTTGCCAATCCGCCCGGCTGGGCCAATGATACATTTTGGGTTTATCCGGCTTATATTCTCATGGGAATTTGGGGTATTGGGAATGCCATGCTCATCATGCTATCCGGCTTACAAGGCGTGCCCACCGAATTATATGATGCCGCCAAAGTGGATGGCGCCGGTAGCTGGGCAACATTTTGGAATGTGACCTTCCCAATGATTTCACCAGTCATCTTCTATAACTTGGTATTAAGTGTTGTGGGTCTATTCCAATTCTTCTTGGTCCCGCTCGTTGTCAATCAAGGTACTGGGAGGCCCGGGGGGGCAACAATGTTTTACAATGTGGTCTTATATAAAACTTTCTTTACATTCCAAAATATGTCCTATGGCGCCACCCTGGCCTGGTTGCTATTTGTGGTAATTTTGTTGGTCACTATTTTCCTCTTTGCGACCATGAAATATTGGGTCTATTACGCTGGGGATACCCGCTAAAGGATGGCATTATAATGAAAAATTCAATGCGCTTAACGAACCCCCAACAGCTCAATTCATTATTTACCACTCTCTTCGTCATTGCATTACTGTCATTATTCTTATCGCCATTTTTGTTTATGGTGTTTACTTCTTTGAAAACCCAAGAACAAATTACCGTGATTGGTGCCCCCATTTGGCCTGGTGCACCTTCATATTATGAATATGAAGGTGATGAGTTAGAAGTTTTCATTGTGCCGCTACCTGATGGCACAGAACGCAATCTCGCAATGCTTAAACCGGGGCGCCAAGAAAGCATTTTTGTTGATCCAGCCAATGCTGATGCCGGTGAAATTGTTTGGCAAGGTTCCTGGCGGGCGCTAGACCGTCCCTGGCAGTGGTCACCCGCCTGGGAAAATTATATCGAAGTCTGGGAAGCAATTAATTTCCCTCTATTATTGGGAAACACCACTATGTACGCGGTAGTATCGAATATTGGGGTGCTAATTTCCTGTACTTTAGTAGCTTTTGGTTTCTCCCGCTTTTATTATCCGGGGCGGGATTTTCTCTTCATCGTCCTGATCTCCACGATCTTCTTGCCTGTAACCGTTACCATCATTCCAACATATACCTTTTTCTCACAAATTGGATGGGTGGGAACCTGGTTACCGCTGCTGGTGCCAACTTTCTTCGCTAACGCCTATGACACCTTCCTTTTGCGGCAGTATTTCATGACGTTACCGAAGGCCCTTGACGAAGCTGCAATGATCGATGGGGCTGGGCCTCTCCGGATTTTATGGTCAGTAATCTTGCCACAGTCTTACCCGGCATTGATGGCCATCACTGTCTTCCACATTGTTTATGCCTGGAACGACTATTTTGGGCCTTTGATCTACCTGACTGCCGAACGAGATAAATGGCCGGTTTCCATCGCCCTCTCTACCTTCAATGGCATTTATGGCCAGCGCCCTGAACTCATTCAGGCAGCTTCATTGATGACCCTCCTATTGCCCTTGTTGTTGTTTGTGGCTGCCCAGCGGTTCTTCATTCAGGGTATTGTCGTCACGGGTGTGGAGAAATAACCCCTTCAAATCCAGATGACAGTCACAAATCTGTAAAAACATCAACGAAGTTGTTATCAAGTGACTGTCATCTATCGAACCATCCGAAAATACTCATTAGAGTTCCTCCTCCTTCTTCTGGGGGCTGTCTGTGTCGGGATGTTGAGTTCTTGCCAAGCTCAAAATCCGGCGGCGGCAGCCCCCACTCCTTTAACGACTGAAATTGTGGAATCTGAAAACTTCCGAATCATTGCTTATGTCACTCCGGCGGCGGTGATCGAAATCATCCCCTTTGAGAAGTTGACGCACATCAATTATGCATTTCTGATCCCGAACGCGGATGGCTCGTTGATGACCTTTCCGAACGCCTGGAAATTGGATAAGTTAGTGGAACTGGCTCACGCACAGAATGTCAAAGTATTAATTTCGGTTGGGGGTTGGGGCTACGACGCTGAATTTGAGACTCTCGCCTCCGATGCTGAATCCCGGACCCGGTTGGTGGAGAATCTGATTCAGTTTATGGACACTCACAATCTGGATGGGATCGACATCGATTGGGAGTATCCCGATGTCAACACCGCCGACAATTTTCTGGCCCTGATGACTGACCTCCGCACCGCCCTCCCCAAAGGGGCGCTACTCACAACGGCCGTTGCCGCCGCAGGCTCCAACGGGGATGGTATCCACCCCGACAGCTTTGCTGTAATGGATTTCGTCAACCTGATGGTTTACGATGGTCCCGCCGAACGCCATGCTACCATTGACTACGCGCATGACGCCCTGGTGTATTGGTCTGGCCAGGGGCTCCCAGTAGAGAAAACCGTGATCGGCATCCCCTTTTACGGCCATCCCAACGGAATACCCTACAACAAACTCATTGCCGCTGATCCCACGGCAGCAGACCGCGATCATAGTAAATACCATAGTGCTACCATTTACTACAATGGGATTGCTACCGTCCAAGAGAAAACTCGGTTAGCCCAGGATCAGGCCTCCGGGGTAATGTTCTGGCTCTGGGAGCATGACACCCAAGATGAGACATCTTTGCTCAATGCGATTTATGCAACGGGGAAGTAACGGAATCCATCAATCGCTCTGGGCTTGGAATACGGCTAGTTAACTTCATTCTTAGAATGCTGGCCAACCTCGGCAATCGTCCAGCGCCCTGATTCCACAAACGCATAACCGCTGTCCAGAAATGATTCAATAACTTGAGGGGGTGAAAGGCTGGACATGACGCGGCTTCGATCTCAACATTTCGCTTTCATCCGCGCTCTTCAGCTTGGATCCGCATCCAATTTTCTCGACGTAAATATTCAATCTTTTTTTGATGGGCGCAACAGGGTGAAAAGTTTTGTAGTAAACGTAAACCATTTGATTATTTTTCTAATATCCTATACTATTTATCAATACCTTCGCCGATTATGGTGGTGAAGGGTGTACATTAACAGCATGAATA
>CAYVQU010000173.1:0-10883 GCA_964453155.1 uncultured Anaerolineales bacterium | reverse complement strand
CCGTTCATAACGCAGTCGTTCCATTCATGGCGTCTCAATAAGCAATTGGTATAATTTGAGCAAGGGCTTAACTAACCCCAGGTATTTGGCCGGGCTGTGAATGCCCCGCCGAGTCTGGTCAACGAGCAAGGCCCTGGCAGGCGCGTTTTCAATCGCATCATAGGCGCCGGGGTCAACGGCCGCATTCGCAAAAGATGAGGTGTGGACCTGTTTGACCAAGGCTCGTCCCAGCGTATCCATCACCAGGGTGCTTTTTCCAGAACCAGAAACCCCACAAATCCCAGTCAGGGTTCCCAGCGGGAAGGCGGCCGTTTCACCGCGCAAATTATTGGCCCGCGCCCCAGTAATTGTCAACCAATCTTGAGGTGTGCGGCGCGCGTGAGATTTTTGAAAAGCCGTGGTTTGCAACCACTGCCCCGTGACCGTTCCGGCGGCAATAATATCGCGAGCAGTGCCTTGGGCGACAATCTGACCACCCGCGGACCCGGAACCCGGCCCCACATCCACAATATGATCAGCCGCCCGCATGAGGAGTGAATCATGCTCGACCACGATAACCGTATTTCCTTCCGCACATAATTCAAGCAAAGCCTCCCGCAGGGCTTCCAGTTCCGAGGGATGCATCCCGCGCGATGGTTCATCCACCAAAATGGTAAGGGCGGTCAGGTCTGAACCCAACAGGCTGGCGAGTTGGATCCGTTGGGCTTCACCCGCTGAGAGCGTGCCGGTTGGACGATTCAAATGGAGATACCCGATCCCGACCTGACGCAAGAACCGCAGCCTCCGGCCGATCACTTTCAAGCTGGTTTCGACATGTGGGGAACTGCCCAAGGGCAGTTGATACTCTGCCAAGAAATTCTCTAACGCCGATAAGGGCAGTTCATTTAACTCGAAAATATTTTTACCAACAAACCGCACCGCGAGATATTCGGGGCGGAGTCCCGAGCCATCGCAATCGGGGCAGGCTTCCTGACGGGTATAGGTGCCGTGAACATCGCCAGTAAAGACCCAGCTATCCGCGCCATAAAATCCCGTCCAGGTCCAGGTGGATTGTTTTTCTTGCCCTTTGGATCGCCCCCCTTTGCTGAGGTAAGTCCAGGTGTACTGGCGGCCATCGCCAAACAAAAACGCGTTTTGGGCCTCCGCCGACATGTCTTGCCAGGGCGTTTTAAGGGGGTCGAATCCGTAGTATTTACCGATCTCACCAATGATGGGTTGATCCACACACAAATATGAGTGGGGCCAATACCCCGGCGAATACATCGCCCCCGCACACAGTGGTTTTTCGGGCTGGACAATTAATTTATCCCGCTCGGGGCGCTGCAGCGTCCCTAACCCATTGCAGTTTTCACACGAACTCGACCAATGGGCGGCAGAAAAATTGCGGGCTGGGGCGATTGGAGCTTGCGCGTCACACTCTGGACACATCCACAGCGCATCACGTCCCATTTCAGTTCCACATAATGTGCAGGTTCTCAGGCCCAATTCGGCTATGAGCACGGTCAAGTGAAAACTGATCTCGGTTAACGCCCCCACACTGTTCCGCCGGGTAAACTGGGGTAAACTGCTCCATAAATGGGCCTGGTGAGACGTAATCGTCAGGGTGACACCTAATCCAGTCACCGCGTCCACTGGGGCCTCGGCTCCCTCGTTGATCCCCTGGCGTTCATACATCGAGAGCGATTCGAGATACCGGCGCCGGGCTTCGGTTTGTAAAACATCCATCACCAGGCTCGATTTGCCCGATCCCGAAACACCGGTCACTACGGTGAATTTTCCTTTGGGGAATTCGACATCGATGCCTTTCAGGTTGTTAGCTCGGGCATTGTGGATTCGAATGGAGCGGGGGGCCGCGGGCGTGGAAATTTCAGTGGGCTGCCGCGGTTGGAGTTGATCCTCAGCCTGCAAAGCCTGCCCGGTTAACGAAGCCTCCACCTCAAAAATACCGGCCGGCGGACCCTGATACAGGAGGTTCCCCCCTGCTGGTCCCGCACCGGGACCCAGGTCGATAACCCAGTCCGCGGCCCGAATGATATCGGTATTATGCTCCACGATCACGATGGTTGCCCCCTGGCGGACCAGCCGATCCAAGATGGTCAGCAAACCGGCTAAATCTTGCGGATGCAAGCCGGTGGAAGGTTCATCTAAAATCAGGAGTTGGTTTTTGAGATTCGCCCGCCCAAGATATTTGGCCAGTTTTACGCGTTGGGCTTCCCCGCCAGAGAGCGTTGGGGAGGGCTGTCCCAATTTCAGGTATCCCAGACCGACATCCAGCAGGGCTTGTAATAATTTTTGAGCCGCGGCATGCCGCTTTTTGGGTAGCCAGGGAGACTGGGCGATCAGCGGTCCCACCGCCTGAACCGGGGTCGCGAAAATATCTACCACCGAGAGTTTTTGGCCCTCAAAATCAACTTTCGCCGCCAAGACTTGGGGACTGAAGCGCGACCCTTCGCAAGCCTCGCACGGAATCCAAATCGAAGGGAGGAACCGCATCTTGACTTCTTCGGCCCCAATCCCCTTACATACCGAACAGGCGCCTTCTGGGCGGTTGAACGAAAAATGGGATTTCGACAATCCGGTCGCCGCCGCGAACAACTCGCGAATCTGGTCAGAAAGTTTGGTGTAGGTCGCGGGGTTAGACCGCGGGTTACGGCCAATCGGGGCCTGGTCCACCAGGGTCGGTTTGATCGCTGGCGCGCTGATTTCATCACACCCGACAGCTTCCTTCTTGGTTAAGGATGGCACCAACACATGTTCAACCAGGGTACTTTTGCCAGAGCCGGAAACCCCGGTGACAACGGTTAGCCGTCCTAACGGAATTTGGGCGATTATTTGCTGCAGATTATGTCTATACGCATTTTCGATCCAGAGAAATTCAGTCGCTGGCGGACGAGAGGCAGGAACAGGAACCCGGGCGGATAAACTGAAATAGCGTCCGGTGGCCGTATCGGCCTGCCACAACTCCCCGGGCGCACCCTGAAAGACAATTTCGCCTCCCTCCCCGCCCGCGCCAGGCCCAATATCTACGGCCCGATCGGCCACCGCGGCCGCGATCCGTTCGTGCTCAACGAAGATGACGGGGCCTGCTAAATCCCTAAAAGCGGGTAAGAACCGGGCCACATCGGCTGGATGCTGACCAATGGTCGGTTCATCGAGAATGTGAAGCAGATCATCCAGGCGGCTGGATAATGAAATGGCCAACCGCACCCGCTGGGATTCGCCGCGTGATAGGGTTGGCGCCGGGCGGTCCAAAGATAAATAGCCTAAGCCAACCTTTTGGAGGGCGTTTAGCCGCCGTAATATTTCACTTTTGAGGCGATCGGCCGTAGCCGGTAACTCGACCAACTCAAATTGACTATACGCAACATCCACCGATTGCGTCAACAACTCCGGCAGCCGAAATCCTTGCCACTGCACCGCAGCCGCCTGGGGATGTAAGCCAGTTTGGGCACACCGGGGGCACCCGCTCCCTTCACAATACGGACATTTTTGATTGAAATGGGGGGCTCGTAATTGACCTAGTCCGGTGCCACAGGCTGTGCATACCATTTCGGTCGTCAGGGTTTGATCCCCCCTCGGGCCCCGGAGGTGAACGGCACCGGCTCCCAGGGCCAGGGCTTGATCTACTTTTTGACGAATCTCTAAAATTCCAGTTTGGGGGGTGAGGGTGCCGATCAAAATTTCGAGAGTATGGGCCTGATCCGGCTGCAACGGCCGAGTGCTCCAGGGTTGGCCATCCACAATCAGGTTCTCGGCACCGAACTCTGTGGTCAATAACGCTAATAAAGTTTGGTGAGATCCGGAGACATTGTTCAGCAAGGGGGCGAAAATCTGGAGGTTCCCCTGCTGGCAGTGTTGTTCTAACTGCCCAATGATTTCATCCGCGGTCAACACTTGAACCGGATGGCCGCACTGCAAACAATATCGCTCACCATAATTGATATACAACAAGCGCAAAAAAGGATGCAACCCGGCCGCAGTTGCCAGTATTGAGTTTGGGTTGCGATTGAGTAAGTTTTGGCCAACCGCAATTGTGGGACCTAACCCCGTAATTTCGTTCACTTTGGCCGGAGATAACCGCTGACCGCCGCGTCCGTAGAGATAAACATCTAAAAACCGCCGGTGAGCTTCATGATAAAGGGTATCAAATACTAGAGAGGTTTTGCCAGACCCGGATACGCCAGTGACCACTGTTAGACCGGCCCCAAACGCGATGTCCAAATTCTTTAAATTATTTTGCTGCGCGCCGCGAATGCGGACATCCATACCGACCTCCCTGTAGCCATAAGTTCATCCAGAAGGTGTAATCGACATTTGGCGAACTGACTCTGGAAATTGAAATATCAACCCTACCCAGTATAGCACATCCGTTCTAGGCCATCAAATATTGCCGCGGTCCTACTCCTGTACACTCTCGTAAGTTCTTGTTATCATGACGGCCATGAAACCAGAACCCAAAGAAAACCATTTACGGCTGCTGAAAACACCCTTAATTTACAGCATTACGATTCTGCTGTGGTTGTTAACCGCAATTATCGCATTTTGGCAAATAATGACGGTACGGTTCTTAGCTATTCGATTGGCGACCAGCTATTTCCTCAACCAAGGAAATAGCCCGCTCATGGCCAACGTTTATGCTGATCCATTCGGCAAAATCACCGCCATTATAATGACGGTGATCGCGATTTTTGTGGTGGTATTTGGGTCTGACTATCATTTCGATTACGCCGGGCAAGCGAAATCTCGAAAATTATTTGCCTGGACATTTGGGGTTCAAATTGTATTGTTTGGTCTAACTTATTTTTTCTAGATCGATCAATTTCCTCGCATTATTCAATCACAATTGAAAAAAAGGTAATTCATCTTGTAATATTTTTGATTATCTGTTACGCTATCGAGCGGCCTAACTAAATTGCTAGGTAATCAATTTTTCAATAGCGTTTTAAAACAATTCAGGTCATCGCTATTCTACAGACAGGACCACAACCAGAAGGCTTGAAACTCATGAACATTAATCGCCGCAGCAATTTCATTTTCCGTTCAATTTCTTTAGGGGTAGCCATCGCGATGATCTAATCGCTGGTGTTGCCCGCCGGACAAGTTGTTTTTGCCCAGGAAGAGAGCCCACTAACTGATATCGTCGAAACTGCCGAGGCCGATACCGGAGCCGAGGCTGGCTCCGACACCATCCCAGAAAGCGATGAGCCCGGGGAGAGTGGAGAAAACTCGGGTGAGGATTCTCAGACTGAAGAATCAGCCTCCGAAACATCCAATGATGCTGGGACGGGCGAGACAAATTCGGATGAAGGGGATTCAGAAAGCAGCAGCGAAGGTGAAAGCCAGGAATCGGAAACTGCCGAAGAAAGCGGGGCTGGTTCGGGCGAATCGTCAGGGGAAGGGGCAGGCGAAGCAGGAGATAGCGGCGATCCTGAAAATTCTGATCCAGAAAACAAAGCCGGTCAGGATGCTGACACCGAAGAAGACAATGTTGGCGAGGCCGTGGATGCCCTGATTGAAGGCAACGCAGCTTTATTAGATGAAAACGGGGATCCTCTGACGCTTGCCAGCCAAGAAACCCATGATATTTTAAGTTCGGCCTTGGATCCCCAATTTTGTCCAGATGGATATTCTCCAACGATCTGGGGTGGAGATGATTCAGAATGCGGGGAGGTTCACGATAATATCGCGGCCGCTATTCAAGATGCGGTTGACGCGGGTGTTTCGGGGACCATCTATATTCAAGCTGGAACCTTCAATGAATTTGTAAATCTAGAAGGGTATTCGTCCCAAGTAACCCTGGTATTGTTAGGGGGAGTTACCGAAGATAAAGATAAGTTTGAAAAAACTACGATCGGTGAACCTAAAAGTGACAAAGATGTTTCTTCTCTAACTGTCGATGAAGGGGGGATTCACTTCGCCAAAAATGATGCCAATATCACTCTGGCAAATTTTGTCCTGAAAAATGGACATAACATCGTCTTTGAAGATAATATCGGGAATTTAACCCTCGAAAATATCGAAGTGAGTAATGCCAAGGAATCGGGTGTAGTGGTATCAGGGCATGAAGGTAATGTTACTTTAGATGAAGTTACCGTTACCAACAGTGGCGATGATGGAATCAGCATTGAGAACCGCCCAGATCGGGAGGAAAGCGCCCCCAATAAGGATGAGAAAAAAGTAAAGAAACCCAAAGAAAAACCCGGGGATGTCACTGTAACCAATACAACTGTTATCGGAAACCAAGGGGACGGAATCAAAATCGTTACGGCTGGTAATGTTTTACTTGATAATGTTACGGCCAAGTTCAATCGCTTTGATGGCGCGGACATTGACAATAGCCGTAGGCCCGATAAAAAAGCAGCCCCTACCTCGGAAATTCAACACATCGGCAGTGGTGTGACTGTAAAGAACAGCGTTTTTATTCGCAACGGCGCTTCCCGTTTCTTGCGAACCTTCGATGATATTGATGATAATTTTATCGAGCGGGGTTCGAAACGGAATGGCAGAAATGGGCTTGAAATTGAATCTTCTGGCGATGTGAGGATCATCAATATCCGAGCTGCCCGCAATAGCGGCCATGGTACGTTAATTGAAACCCGAGGGAATGTATTCGTTGGGAATAGCAGCTTTGCAAATAATGGGTTTAGAGATCGCTTCGCACCTAATAAAGATGACAGCTTGTTCGCTGAAATCAATCACCGCCGGCAATCGGCCGGGAATGGGCTTGACATCACTACAAACGGGAATGTGAGAATAATTAACGTTAGAGCGGTTCGAAATGATCAATTTGGGATTTCAATTGAGACGGTCGAAAAAGAAGGCCGAAAACCCATCCAAGGCAAAAATCTTGGCAATGTTTTCCTAGGATTTGTGGCCGCCAATCGCAATGAGCGTGGTGGAGCAGAAATTGAGGCAGTCGGGAATGTTATCGTCTTCGGCAGTGATTTCCGCTGTAACGGGAATGAATGTTTCCGGCGAAGGCGGGCGGTTACCGAACTCAACGAATTTTCACTCGAAAATGAAACGCTCCGAGGACGTAGAAATCGAGGTGCGACCGGATTAAACATTTCAACCACCGGCAATGTTGTCTTATTTCAAGTAGACGCCAACCGCAACAGTGGCTATGGAATTAAAATCAAAACCTATTCCGACCGTGATAAGGGTTCTCCAGTAAAAATCAACAACGGCCGACGACCTGGCGGCCGGGTGTTCATGGTTATGGTAAACGCCAACAAAAATGATAAAGGCGGCGCCAAGATCAAATCAGTCTCGAATGTGGTGGTCTTTGGCAGTCAATTCAACTGTAACGGTACCCGACCTTGTTTTTATGATCGCAAGTTTACCCCGATAAAACCCATCATCGGCCCGGGATTTCCCGTTAGCGCCGATAATTTAATTACAGCTGAGCCAAATTTTAGGCTTGGCACCGGAAACGTCACCTTGCTAGGCGTTTGGGCCAACGGCAACCGCCGAGATGGGATCGATATCGCAACGAATTATGTCTGCTTTGGGCGGATTTGTCAGACCGAAATTAACCGCGGCCGGCGACCCCGGCCGGCAAATGGCCTAGAAATCGATTCAAGAGGCAATGTTACCCTGGCGCTGGTCTGGGCCAATGGGAATCGCGGCAATGGGGTTGAAATCGAAACTTTTGTCAGGCCTTTCGGGCTTCCCGGACCGCCGCGCCCCGTAAGTAGCATCAATCCCCTCATTTCAATGGGGAATGTCGTCTTGAGAAGAGTCACTGCCGATTACAATCGGACCGGCGGCGCCGATATTGATGCAATTGGCAATGTGAGTGTTTACCGCAGCACATTTAATCGCAATGGCAGTTTCTTTGGGCGTGGTCCGATAATCCGACCGGTTACCGAGATAACCCGCCGTCCAGGCATTCGGACAGCAAATGGACTAGACATCGTTACAACTGGGAATGTTTTTGTGAATGGCGTTACTGCCAGCAGCAATAGCGGCGATGGCATCGCAATCGAAGCTTACCGGGCTCAAAAAGGACTTATCCCAGGTTCAATTGATACCAATTTAGGCAGTCTGCTGGGCGGAAACGTCACTTTGAACAACGTGGTAACCCGCTGGAATGCCTTGGCTGGCACCTCAATCTATGCAGCTCGGGATGTAAGTGTTGCTCGCAGCACGTTCAGTCACAACGGCTTATTCTTCTTCAAAGGCATCCCGGGGGCTGCAATTCAACCCCGGCTTCGATTTACCTCCAACGGGCTGGAGATTTTCTCGCATGGTAATGTTGACATCAATCGAGTGCAAACGATCGGCAACTCGGGGCATGGGGTATACGTCGATGTCATCAGCAGAAAAGGCCCCCGGAGTGTTACTTTAAACCACATAACCGCCAAACTGAATGGCCGGAGCGGGGCTTTCGTCAGTAATCACAGTCATGGCCGTCCGGGCCCGGGTCCTGCTCGGAACTTTGGGGGCGTGTTCATTCGCTACAGCACCTTTATCAATAATCGTGGGAATGGATTGCGGGTCGTTTCGAATCAACCTGTATCACTGCGCTATGTAACTGCCCGCAGAAATGTCCGCAACGGTGCAATTCTCAGAGCTTATGGGCGTAACGGCGATGTAAATGTGGGCTACAGTTACCTCGGAGCAAACCGCTACACTGGTCTGGTCATTCGATCAACAGGTGATGTTACCGTAAGATACACAAACGCCAACAATAATCGCTTCGGCGGTGGTGCGTTTATCCGGTCTGATGGCCGCATCCTGGCTGGTTACAATAATTTCAATAATAATGGCTGGAATGGCATAACGGCGTTATCCTGGGATCGAGTTGTTCTACGCCACATCTCTGCTTGCAATAACCGCGGTGCAGGAGCACGCATCAACAATGCGCGCGGGGGTGGAAACGTAAGAGTAATTCACAGCGATTTCTGTGATAACAACCGGGTTGGGGTTGGCATTCGTACTGCGGGAGAAGTAATCGTTGCGGACACCGCTGCCGTTGAAAATGGTCGCAATGGTATCCGGATTTGGAATCAAAGCGGCAATGACATCATGCTTTCAAATACAACGGTTACCACCAACACCAATAATGGGATTGGCATCTATTCGGCCGGTTATGTCTCGATGACGAATACAACGGCCAATGACAATCTTGGTAATGGCGTTGCCATCTTCAATGCCGGTGGTACCGGCATCGATTTTATCAACGGCACCTTCAGCAACAATGGGTTGAATGGCATCCTGGCTTCATCTGATGGCAAGATTTTCCTGGATGGGGTTCAGGCCAATGACAATGCGGAGGCTGGGGCGCGGTTATCGGCAACATTGGGCGCAAAACAAATCTGGATCCATAGCATTGCATACACGGGGAATGGGACTTATGGCATCCAGGCCGATGTAGGCGATGGCACCCTGTTCTTGGATTGCGGGGTTGATCTGAGAAATAATGGGCTAGGCCCATTAGCGCTAAATATCAATGGGAATCAGGTTGAACTAGGCAACTGTGTCAAGCGGAAATTTAGCCAATTGGATCAAGCCCAGGAGTTCATACTGGATAAACAGATTACTGTTCAGTTCCCGGCAAATCCGGCTGGAACTGGGTGTGTGGCCACTGCTTTTGAGAATTTGGCCCATCCATCTAATCAAGGTGTTCCTGCCGGGATGAGAGAGCTATTTTCAGTATTTACCTCTGAAAACAGCTGCATTACCGAAGGCTATATTTACTCGCTGACGTTCCCCCTACCAGCAGGCATCCCGATTGATAGCATCGCAGTATTGGTTTGGGATACAACTTTATTGGCCTGGGTTGAATTAGATTTTGAAATTGTCAATGGAATGATCGTGGTTGCTACTAATTACTGGGGTGACTTCTCGGTCGTTCAAAAATAAAAATCAGGACCAACTCAAGAATAAGGAGGAGCTTATGTGCTCCTCCTTATTTTTTGGTAAAATCTCAAAAACAAAACGCGAGGTGTGGCATTGAAGGAACTCAAATTTTTCTCAATCTTGGTAATTTTATTGGCGTTATTCCTTACAGCTTGTAACGCTCAATCATCCCAAGAAACGTCAACGGAACTTCCGAGCTCAGCAGCGCAAACTCCCGACCCTTGCAGTGCAGCTAATATCTCGGACTCGGCTGCTCCAATTCTAGCCGGGATGGCTGAGTTCGATGATGCTTCTGATTTAGCTGCCAATACCCCTCACGAACAACTCACAGGGCCCATCTCTGATTTACAGGCTATTCGGCGAGCGGCAGAAGATTATGAAGTCCCCGATTGTCTGGTTCCATTGAAAATTGCCCAAATCGATTATATGAATTCCGTCATTGACACCATGCTCATGTTTCTAAGTATGGAGCAGGAAGAAGTGATCATGGTTGGCATTGAAATTACGGATGAGCTCCGCGCGTTATATGAAAACACCGCGACCAGCATCCTTGGCGAAACGCCATAGTAATCGTCAAAAAATAACTTCCCGACCAAGGAATTCTTTAGATGTTTTCTGAAAAACAAAAAATATGAAACTAAAACTCGATTTCAAGCTACTTTTTTTTAGCATCTTTATTTGGCTATTTATTCCGGGATGTAATCCAGAACAAGTTGAAACCCCAGTCAGCCCTTCTCCGACCGTCGATGTATGCGGCCCAGAAAACATCACCGCCAGCCTAAACCCCATTCACGGCATGATACGTGAGTTTAATGATGCTGCTGATATTGCATTTAGTGCCCCAATTGAGCAATTAAATCCCCCGGTTGCCAGACTGCAAGTTCTTCGTGATAACTTCTCCATAATCGATAATTCCGAATGTCTCCCCGATTTACACCGAGAAGGTCTGCAATACATGGATGCAACCCTAGAGTTGTTCCAAATTTTTTTGGATGACCCGTATGCTGAAACTGTAAATT
>CAYVQU010000172.1:0-10899 GCA_964453155.1 uncultured Anaerolineales bacterium | reverse complement strand
CACAGACCCAACGATGGCGAACTGCCGCTGCTAATTCTGCATAAACTCTATTATACGGGCGCGAATCCCTCAATTCCCATTTCAACCAGAGTCTCATCGCCCGGCGGGTGCAAGCGCACCACATCCAGGCCACGACCTGCCTTGAATTTTACCCAGTCACCCATCAGCAATTGGCCGGACTGATTTGTTACTACAACACTTATCATTACCACTATTTACATGTGTACGGGCACGATGATGGGATCAGGAAATATCTCAGCATCATTACCAATGACAAGTACGATGTCAGCGGCCCGGAGTTGGAACCGGTGGATGTCACCGGGGTGGATCGGCTGTATCTCAAAGTCGATTACAATGGGGCCGCGTTGCAGTTTTATTACGCAGTCGAGGCCGATCAATGGCAAAAAATCGGCCCCGTTTTGGATGGCAGCATTCTCTCAGATGACTACGTCGAAAACGCCCACGACCGCTATCGGGCCTGCTTCACCGGGGCCTTCGTCGGCCTGTGCTGCCAGGATTTATCTGGTCGCAGACAGCCTGCCGATTTTGATTGGTTTGAGTACAAAGAAATTTAATTGGACACGGATTTCACGGAAACACACGGAATTTTACAGTTTTTAAATCCGTGGAATCTGTGTTCATCCGTGTCCCTAAAAAATAATATGTCTAAAACAAAACCCCTGAAAGTTCATATCACCGGTGTTTACGGGCTGATCGGCAACCTGATGTACCGCCGCTTGAGCAGCCAGCCAGATTTATACGATGTTTACGGCAGCGGCCGCCGGAAAGTCGGTTCGGTGCGTGCTGGTCGGGAAAATATCACCCCGCTTCCCGACGATCACTTCTCCATCGCGGATTTGAGCGATTCCCAGGCGGTACACGCTGCCATCGCGGGGATGGATGTGGTCTTACACATTGGTGCGGCTCCCGGCCCTGAAGCCTCTTTCGACGTCGTACTCAACAGCAATATTCGGGGAACCTACAACGTTCTCGAGGCCTGTCGGGAAGAGGGAGTCAAACGTCTGGTCTATGCCAGTTCAATTATGATCAGCAACGGCCATTTTCACTACACCGAGCCCTACCGGTCCATTCGCGCGGGTCGTTTGGACAATGTTCCCGCTGATTTTCCAAAGATTACGCACAAAGATCCCCCCCGTCCAACGGAACCCTACTCTGCCAGTAAGGTCTATGCTGAAGGGTTGTGCCGCACTTATTTTGATGCCCATGGAATTTCGACGATTTGTTTGCGACTGGGTTATGTCAACAAACAGGATGTTTGCGATATCCCCTATGCCAATTCAGAGTGGTTGAGCCAGCGCGATTGCGCCAACCTGATCGAGTTGGCTCTCAAAGTGACTGAAAAACCAGTTTTCGAAATTTGCTATGGGATTTCAGACAATCAATATCGCTGGGTGGATATCGAACACACGCGCGAAATTTTGGGTTATATCCCTCAAGACAGCCACGAACGTCGCTTTGCTGAGATTCACGAAAAATAGTGCTAAAACCGCGAATAACGCTAATTTACGCGAATATTTCGTGAAGATTAGCGTTATTCGCGGTTAAATTTCTTACTCCAATTCGGGAAATTCAACTCCAAAATGACCCTGGATGGCTGCCAGGAGAAAAACATAGTTATCAGCCAGGTAATTGTAGCCGCAGGGATGACCATCTTTTGTGCGCCAATCCCAGCTTTCGGTGAAACGGGTAGTCAATCCAGATTGAGTGGGGAGAGTTTCGAAGGTCTCCAGCATATTGAAGAGAATTTTATCGGCCTGCTCCCGCAGCCCAACCCGATACAGCGCCAGGATGAAATGATAGGCTGTTTGGCCACAGAAGCCGCCATTTTCGTATTGACCCCAATCGGCCATCGGCCCCCAATCGGAGCGATCATCGGGGTGGACGGGGATCGCCGGACCGGGAACCCCATACTTAAATTCTCCATAGCCGTTTTCGACCAATTTATCTAGCAGCCGCTGCATCAGCGTACGGCCCTGATCGACTTCAACCAATCCGGCGTTGATTGCCATGGCAGTGATGAATGTGAACATATAGTCATGCATGCGACCATCACGACTGATCCAACCGGCATAGACTCTGGTTTCAGGATTATAAAAAGTCGAATGGAAATTGGCCCGAAATTTGGACAGAAAAGTTTCGAGTTGAGCAATCAAATCGGATTGATTGAGCCGTTTTAAAACTGGCAGACTGCGTTGGAAAGCCTCGTAATAGACTAAATTCCCATAAGCGTCTTTATGTCCAAATGCAAAGGCATCCCACCAATTCAGGCTGGTTTTGGGATCGCGGAAATGATTGCCATGATAAGCGGCTTCGAGAATGCCATCATCATCTTTATCTAATCCAAGATTATAGGTGATGATTTTCTCAATTGTGGGGAGATGTTTGCGAACGAAATCCCAATCGTCGGTCCCGGTCAAATAGGCGTGCAAAGCGATCAAATTGCAAGCCCCATTTTCCCAGCCGTAACCGGTCATTTTGCCGTTTTCGTCGGTATGTTGGGTGAAAGTGAGTTCCAAGGCCTGGCGGAAAAAATCATGCAGCGAGAGGCCGGGGAGTAATTCCGGCGTCAAAACCGAAAGATCGGATTTCCAGTGGATGGCGAGATGCCCCAGTCCGTGCAGGATCGGGTTATCACCTAGTGAAAGCGTCGGTGGATTGAGCGTGAAATTACTCATCCAATGGCGTTTGAAACCGTTCCAGCGCGGATTGTCGAAGTCGCAATTCGGAATGTCGGGGGAGATTTCGGGCAGCACTGTGAAGGTGAGTTCTGCATCTGAAACCGGTTCGGTGAGTTCAAATGCAAATTCAAATCGACCATGATGAAAAGCCCGGCGGTTGTTGTGTTGACCAAGGTTGTTCAAGCCCGAGTTCATGCCGACATTAGCTGCATCAGGGATGATGGTTTCTCGAATTTTTAAGTTAGGTGTTGATGATTCGCAGCGGAGCAAACCATACTCGGGGAGGGAGATCACCCCAGGGGGATGAAAATCTCTCGTAAAAGTAGGTGGGTCAAAGGAGTCAGCTTCGAGTGGATCAGGCAGTCGCTCCCAATGATAAGGTTCCGCCCACAGAGAGGGGGGTGTAACATCGGGTGCGAATGACATCCGAAAAAGGGTGCCGGTTAAGGTTTCATCCGAATGGAATGTAAATTTAAAGGTCCGCTCATCGGGGCAGGCGATCTGACAGGAGTGTTTGTCATTGGCATAGGTCAGTGTGGCATCTTGCTCTCCTGAAAAACGAAGCTCCTGCCTCGGGAGAATTTCTCCGCCAAATCCTGGCCGCAAAAAGTTTTTATCCAGGTGTCGTCGACTGCGACCGCCAGATTCAACCCCCAAGAAACCGATTTGGGGCGTAGTTTTGTGGATTGCTAATGCCAGAAAAGGTGAATGAAAATTCCAGCCTTGATCAGTTATTTGTACGTTCATTGAGTATCAATCTTGAATAAGTTTCCGGGGAAGTTTATTCATCAAGCACGTCTCCGAAACCGGCTGAACATCCCGCCGTTCAATCCCCCGGCCAAGGCAACAATTACAAACAGGATCGCAATCCAACCGCTGGCAAGCAGGGTGATCAGGATGATGAGTATACTTCCTAACGCACCCACCACGCCATAAGTCGGACCGCGTCCATCGAAAGCCAACCAGCCGCAGTACCAACCGATCAGCAGCGGACCGAGAAACTCACCGATCAGCAAAATGACATAAGCCTGACCGATGTCCCCATCTCCGGAATCTACGATGCGGATGAAACCATACACCATGACGAAGAACGACCACAGTAGGTTGGCGGCGATGCTCATCGCAATGATCCAATTATTTGTTTTGCGTAAGTTGAATAATGACTTTAGATTCATGATTTTGCACTCATTTTTACATGCACCTGATGAATGCCGCTGTCTTCGAAAATCGGTAAGATGGTGCCCTCCATTGGCTTACCATTCAAGGTGATATTCAGCTCGCCTTTTTGAACACCGTCGGGATTGAGAATCTCAATTTGATAGGTTGACCCGCGGAAATAACGTTCCACTGCGCACTCTTTCCAGTCGGATGGCAGACAAGGATCGATCCGCAGCCCAGCATAATCGGGTTTGGCACCCAGCATCTCGGTGAGCATCACATTGTTGAACCAGGCCAGCGAACCGGTGATCCAGGTGAACTCCATCTGGAAAGCCTTATTGCGGTGATCAGGGCCATAAAAGCAGTTGGCGTACATATAGGGCGGTGACATGTGACGTAAATCATCGGCAGTGTGGAAATAGCCGGGGGCATTATCGCGCCAGAGTTCTAAGGCGCGATCTGCCATCCCCATGCGCAGCAGGCCCATCATCATCCAGACATTCAGATGGGAATAGATAGTGCCATTCTCGCAGATACCGGGCTCCATGCTGGAGATGCGGCCGATATTGTCATCGATCTCGCGGTAGGTGGGGGCCAGCAGCCGGTAACCGAGGGGGGTTCCGAGAATATCATCACAGGATTTGAGGATGGTCTCGGCCCGGTCAGCATCCGCCGCTCCAGAAATTAAGCCCCAGGCCTGCGATTCGAAGAACATCTGTCCATATTCGTTGATGTGGGACCCAATCGGGCGACCATTGTCATCAAAACAGCGGGTATACCAATCCCCGTCCCAGGCGGTGGTGTTGATCGCGGTTAAAATCGCGGCACGCCGGCTTTGATAGTCGGCTTGTTTATCCTCGGTCCCCATAAATTCAACCAGGGCAGCCATCTCCCGCAGGGCTTCGGCGTACATCTGGCTGAGCATGACGCTCTCGCCGCGGCCTTCCTTCCCCACTGCGGTCAATGAATCGTTCCAATCGCCAAATTTGATCAGACAGAGATCATGCGCACCTTTGTTATTTTCCAGGAAATTGAGGGTCCGTTCAATATGTCCCAGAACCGTATCTTGACCCTCATCGAAAAATGGGACAACTTCGTCTAAGAAAGCCAGATCGCCGGTTTCTTTGAGATAGGCCGTTAGGGTGAAAACCAGCCAGAGTGCGCTGTCGGAGTAGGGTTTCTTATCGACCGGGTTCCAACCGCGCAGGGCCAGGCCGTTGGCATATTGATGTTGCAGGGCTTCTAAGAGAATTTCTTTTGTGCGGGATGGGTTTAGGGAAGAAATCCCATAACCATGTTGGACGATATCGCGGTAGCCCATCCAACCCCAACGGCACCACTCGGCTCCATAAGACGCGCCTTGCTTGACCCAGACGTTGAAAATCCGGTTGAAATGTTCGTCGGGAGTGTTGAGACGGTTGCGGGCGATCATGGCCTGTTTTTCGGTTTTCAGACTCTCGAAATAGATTTTGAAATTACCGAAATATTTGGTTTTGAAATCTGCAACTTTAGCGAAATCATCCGTTGCCCCAATGACGATTTCCATGGCCTGGGACTGACCGGCCTCGAAGGAATAATCAAACTGGGCGGCCATAATGGTGGCATCCGATGAGCCCGGGGTGTTGGTGCAATGCCCATTCACGACGGCTTGGGGAGCTTTCAAATTGCTGTAGGTTCCAATAAAAGCATCGCGAGTGCCTTCAAAACCGGCGATGGGGGCGTCGGCGGCCATAAATCCGACCAAAAAGTCATGGGGGCGGTAGTAGGGGTGCTTGTCGGCGATCAAGGCGTTTTGATTCTGGTCCCAGCGAGAGTGACGATAGAACATGTCGCCGTAACTGTCGTAGCCCCATTTGTAGGCGAATTGGATCTGGTTGTAGATAAAAATTGAGAGATTGCGAGGCTGATCGGAGACATTTTCAAAAGTCAGGCTCCAGAGTTCAACAGGATCATCTCCGGGGGGGATGAAAATCCGCAAGCTGGCGGCTACCCCCTTGGTTTCGGACTTAATGATCGTGTAACCTAAACCGTGGGTACACTCATAGCTGGCGTAATCCTGACAAACCGGCTCCCACCCCACATTCCAGAAATCGCCGGTGTCATTATCGCGGATGTAGATCAAGCGGCTCATTAAGTGGTCGCGGCCATAGACGTCAAAATCACAAATCCGACCTACACCGGTGAAAAATTGGATGGCTTCAAGATCATCCACTTGATAATCAAAATAACCGACCCCCGTTTGCTGAACATTGGAAAAAACGGCCTGATTCCAGAGAAAATTATCAAATGCGCGCGGGGTGGCCGGGTCGGTGACGGTAAACTCGGTACCGTCGGGGTTAAAGTGTCCGTAGCGAGATTTCATTTTAATTGCTCCATTGGGGCTGTCATTGATCGAGAAGTTTTGATTGTTGTAAGGCGTCGAACCAAACTTGGGCAACTTTGCGCGCCCCGGTTTCAGAGAAGTGAACGCCATCGGTGAAATCAGCAGAATTCATTTGGGGCGTTAGGATGCCGTTCAAATCGACAAAGTGAATCTGATCTTGGGGATCGACGGTGCCCAGTTGAGCCGCCATTGCGTTGACGGCCTCGTATTCGGGCCAGGGTTCAGTGCGGTCCCAATTGACCGGAGCCAATGAAGCGACAAAAATATGCACGTGAGGGTCGATTTCTAAAATATGGTCGACCACCCCGGCTAGTTTTTTTGCGGCGTCGGCAGGATCTACCGAATCGTATACGGAGAACATATCGTTAATGCCAATTAACAGCAAGATGATATCAGGATCAGTTTTTAAGTAATAATCGAGGCGGGCATAGATATTCCCCGGCCAACCGCTGCTGACGGTATCATCCGGCCCAATTGTGAAGCCTCCGTGACCCTCATGCTCATAATCGGTGCCGCCATGGGCCAAACCCCATTGCGTGCCATCAAAATCAAAATTGTATCCGGCTTCTCGAAGTTGAATTTCCAAATATCCGCGGTAGCTATGAAATCCTAAGGGATAGGCCCCCTCAGTGAGTGAATCCCCCAAGGGCATGATCCGCCAGGGACCCGGCGCACGGGTCGGTTTGGGAACAGGTGTATTGGTTTTTGGTGGTTTGGTCAAAGTAACTGAATCCGGGCTGCAAGCACTAATGAGTAGGAATATTCCCAACAGTAGGGCGTGTTTCATCCGCTAGACCTCGATGCCAAGGCGGAAAAACTCGTTGGGGTTAGCAAACAACCAGTCCGTCGCGATTTCTTTGGCGGCCTCCAGATCAATGTAATCCATCGCCACCATTTCGGCCAGGCCAATGGCAATATTATCGCGGGCGATCTGGCTGTGAGCCCAACTGCGTTCTAGATTTCCAAAGTGATCGGAGCCATAACCGTGGATTTTGGCATGCGGCACCGCGCCCAGAATTTGGGGGATCATCCGTTGGGCGTAGACCGGGTCGATGATATGGGCCCAACAAAAATCAAGGTGGACATTGGGGAAATTTTTACCCAGATAGAGCAAATCGCCATCATAGGGCCAGTTCAGATGAAAAAGATCGAACCGGACCTCCTTGTGCATTTCGAGCATAGGCAGCAGGTGGATGGCTCGGGTCTTATGGATGTCATTCCAGGAGCCGGCCATGTGCCCGGTGTGGAGTTGGACGGGGAGGTCCATTTCCTTCGCCATGCGCATAAATTCATGGAAAAGATAATCTCCCAAGGGTCGATTACCATCGGGGTAGGCTAACTTGCGCCGCGGGTCGGTCAATATCCAGTTAAAAGTTTCTTCGGCCTGACTTTTGGAGGGGTTGCCATACCCGATGGAGCGAGTGTAGGCCGATTGATCTTTGAAACATACGGCCCCAAAATCCTTGATGATCTCGAAAATCTCGCGGCAAGCCAGGATATATTCATCCAAGGAAGTTATCGTTCGATTGAGCGGCGATATCAGGGTGTGAACATCTTCATATGAACAAACCGCATGATAGGCCGGGATCGAAATCGCCAACCGGGAGCGCGGCGGCATCCGGAAACTTTTATCAACGATTTTTTTGACATCGGGCCAGTTATCAGTAATGCGAACTTTGATGCCAGCTTTGTCGAGGATACTGATGGTGAAATCATCATCTGTGAAATCCAAGAGTTTCTCTTGAATACGTTGGACGGCGGTCAGCGTCATCTCGGTTTCCCCATAGAATTCCTGCATGGACATGCGGGTGACCTGGGCATAGCCCGTGTACTTCGTGCGGTTCCAGGCGCGCTCGAAAATTGGCCAGCGTTCTTCTACCGAGAGGGTTGTGTCTTCTAAAATCCAGCGATCAGCCTCCCCCACCGCGCTGGCGATATCATCATGGAAGTAGCCGCTGGTCAAGGCGACGATGGCGTCGGTGTATTTCGGCGCTTCTTCGCCGGAGTGATCGTGGCAATCGATGATGGGGATGGTTTCAATGTATGCGCGTAATTCAGGGAAACATTTGGCGGTGGATTTCATATCTGTCTCCAAAAGGAATGCGGTTGCTGTGCGGAGCATCCCCGTAGGGGGCCGAGCAACCGCATTCCCGACTATCCAATTAATTGAAAAGTTGATCCATGTGAGTAAAGCTCTGCCTGGATCGGTAAACTCTCATTGATATATTCCGTCAGCGTGACCATCCCTGGTTCTTCGGATGTGCCGTGGTTGACTCGAATGACGGGATGGCCTAAATCTTTGGCCATCTGAATATTACACCAATAAACAGAGCCGTCATCACAGACCACAGAGCAGTCACAGCCCATTTGGATGAAAGTCTCGATATCACAAGCGCAGCCGGTGCCGATCCCGATTTTGGAAATCGGTTGATTTAAATCGCCGGTCACCTGAACCTGGGATTCGCCGCTGGTCGCACATTTAGCTGCAACCTGTTGGGCGAATTCCTTCAGCGTAGTTGGTTCAATATCATAACGGTGTTGGTACCCGGCCTGGCCAAATTCGACGGGGTGTCCCGCGATCCCCAAAAACTGTGCCCAGGCCCACGGAATACCGATCTCCGGCCAGCGGTCCCAACAGTCGTGGTTGCGGATGATGGTCAGGTTGTGCTCCTGGATAAAGTCTAATTTCTCTTTCGTGCGTGGACTAGCCTCGGGTATGTCATCAAAATGGTTCCAAAAGGTTGGTTCGTGGCAGATGATGAGTTCGTAGCCATTTTGAGCCGCGTAGTGTAGAGCTTTCATATTCGGCATCCAGGTAACGAGGCCGCGATCGACATCTTTACCTGGATCACCCACAATAACGCGGTCGACCGTGTTGCTGTGGTCAACCCAATCGGCACGGTCGAGAAAATGTTGTAGGATTTCAGAGACTTTCATGGGACTTTCTTGTGTTATTCAACCTAAGAAAAAATTGGTTTTGTCAAAACGACTTAAATTTACCACGAAGGACACGAAGGAACACTAAGATGCTGATCACTTCCTTCGTGTTTCTTGGTGCCCTTGGTGGTAGTTTAAAATCGCAAAAATGGCTGGATCACTGATACTGCAAGACTTCAATCATCGCGGCGATGTTTTCGGGTTTGGCGTCGCCAGGAACGGCATGCGAGGGGGCGGCGATGTAACCGCCATCTTTGCCAACAATATCAAGCAGTCGGCGGACTTCGTCTTTAACCTCTGCCACTGTGCCATAAGGGAGTGTTTTTTGCACGCTGATCCCGCCATAAAAGGCGAGGCGGTCGCCATACTCGCGTTTCATCTCGAAAACGTCCATCACTTCGGGTTGGAAGGGATTGAACACATCCAGGCTAATATCGATCAACTCTGGAAAAACCCCATCGACTTTGCCGCAGGAATGGATGAAAACATACTTTCCCCTGGATTTGACCAACCCATACATCTGTTTGAGCCGCGGATAGATGAATTCGAGCCACAACTTTTCTCCCATTTGCAATCCAGTTTGCATTCCCCAATCATCACCAAACATCATGGCGTCGATATTGTAACTGCAGGCATTTTCAATGATAGCGAGATTGAATTCCAGAATTCGATCCAGGAGATCATGAACGAAGGGCTGGTCCATGATCATCGCCATCATTAAGTTTTCCATCCCGTACAGGGTCCAGGCCCGTTCGTAGAGACTGAATCCCAGGTTGACGAGGGTAAAATTCTCATCGGATTGGTCTAAAACTTGATGATAATTCTCATAGCGGGTCGGGTCAGCGGGATCAGGGAAAACGTAGTCATTGAGGGTCTCGGGCGTCACCAATTGGTTGCAAACGTTGCCGATATCTTTGTCGATGGAACGATCCCACTGGACGCCGAATTGATCCTGCCAGATGTCGGGTGCGATTTCGGTCCAACTGTTGGCAGGTTCACATTCCAGGCGGGTTAGTGCGTTTCCTAAGTTTAGCTGGAATTTGTCATCACCATAGAATTTGGCCATCTTTTGATGGGCTTTGTGAGTGAAGCCGATCTGGTAGGGGGTTTTATCAGGTTGTTGGTGATTAAGCGTGGCGAGGACGCGTTGACGGTTGTTCATGGTGTAAAAAAGACCTGGAAGGTTTTTGAAAACCTTCCAGGTCTGGTAAATTACAAACCTAATTCGTCGGCTACCCAACCTAAAGCTAATTCTTCGAGTTTTGCGCGGCGGGGTTTGCCGTTATCATCCCAGACCAGCATCTCAAAATACTGGTCTTTGGCGGTCTCGATTTCTTCAACGGTGACAAATATACCGTCGCTTTTACCACCTTGAAGGGCCTGGGTCAGTTTCTTGGGGACGGTATCCGCTTCGCGGCCGACGCCTTCGCGAGCGTTGAAGGCCCGCATCAGATTCAGGCGACGTTCACCGACTTTGAGTAACTCGAATAAGTTTGTATTCCACCCTGTAACCGCTCGAACCAAATCGGTAAATTGCTGGACATTGTAAAGCTGCCAGGAGGGACCCCAGACAAACGCGCAGACCGCAGCCGTATCCAACAAACTATAGGCGAATTGGGTATAGATGGCAAATCGAACTTTTTCAGCGTTCAGGTCGCGGGCCGGTTGGGGGACGACCACTCTGATAGACAAATCTTAGAATAAGAAGATTGCTCTTCTTTC
>CAYVQU010000171.1:0-10943 GCA_964453155.1 uncultured Anaerolineales bacterium | reverse complement strand
TCAAGGTGCAAAAAAGTGTCCACTAATTTCTAGCTGTTTTTGAACCATCCCGAAATTCTTCAATAAAACGAAACCTTGTATTCTTGCAATTCCCCGTTTTGATATTCAAATTTAGCTGAGAAAAATTCGGGCCGATCGAGCCAGGGGATGAAAATCCGGTCGCCTTCCCAGAGATTTAGATTTAAAACCTCGTCATCGGGGATCCATTTCAGGTGCCCCTCGGGTGAGTCGATCAACTCCCCCTCAAAATCATCAACAACAAACAAGAAAGTGTACCAATCCTCCTCGTCGTAAAACCCTGGGAAGGTGATCATCCCTTTGAAGTTCAGGCGTTTGACTCGCAGCCCAGCCTCCTCCCAAATTTCACGCCGGGCGCATTCTTCCGGAGTTTCACCGGGTTCCAGTTTGCCGCCTAACCCGTTCCACTTCCCGGCGTGCATATCGTTCTCTTTTTTTACGCGGTGGATCATCAAAGTCTGTCCATCTCGGCGAACGTAGCATAAAGTTGCGAGTTTCAAGGGGTAATTACCTCTGTAATCCAGACCTTCCAGATTTCTAAAACCTGGAAGGTCTATTCAGTCTGAGAAGTTTACTCAAAATCGCCCAAATACGCCAACACCGCGGCCCCGGTGCGGATGCCTTTTATAAAGCAATCCAGGCTCAGGTTTTCGTTGGGGGCGTGGTTGGCTTCATCGGCGTTGCCATAGGGGGTTACGAAGGAGGGCTTGTTCAGGATTTTGGTAAAAACATAATTGGGCAGGCTGCCCCCCGCGCTGGGGATTTCGAGTGGTTGGACGCCGTAGGCGGCCTTGAGAGCTTTCCGCAGGGGGTCGGCAAATTCATTTTCCATCGGGGTTTTCGATGGTTCCATGCCGTGATCGGGGATAAACTCAATATTCGGACTGCCGTATTTGGCCACATGTGCGGCGACTTTTTCATTGACTTCGTCTAAGGTCATCGCTTCCACTAACCGGATATCACACTTTACATAGGCATCACAGGGTAAAACCGTCTTTGAACCCGGTCCGCCATAACCGCCGTGGAAGCCGTTGATTGTAAACGTGGGGTGGAACATCAGGCGGTCGTAGAACGGTCGATCGAGGGGTTTATCCAACTCGGTCAGACCTAAATCAGCTTTAAATTCGTCCAAATCGAGAGGCAGCCGGGCGACGGCATCGAGTTCCATTTGAGTGGGGGGGATGACGTTGTCGTACAGACCCTCAATGGTAATCTCGCCATTATCGTTTTTCATTGTTGCCAGCACTTGGATCAACTCCCAAATCGGGTTGGGGAGCAGGCCACCAAAATTCCCCGAGTGCGCGTCGCGGTTGGCACCCTTGGCCCGGAGTTCAAAGGATGCCACGCCCCGCACCCCATACTCCAAGACCGGATCGCCGGTCTCATGAAGATGTCCATCGGCAGTGATGACCAGATCGGCCTGGAGTAAATCTTTATGGTTACGGACAAATTCGGCGATATGCGGACTGCCAATCTCCTCTTCGCCTTCCAGCAAGATGATGACGTTGCAGGGCAAAGTTCCGTGGATTTTGAGATGGGATTCGACTGCCAGAATTTGGGCGAAGTGCTGGCCTTTGTTGTCCCCGATCCCCCGGGCGTAGATGCGCCCATCGCGGATGGTCGGTTCAAATGGGGGCGAAACCCAGGCCTCCAGCGGATCGGGCGGTTGGACGTCGTAGTGCCCGTACAGGATGACCGTCGGTTTGCCGGGGGCTTTCTCCCAGCGGCCGATCACCATCGGATGGCCGGTGGTTGGGATCGTGGTGGTCTCTAGGCCGAGTTCGGTCAGCATCTTGACCAAAATCTCAGAAACTTCACGAATGCCGATATCATGCGCACTGATACTCGGGTTGCGGACATAATCCATCACCCGCTGAATGAAACTGTCGCGGTTGGCGTCGATATGGTCATAAATGGGGAGGAGTGAGGGGTGCATGGGGTCTCCTAAAGAATGGTGAACTGTGAATGCGGAATTTGGAATAACTAATATGTGCAGTATTCGTAGTGCCAGGGGCAATGCACACTATGGATATTAAAGAAAATCAGCATCCTGAGTAGGGCGAACATCGTGAAGCCCGTATCGAAGGGTGCGGCGCTGGTAAACCATTTTAAACTTCAATCTGAATCGCGCTACCCGACTCATATCTTCTCAGCCCGGTGCTGAAGATGGTAATCGCCGCACCGAGTAGGATCACTGCCCCGAGGGCCAATCCACCTAAACCGCTCCAGCTGAAGGTGCGGACCAAACCGGCGGGCAATGATCCCATCAACGCGGCGGGAACAATGGTGAACAATAAAAACTTGGCCGGGCCGTCAAACAGGCTGATCGGATAGAGTGCGAAGGTTAGCATGGCGTTCATCAATAGCCCAGAGAGCGCCCCCGCATGCCCTAACCAAAACGTCAGGCTGTGGACAATGATCATAAACGAGCCGAAGGCCATCCCGGCTAGGATCACACCGCAGACGAAGCGGCCCAACCCGTCCCAGGTAAAGTAGCCGGAGAGCCCGAAACTGATCAGGCCATAAATGAAATCGCCGATCCCGCTGGAGATGGAACGGGAGGCCACCGTATGCAGCAGCACCGGCCGCGGCATCGAGAGATAATAGTCTAACCGGCCCCCTGCGATGATCTCACTCAGGGCAAAAGCATTGCCAAACAACATGGCCGTGATTCCAAAACTCGCCGCCGTGACCCCAAAGACCAGGAACATATCGCTCAATCCCCACCCGCGCACCGAGTCGAACCGGTCGAAAAAGATGATCCAAAAGATGAAATAAAACCCGTTGTTCAGGATCATCCCCAAAATCTGGGCGATGAACGCCCCGCGATATTCCAGGGCGGATTGCAGGTTGGTCTTCCAGATGGCGAATAAAAATTTTAGTTCACGTTGCATGATATCCGTTTGTAGGGGCACAATATATTGTGCCCCTACAAATTAGCCTCCATTTATCGCCAACCGGCGCAAACCGCGGCGATATACGATGGTCACAAACAATCCTAAAACGGCAATCCACATGATCTGCCCGGCCAGTAATCCAAAAAAACGCTCCAGACTCGGGGTGACAAACAACCGGGCGGGGCCGTACATGATGTAGGCGAAGGGGGTGGCCTTGGAGATGGTCTGCAGCCACGGGGGATAGAAATCCAAGGGGATCATCATCCCCCCTAAAATAAAGATGAATTTCTGGTAAATCCACATAAAGGGGGCCACTTCTTCGGTGATAAAGGCCAGCAGGCCGATCAGGGCAGTCAGACAAAAATTGATCAGCCAGCCCCCAATGACGGCGATGATGGTCAGCGGCCAACCGCGCGGATCAGGCGGCGGACCAGCCATAAACCAGATCAAGGCGCTACCGAACAGCGTGGTCAGCATGATCCGAAAAACGCTGTCCCCGGCGTTGACGCTCATCTGGTAGAGCAGAAAATCGTACGGTTTGCTCAATAAGTAGGCGATTGAGCCATCTTTGACCGCCTGGGCGATGGTGACGGCGAAACGCGGGCGGCTGAGTTCGATGGCCTCAGCCAGCATCAGATACCACAGGGTGTTCGCTAAGGTCAGCCCGGCCAGTTCGGCTGCCCCTGAGTTGCCGTAGGCCACCCGCCACAAATAGGTAAAGACCCACAGGAATAGCAAGATTGCCATGCTGCGCCACACAAATTCGGCCGGATACGCCAGGCTGTTTACCACCTGGATTTTGAAAATGGCCCAGTATTTTAGGAAAATTCTACTTATTCGCATGTGAGTATTGAGCTATACCAAGTGCTGATTGACTGACACATATGAATTTCACCGTCGAGACGCAAAGATCGCAGAGATTCTTAATTTTATTTGAGACAAACTCGAAAAACTCGGCGTCTCAGCGGTAAAAAATAGACCCATTGTTAGTTTTTTTATAACCAGCGCAAAGGCACCAAGTTTTTATTGTTTAACTTCTTTGCGCCTTGGAGTCTTTGCGTGAAATAAAATGGTCATGCGATTTCTTGATAGATTTTGGCGATGACTTCTTCAAGCGAGGGGTCCGCGACGGTGATATCGACCAGATTGCCTTTCTCGGAGAGTTGAGCCAGAACCCCGTCGGTGTTCGTGTGTTGCGAATCGAACCGCAGTTTGACCCCATAACTGCCAATTTTGATGATCTCGACGCCCGCCAAACTGAAATCGGCTGGTACCCGTTGAGCATACCGCACCGATATCTCTTTGATGGTCAGGTAGCGGCGTTTTAAATTCGAGACGGTATTCTCATAGACGATCTGGCCGTGGTTGATAATGATGACGCGTTTGCACAGCGCAGCTAAATCCCCAGCATCATGGGAAGTCAACAGGACCCCGACGTTTTCGAGTTCGCTCATCCGCCGAATGGTGTCGCGAATCCGCTGTTTGGCGACGACATCCAGGCCGATGGAGGGTTCATCCAGGAGAATTAATTTCGGCGAGTGGATCAGGGAAGCCGCGATTTCACACCGCATCCGCTGGCCAAGGGAAAGTTTCCGCACCGGGGTTTTGAGCAGATCGCCGATCTCAAAGGCTTCGGCCAGGAATCCGATCCGTTGGTGGACGGCCCGATCGCTCAGCTCGTAGATTTTACCGAAGATGGTAAAGGTGTCAATCGCAGGGAGGTGATACCACAACTGAGGCCGCTGCCCAAAGACCGTCCCGATCTGATAGGCCAAGGCCTGCCGCTGTTTCCAGGGGGTGTGCCCTAAAACCGAGGCTTCCCCACTTGTCGGGAACAGAATCCCCGTCAGCATCTTGATGGTGGTAGATTTTCCCGCCCCATTGGGACCGATCAATCCCAAACGCTCGCCCGGTTCCAACTGAAAACTGATCCCCCGGACGGCCTCCACAGTCTGGAACTCGGGCTTGAAGATGGCGCGCACGCTGCCCCCCAGCCCGGCGGCTTTTTGCTTAGTTTGAAATGTTTTACTCAGGTTAGTGACTTGGATGGCGGTCATGAGAATATTTTACAATGTCTTTGACACTGTTTTAAACTCCTCTTTATTGGGTAGTTTTTGCCACAAGAAGATGACCACGCCTAAAACCGAAAAAACGATGACCCCAAAAACGAGATACAATCCATGCCCACCGACCCGTTCGAGCAGTAGTCCGCCCATAAAGCCGCCTACTGCGCCGCCGAACCCCATCATGGCGGCACTGAACAGCCCTTGAGCCGAAGCTCGCAACCCGGCGGGAGCATGTTCATCTGCAAATGAAACCCCAGCTACGATTGCCAAGGGAAAAGTCAATCCATTCAGGGTTTGAACGATCATAGCAAACGTGGGGCCAGTGGCGATCGCAAATCCCAACAACCGCAAGCCGGTGGCAACCATCGCCACGATCATCAAACCGTAAGGCTTGATTCTTTTTATCACCCGGTCAACAAATAACAACGCGGGAATTTCGGCAATCGTCCCAATCGTGAGTGCCAGCCCCATAAACGATTCGGTTGCACCCAAACCTTTCATAAATGGAAAAAAATATGTATTTAAGGCCGCAAAAGACATGCCACAGGTGAAGGCCAATACCAGGAATAACTGCCAGCGGGGATTTTTCAACAATTCACTGAAATTGCCGGTTTGAGTTTCGGTCGGGTTGGCCGCGCTATCGTGCTCCAATTGCAGGCTGACCAGAAAACAGAGAAAGAAAATGGCCCCACCGCCCCAAAAAGCGATCCGCAGCCCATGGTTTTGAACCAACACACCAGCAATCGCAGCCATGAACCCAAATCCCAGGGTACCGCCCAGACGCAACCGGCCGTATAAGTCTTTACGCTCCGCCAGCATGAACATGGCGGCGCTGTCGGCCAACGGGATCGAAGGGGAGAAGAACAAGTACATGAGGATGGCCAACCCAAAAACCAAGAAATATGTTTTTATAAAGGGAAACAGAACCAGGCACCCGATTCCAACCAGCATGGCAATACTCAGCACCAATCGATACCGCCGGGTGCGATCGGCCACCCCCGTCCAAAACGGCGTGCTGATGAGTGAAATTAACGGAATAATACCCACCAGGATGCCAATTTGGGTTCCGGTGAAATCAAGCGATTGCAAATACAGGACGAAATAGGGCCCATTGGCGGCCACCGCGGCAAAGTATAAAAAGTAAAAACTAAACGGCCAGAATTTTTTCATTTGATTTAGATACCCTCACTTGGCAGGCCAAGGCCCACCCGTTTGCATTGCCTGGGCATATTCCGCGATGCGGTCGTCATCGTGTTCTCGGATTTGATCCAAAAATGGAAAGTCTTCTGGTCCAACCGCGAGTTTCGCGATGGGGTTGACCTCCACTAAACTTGCTTGCTGCTTAATTTGAACCGAATACGCCCCAAATTGGATGGTGGGTTGTTTTACAAATGTTTCCGCGGGCAACAAGTAAATGTAACCAGTCCGCCAGGGTCGCTTTTGGAGCATTCCCTGGCTCAGAGAGAATACGTACAGGGGTTCACTGAGGAGTTTATCGCCATCCACGAATTGAATACAGGCATTACTGACGAGCATCGGAAAGTTATCCCGGTCAACGATGGCGAAAAACATGGCCCAAATCCCATCAGCCGCGGCATAAACGGCTTCCTGACTGCCGAATTCATTGAGATCAGCGGCTTTGCGGGGTTCAAATCTGGCAATATTCTGGTTGCCCGACCCATGCAGGACGATATCGTGTTTATTCACCAGATAATTGAGAAACTGCCATTTAGGAGCAGTTAGTGAGTATTCGATCTGGGAGCCGTCGCTGTTCTCAATTGCGGTGGCTATGATCTGATCAAATTGCTCCTGATCGGATGGATTGATCGCCATCTGGGGGCATTGCAACCAATATTCTGGAAGTTTCATTTTTCTCTCGTAAAAGGGATTGCTGGAAAACAGGTGTCTCGCAGCCTTAAGGTTTTTGCATTGTTCAAGAGTATCGGGCTAACAATGAATAATACGGACTGTATTGTACCAATAGAGTTTAAATCATAAGAATACCCACTGGCCTGGGCGTGTAGTGTCCTTAATAAAATAGCCGGGAGCTAAAGGCTCCCGACCATCATAAATACGCGCTAGGGCGCAAGCAGTGGGGAAAATTAGTTCGTTGCACCCAACTCCATGAACATCTCATTAAGCCGCCCTTCGGTTTCACTTTGCATAGCGGCGACGCGTTCCATGTTCTCGTGGGTGTTCTTGATGCCGGTGAGGGCTGCGGTGATGGTGGTTTCCAGAGAACGCATGGTGGATTGGACGTTTAGGAGGGCATCTTGAGAGGCCTTCTCGAGGGCAGTGGTGGCGACCCCGACCGATTCCGAGGCGCGGGCTTCGGCAGCGCGAACATCCTGAGTTGCCTTGGCAACCCGTAAGGTGGAGACCACATCAACGACGAGGCCCAATTGCAGCCCCAAAGTAGCGATCAAATTGGAGCGGGTGAATTCCACATCCGAGCGGATGATGTTGACGCTGTTGTTGACGGTCCCTAGCACACTATACAACCCGATCAATTTGACGGCGAAGGCTTTCAAATCCACCAACCGTTTGGTTGAGAGTTGGACGAGAGATTGCTGCTCGCGAATCCGTTCGGCGAGTTGACCGCGGTGCTCCACCGGGGCCGTATCACGTTCGGTTTCCATTACGAGTAACTTTTGCTGTTCACGGGTAAGGATTTGTTCTAATGCCATCCCTGAAATGCAGACATCATACAGATTGTCTTTTACCATTTGTTTGCGGGCTCGGAGGGAGGCCGAAACTCCATCCAGCATGACCGATTTTTTGGCCAGATCGACACCTACCCCTTGCAGGCGGGATTGATAACTCTGGACGCGGTTGAATACTTTGGTGAACATCCGCTCGAACGTTCGGGCCAGTTTGTCGGCATTTTCAACATGTTTGAGTACTTTTTTGGCCTTTTGTTCGATCTTGTCGGCCTGAATGTCTCGATCGCGCGCAATACCGTTCGCCAATCCGGTAGCCTGATCGAGAATTTTAGCTACTTCCAGACGGGCGTCGCCGGTGGCTTTGGTGTGGGCGCTGTCGACAAACTGACGCACCACCGCGTCGGAGACAACGCCATAATTGGCCGCAGTTTCAATTGTGATGGATAGAGCGGCATGTTGCGCGACCAATGCCGGGGCTTGGGCTGCTTTTTGAGGAAACCAGCCATCAATGACAGGCTGTAGGCTGAAAAGGCTGTGTTGCTGGGGGGTCAGGGCCTGGGTGCGCTGGTTGATGATTACTAATTGATTAGTGATCTCGCTATTGGCCGAGGTCAACTCAGTAACGGCGATTTCTGCTTTTTCGGTGGCGGCTTTTTCAGCATAATCCGCTTTAGCCTGGGCATCAATGACGATATCATCGCCATCGGGCGGGGTACCAATTCCGGTAAATAAATCTTGGTCAGACATTGTTGCTCCTTTGAAGAATAATTTCACTTTCAACACATGAAATAAACCGCAGAGTACACAGAAAGCGCGGAGTTTAATATTTCTTTTCTTCGCGTTCTCCGCGCGCGCTGATGTTAAATATTTGCTACCAGCCAACACCTTTTTCAGCGTATTCGGCATACACTTGCATGACTTCTTCGATGGTCAGGGAGGCCGGGTCGGTGACAAATTTGGTGAGCAGATCGGGGTTCATGTAGAAGGCCGTCATAACCATAGTAATCTTAGATTTGGGGACCGGCATGGGATTGTTGGTCATGTTTAAGCCTGAGGCAGCCACCAGTTGGGAGTAATTCTCGATTGCCGTATGCATTTCAGGATTTGCAGATATGAAACCGTGCTCTTCTAGGGCGATTTTGTGGAGTTTGGGGCTGGTGTACATGACATCAAGCAGGCGTTCTTTGGCCGCGGTGACTTCGGGCGTATCCTGCTCATTTTTGAGGATAATCAGGGGATGAACGGACATCATCGTGGGATCAATATAAATACGAACCAGATCGAAATTAGCCGGGTCGGCATGTTCGACCCATTGGGATTCATAGGCGATGAAGATTCCTTTTTTGAGCGGGTTCGAGGTGTAGGTTTCGAACAATGTCCCGGTGGAGTGCTCCAGCGCAGGGAGACCTTGGAAGGCCGCGACCAGATCGGGGGCGACGCGGGCTAAGCTCGCTTCATCCGAAAGGGGATATTGGCCCGATAGGATGCTGGGAAACCACGTCGTCCAGGCCATATTACCGGAGTTGCTTTCACGCGGATCAGCAGTATCGAAGTAAAAGGGATATTTATCCGCGGGGTTATACCCTAAATCGCCAAAGGTTTGGGCATTCAGCATTGCCAGGATAAGTTGAGCGCTGTCCGCAAAATATAGCTTCCCATCTTTCTGGTAAGTGAACCCCGCAGCCACAAAGGCATCGGCAATATCTCGGCGAGTGTAAGCTACCAGAGCACTCTGGAAAATCCGTTCCGCTTTAAAATCAATCGGACCGTAACCCGGTAAATTTTGATCGTGCAAGACGGCCAGCAATTCCATGGCTGAATCGTTGGAGGGCCACAGGCAATCGAACCGGTACAATGCTTCATCGGGGAGGCTGATTTGCTCGAGGGTGCCTTTCTTGACAAATTCAACCTTCACCCGCGCTTCACGTTCCAAAATCCGGGCGACCGTGGGGTTTGCCATAAACCCTCTTTTCTCCGAGCCGATGGCACAGGTCAGTTCCACGGTTTCAGGTGGGGGCGTAAATAGATTTTGCAAGTCGGGCAACTGCTGGAGGCCGAAATACACCCCGCCCAAAGCCAGCATGATTCCGATGATGATGATAAACGCTAATGTCGTTTTCCGACTGCCAGTCATACCTTTGAATCCTCTTGGACAATATGGCTGGGGTTAATCCCAATTTCCATCATCGCGGTCTCAGAGTGGTACAGGCTGGTGAGGAACTCGTCGGCCTGAATACCACCTTCTTGATAGCGCAGGAATAGCGTGTCGTAGTGCATCAAGATCCCGAGTAGTTTTTCTGCATCTTTAGGGGTAAGCGGTTGTTTGCCGCGCTCATGAATGAGCCAGCGATCAATCTGCTGCTGCATATTGTTCAGCATTGGGAGGAGGTTTTCCTCCACTTTCCCTTGGTGCCGGGGTTCCTTTTCAAGTGCGCCGACCAACCCCCAAGCCAGGTTACAGGCTGTGAATAGATCGGATCTCAAGTTCTTCCACCTGATTCGTTTGATCTGCTTGCGAAGCCCTTTGATGATCTTTTTGGCTTCCAAGAATTTCATTTTTCGCAGCCGGTTTTGCAGGCGATCAGTGGGCGCCAGGACAAGCAAAACGTATAGCAAGGCTGCCGATCCAAGCCCGATAACCACCGCGTAGAAATAATTCAGCTTTGTCCAGGCATAAATGAAAATTGGAATGGCGAGGAATAAGATAAAAATTCGGTTACTGACTGGGGTGTACGTTTTGTTGTTCATATGTTTAGGTATACGTAAGACAGCTTGAAAAGTTTTGTAAACACTATTTCCTATATTTTATGTATATTCTCATAACCAATACTTATATAAACATCGGGTTCGAAACTTTTGTTCCTAGTTAACTGACAAAACAAATAATGTGCCTGATTTCCACCGCAGAGCCGCTGTATTCGCAGAGTATTTCTCAAAAAGTGTACTCATCAATAGAAGCTTGAACAATGAAAGAATTAACGTCACTGCGAGGCAGCATTATCGCCGAAGCAGTCTACATCCTGGCAGATTCAGATTGCCGCACTTCGCTCCGCTTCGTTCGCAATGACGGTAATGTTCAAGGTATTGTTGACCACTACAGTATTTCTCAAAAAGGAGTGAGAATCTCTGCGTCTCCGCGGTGAAATTAACAAAATTTGTCAGGCAATCATTTTTGCTCATTTTGTTCGATGTAGAAAAAAATAACTGCCACCTGGATAGTGACAGTCATTTTTTTATAAGTCTGTAGTATCTTTTCAATGATTCGGGGGTGAAACAAAATCACACACCAACCCCAAGCA
>CAYVQU010000170.1:0-10952 GCA_964453155.1 uncultured Anaerolineales bacterium | reverse complement strand
ACACAACTTTACTACGAGAAGCCGTTTTTATCCGCCTTTTTGGCGAAGGTATTGACCTTACGCATCATTTTTCATTATTTCATAAATCAACCGCCACAAATGGAGTTGATCGTAAGACACTTTTGCTTCCAGCGCATCGAAAATTGGTCGCAGCCGCATCGGTCCAAATTCATCAAAAGCCTGGACTACAGCCTGTTCTTCTGCTGTGGTGAGAGAACTCAATTTCTTGAGCGCCGGGGAGTCAAAATCGCGTCCAGCCTCACGGGCATTGCGAAAATGCTTAAGGATGGTCGCGGGTTTAACCCCAACTTCAGCCACCATTTCATCCAGTGATTTGCCGCTCTGGAATAATTCCCACACGAGTTCCGTCCGTTTTATCCCAGCGGCGGAGCGACGCCGAGGACCTCGAGTTTGCCGCGCTATGGGATGTTTAATGGGCTGAATTTCATTTTCCTGACAATAGGTTTGAATAATGGGTAAGAAATATGGCGCGTATTCTTCTAATTTGCGCGCCCCCACCCCATAAATTTGCCCCAAAGTTTCTGGCGTCAGCGGGAAGTATTGGGCCATCTCGATCAGGGTGCGGTCGGGGAAAACGACATAGGAGGGAATATTTCGTTCTTGGGCCAAGGACAACCGCAAAGTCCGCAATTGCTCATACAGAGCCAGATCATATTCCTGTGCGGCCCGCGGGGCAGTCGTTTTCAATCCAACCCTAGGGAGCACGCCCATGAAGACTTCACCATCGAAAACTGTTTTCCCCTCCGGGGTGATCACCAGGCTGCCATGCGGCTGCGTCCGTTGGAGCAGGCCTTTTTTAACGAACTGGCCCGCGAGCTGCCGCCATTGGTCCTTGCTGTACTCAGTTCCGGTCCCATAGGAGTTGATTTGATCATGTTTGGCCGCCAAAATTTTCTTACCTCGCGAACCGCGTAAGACATCAATAATGTGGACCATTCCAAAAAGCTGTCGGGTTTCTTGCACACACTGCAAGAATTTTTGGGCCTGGGCTGTTAAATCAACTTGTTCGGTCGTGTCTGCGGCAGATTCTCCGGTCGTTGTCTGTCCGTTGCAGGAATCGCAGGCTCCACACGAATCAGCCCCATAATTTTCTCCAAAATAAGATAGTAACGGTTTCCGGCGGCACTGGTTGGCGTCGAGAAAAGCTAACAAAGTCTGCAAGCGGTGTTCGGAACCCGGACGCAGTTGGGGATCCTCTTGCTCTATGAAATAGCGGATGGTGGAAACATCACTGTAAGAATACAACACCAAACAATCCGCCCGCAATCCGTCCCGCCCGGCGCGACCGATTTGTTGGTAATAGCTCTCCAGATTTTTGGGCAGGTTGTAATGCAAAACAAAGCGCACATTCGACTTGTTGATCCCCATCCCAAAGGCGATCGTCGCCACCATGATGATATTGTCCTCATACCGGAAGCGATACTGGTGGGCACGGCGGGTTTCGTCCTCCATCCCGGCATGATAGGCCAGTACTGGGTAGCCATACCGGACCAGGTCGTCCGTCAGGGTATCAACCTGATCGCGGGTCGAGCAGTAGATGATCCCGGCCTGATCTTTATGGGCATCGAGAAACTCGCGCGCTTGCGCCACCCCATTGACCTTGTCGGCCACTTCTAAAACCAAGTTCTCTCGGTCAAAACTACTGACAAACACATTGGCAGCCGGAATTTCCAAAGAATTCTTGATATCTGCCCGGACCCGTTCGGTCGCCGTCGCCGTTACAGCCAACGTCACCGCCCCGGGCAGCCGCGCCCGCAATCCAGCCAGTTGGCGATATTCGGGCCGAAATTCGTGGCCCCATTCCGAGATGCAGTGGGCCTCATCGATCACCAGGCATTCCACCGGACAGCTTTCTAATAAATTCACAATTTCGGGCCGCAGCAGCGTCTCGGGGGCCGCATACAGCAATTTGGGCTCATTGGCCTTGATTTGGGTCACTGTTGTCCCGTATTCGGCCGCCGACAGTGTGCTGTTGAGATACACTGCCGGAATCCCCCACTCTTTCAACTCTAACACCTGATCTTCCATCAACGCGATCAACGGCGAAACTACCACCGTCAGACCTGAGAATAACATCGCCGGGAGTTGGTAGCACAATGATTTCCCGCTGCCAGTTGGCATGACGGCCAGGGCATCGCCTTTGACCAGGATGGTTTGAATAATTTCTCTTTGGAGGGGACGAAAATGGGGATAGCCAAACACGTCAGCCAGGATTTGATCGAGTTGGACATCGTCGGTGGTTGTGGCTGGGGACTCTGTTTGCGGGGGGTTGCTGGTTAATCGAGCTTCAATTTGGGCCTGAGTTTGGATCTGGTCTATCTCATCAATATGGCGGACCTCGAACCCATCCCGGATTAATCGGGGCCCGATCAAATTGGCCCGATGACAATTCTCCGGCTTACCTTCAGCGCACATTAATGCAACGCGATGCCCCTGCTGGCTGGCATTATGTAACCGCTCAATCCCTGCTTGGAAAAAAGATTCCTGAGCTACTTTAGCGTAATCAATTTTGTCGTCCGTATAGCAATTGGGATCTTGGGGTCGCCCGCCCAATGTATCCCCCATAAACACATGTTGGATACCATTCTCCTTCAAATATTCTGTCAGCGGCTGCTTCGAAAATTCCGGTTTATACTTCGAATACGGGCTGGAGCGCACATCGATCAGAAATTTGATTTCATGCGTCTGTAAAATTCGCACAAAACCATCAATCTCGCGTTTGCTATAGCCAATCGTGTAAATCGGTGTCGTCATCATCTATCTCCCCGAATTATTCTCAACATGCTGCGATTATAGCATGGAGGAAAATGACATTGCGAGACGGCAAATTCTTCACTGTCTCGCAAAGTCATACAATGCTTCCGCACATCGAATGGCCTGCCAGCCAACTTCGCCATGATCTTCCACTACCCACCAGGATGACAGCACGGCTTGCGCCAGACTCCAACCAATCATCCGTTGACGGTCAAAACCCAACAGCTCTGAGAAGATATCCAGTCGCCGCAGTTGCATCGCTTTCAGTTCGGCATCATCAAACCGATCCAAATTCGGGTTGCGGATCCAGGCTCCAACTTCATATTCGCGTTCGCCGATGACGCCCTTGGGGTCCAGGGCCAACCAGGGGGCGCGGGTGGCGGAGAGAATATTCCAATGGTGCAGGTCCCCGTGGAGTAGAACCCGCTCTCCCTGCGCAGGAATGAAATCAGCAAAAATTTGTTCGGCGGCGTCCACCAGATGTTCGGGGAAAGGGCCCGTCGTCCCGCCATAATAAGGTCTGATTTTACGAATTCCAGTTGTCCAATTTTCAACCGTCAAGGGGTGAACGTCCGTTGAAACCGGCCGCCATAACTTCTGCATGACTTCAGCCGCGACCCGAGTAGCGGCATCATCTCCTTTCAGGGTAACCAGTTCCACTCCGGGGCGCAGCCGTTCCAGGAGAAAAACCTGGTTCTCGAAATCGGCTTCGAGTAACTGGATCATGCCCTGCCCGGCATAATGCTGCAGCGCATACATCTCCGAGAGCAATTCCCGGTTGGGGAAGCCCATTTTAAGGACTGCTTCAGTTCCGTCTTGTCTGGTAACTGGCGCCACGTAGTTGTACGACAATCCAAAAGGTGAGTGAATGGTGCATGACCACCGTTGGGCGTATTCTGCCAAGGTACCCGGCAGCTGCGCGATCCAATCACGACCTTCATCGCCATGCATCTCGATCATACGAGCGGCAAATTCTTCAGGGGCTTGGTGCATATTCATGGCGGCAGTATAGCATGTGTGGTGCGGTTTGGGCTGATGGATTAGATCAACGATTTTTCCGCACCACGGCTAATCGCTTGGCAATTTTCGGTTTGAACGTATTTTGGGATTGATCTCTTGAACCGAAATTGGCATATGTCCACCCCGGACTAGTTACATAGTTTGCTTGACTCTCTCACATTTTGTTTCTACAATGAGTTACATCATTTTATCGATGTGGTAAGTGGACTCCGGAAAGTGTCTGAAATTAACGTCATTGCGAGGAGGCGGAGCCGACGAAGCAATCTGCCAGACCAGCATTCAGACTGCTTCGCTCCACTCGCAGTGACGTTAATTTCAGACACTTTCCGATAAAAACTTAACCGCGGTGAAAGCAACTAAACTTAATAAATCTGCGTTTTTCAGTGTTCACCCTGCGATTACACTCAGGGCAGGTCTGCGTCCGATTTAAATAGCAAACAAACAAAAGGAGAATGCAACTATGAATGCCTGGCTGAAAGCTGGTTTGATCGGTACTGCCATACTCGTCGTATTAAGCTTATTGGGTCTCATTCCCTTCCTAGCCTGTATTACAGGACCCCTGACATTTGTGGCCTACATCGGAATTGGTGTATTGGCGGCATCCTACCTCCCGCCTCGGCGGGATTCGGGTAAAGCCGCTGGCCAAGGTGCTTTAGCCGCTCTACTGGCAAGTTTCCTGGGAGGCATTGTCAGCACCATCATTACTGTTGTCCAAGCCGCTATGGGCAGCGCAGCCCAGGCTTTCGGGCAAATTCCCCCTGAAATGATGCAGCAATTCCGCGATCTTGGGGTGGACCCGCGCACTTTCGCATCCGGCGCGGGGGCCGTCGGAATCGCGGCCATCACCGGCGTCATCTGCTGTGGAATCGGCATTTTCATTGCGGCCGCATTGGGCGCCATCGGGGCCGCAATTTATGCCTCTGTGAAACCAACCTAAAAGTCAACTCGATTTGAAAATTTACCCCGTGAAGCGTGATGCGTGAATCTTGCAGATTCACGCATCACGCTTCACGTCTCACGAGTTATAATACGCTTCCAAATCATTTCAGCAACCGAAGGGAAAATCCATGTCTGAAACCTTGAAGATCGTCATTCCAATGGCCGGCTACGGCACCCGTCTGCGCCCCCATACCTGGAGTCGCCCCAAGCAGCTTATCAGTCTGGCCGGGAAAAGTGTTCTCAGCCACCTGTTCGATATGTTCGGCACCCTCCCCGATCCCGACAAAGTGGAGTTTGTCTTCATCGTTGGCTACTTGGGTGACAAAATCGAAGCCTATATGAATGAGAATCACCCTGAATATAAGGTTCATTATGTTGTTCAGGAAGAGATGCGAGGACAATCCCATGCCATTTATCTGGCCAAAGATTATCTGAACGGCCCGATGTTGATGGTTTTTGCCGACACTTTGATCGAAACCGATCTCTCCTTTCTGGGGAGCGATGATTCAGATGTAATCGCCTGGGTCAAACCGGTCCCTGACCCTCGCCGGTTTGGGGTTACTGAAGTCGGCCCTGATGGCTACGTCACCCGTCTGATCGAAAAACCCAAAGAGATGTACAACAACCTGGCCGTCGTGGGGTTTTATTACTTCAAAGAATCAATGGAGCTCATCTCTGCCATCGAGGCCCAAATGGAGCGCGCCCTCCAGCTAAAAGGCGAGTTTTTTCTGGCCGATGCCATTAACATCATGCTCGAACGTGAAGCCAAGATGACGACTCAACGCGTGGACATTTGGCTGGATGCCGGCACCGCGGACGCCGTTCTGGAGACCAATCAATATCTGCTCGACAACGGTCATGACAACTCTGAGGAAGTCAACCAACGAACGGACGTTACTGTGATTCCGCCAGTTTTCGTCCACCCAAGTGCCGACGTGCGCACTTCGGTGCTTGGTCCCCATGTCTCGATCGGGGCCAACTGCAAGGTCAACAACTGCGTCATTCGCGATTCCATCCTCGAAGACCACGCCCAGGTATCCGATATTGTTCTGACCAAGTCGCTATTTGGCGAGAACACCTGCGTTGAGGGCAACCCCCGCAGCCTGAATGTGGGGGATAATTCCGAAATATTATTGTAATTTTTATTGGTAGGGGCACAATATATTGTGCCCCTACGCGTCATTATATGAACTACGAACCTGTCATCGGTCTTGAAATTCACGCCGAGTTGCAAACCAACTCCAAGATGTTCTGCGGCTGCCCGGTGGTCGATAACACGACTGCCGACCCGAACATCGCCGTTTGCCCGGTTTGCGCCGGGATGCCGGGGATGCTGCCGGTCGCCAATCAACGTGCCATCGAATATGGGATCAAAGTCGCCCTGGCATTGGGTTGTAAAATCAACCCCCGCAGCATTTTTGCCCGCAAAAATTATTTTTACCCCGATTTACCCAAGGGTTATCAGATCTCGCAATACGAAGAACCGTTGGCTCGACACGGGATTGCAAAGATTCGCACCTCCCAGGGAGAGCGCGAAATCCGAGTGCGGCGGGTGCACCTGGAAGAGGATACGGGCAAACTTACCCACGAAGAAGAGGGCACGCTGGTTGATCTAAACCGGGCTGGGGTCCCCCTTTTGGAAATCGTTTCCGAACCCGATATCCGCTCTGCAGAAGAAGCCCGGGCTTACGCCGAAACACTACGAAACATCCTAAAATACCTGGGCGTGAACTCGGGAAATATGCAAAAAGGCGTCATGCGGATCGAGCCCAATGTGTCCATCCGACCAGTGGGGACTGACGAATTCGGAACTCGGACAGAGATCAAGAATCTCAACAGTTTCAGGGCCTTGGAACGCGGCATCGCCTACGAAATCAAGCGACAGGCTGAAATATTAGATTCTGGTGGACAGGTGCGGCAAGAAACTGTGGGGTGGGACGAGGGTAAACAAGCCACTTTTATTCAACGCAGCAAAGAGGGCGAGGAAGATTATCGTTATTTCCCTGAGCCAGATTTACCCCCATTGGTTGTTGCCGATGACTGGGTGACCGAAATTCAGGCCGGATTACCCGAACTGCCGACGGCGAAACGCAACCGTTTTCAGGAGCAGTATCAGTTAAATGAATACAATGCTGACGTGCTGGTCGCAGAGCATGAAATTGCCGATTATTTTGAAGCGGTTGTCATTGCAACTCCAAAAGTTGACGTAAAAACAATCGCAAACTGGTTGACCGGGGAACTCTTTGGACTGATGAATGAATCCGGTGAAACGATCACCACCCAAAAAGTGAGTCCCGCAGCCCTGGGTGAATTACTACAGGTCATCCAGGAAGGCGTGATCAACCAGACAACGGCCAAATCCGTCCTGGTCGCGATGTTTGAAACTGGTCAATCTGCGGCAGAAATTGTCGAAGCCCGCAGTCTGCGCCAGGTCTCGGACGTCGATCAAATTTCTAGCCTGATTGCCACCGTCCTAACCGAAAATCCTGACTCAGTGGCGGCCTATTTGGGTGGTAAGGAAGGGTTGATCAACTGGTTCTTTGGGCAAGTGATGCGGGCTGCCAAAGGCAAGGCCAACCCCCAGGTTGTGCGGGATGAGTTGGCGCGCCAGCTTGCGGCCCATCAGTAAACGCTACACCCTTCGACAAATTCAGGACAGGCTCAGGATGTTGCTTAGAAAATTTGTTGTATAAACCTGTCCAAGCCGAACATTTGTCCAGCGCGGATGTCATGTCCATGGCGTGACAATGATAGAGCGGCAGGTGAAGTTTTTCACTTGCCGCTCTTTTGGTCATTTGCTATCCTCGGGGCACCTTTTTGAGGGTACTGCCATGAGCTTATTGAACCTACAACAAAGTTCCGGCACGATGATTGCGGGCACCATACCGAGGTGCCCGTTTATACTTTATCAAGGTTGATGAAAACCAGTTTCTTAGTTTCACTATGATTTAGGTTTAGGAAAAAATATAAACTTTAGAACTTAGAAACCGGGTTTCTAAATGGATGACGAAATGACTGATCAACTGAACGCTTTCAAAATGGCGCAAGCCCAATTCGATGGCGTCGCAGAATTGCTCAACTTAGAACCCTACATCGCTGAAATGCTGCGCTGGCCATTGCGTGAGTTCACATTCCAAATTCCCGTGCGAATGGAAAATGGAACCGCGCGCATATTCTTTGGGTACCGGGTCCAACACAACGATGCCCGTGGCCCCTCAAAAGGTGGGATCCGGTTCCACGCGGCTGAGACCCTCGATACCGTCCGGGCCTTGGCCATGTGGATGACCTGGAAATGTGCGGTCGCCGACATCCCTTTAGGGGGTGCCAAGGGTGGGGTGGCCGTTGACCCCGCCACCCTGACCGGCAGCGAAAAAGAACGCCTCTGCCGCGGCTGGGTCGACCAGGTCTGGCGCTCAATTGGGCCCCGACAGGACGTCCCCGCACCCGATGTCGGCACCACGCCCCAAATGATGGGCTGGATGATGGACGAGTATTCCAAACTCAAGGGGCAGTACACCCCAGGGGTGATCACCGGTAAACCCGTGGGTGGGGGCGGCTCTTTGGGCCGCACCGAAGCCACCGGGTTCGGCACCATCTATAACGTCCGCGAGGCCATGAAACACTTGAAGCTGGACCCAGCCAAATCGACGGCGGCCCTCCAGGGATTCGGCAATGTGGCCCAATACGCGGCCATTGGCTTCAACGAAATCCTGGGCGGCAAAGTCATCTGCGTCTCCTACTGGGATCGCCAGGACCGCACGTCCTACACCGTCAGCCACACCGACGGCCTCGACATCCCCTTCCTACAATCCATCACCGACACCTACGGTTCGATCAACAAAGATAAAGCCACCGAGAAAGGTTATACCATCGAGGATGGCGGGGCCTGGATCAGAAAAGATGTGGATGTCTTGATCCCCTCGGCCTTGGAAGGCCAAATTAACACCGAGACGGTCAACCAGATCAGTGACCGAGTCAAAATTGTGGCCGAGGGAGCCAACGGGCCGACCACGCCCGAAGCGGATGAAATCCTGGATAAAAATGGTGTTTTCGTCATCCCCGATTTCCTGTGCAACGCCGGGGGGGTGACGGTTTCGTATTTCGAAGGGGTTCAGAACGACATGAATTTCTACTGGACCCGGGAAGAAGTTCTACAGCGCCTGGACCAGAAAATGACCCAGGCCTTTGACAGCGTCCTCCGCATGTCGGCGGGCGAAGGCGTCTTTACCCGCGACGCCGCTTATATGGTTGCCATCGACCGCGTTGTGAGAGCCATGGAGCAGCGCGGTTGGTTGTACGTACCTTAGTCCAAAAAGTCTAAAGGGTCTAATTCGTCTAAGATGTCTAAAAGGCCTGACTAATCAGACCAATTGGACTATTAAGACTAGTAAGACCTTCTGACCAATAACTTTCTATCTAATTTAAGGAGAAACGATGTCCGTAATTCAAGAAGTCATTGCCAAAGTAAAGGAAAAGGACCCTGCCCAGCCCGAGTTCCATCAGGCCGTTGAAGAGGTTCTGACCACCCTCGAACCGACCGTAGCCAAGCACCCCGAATTTGTTCAGGCCAAAATCTACGAGCGGATTGTGGAACCCGATCGCGTTGTGATGTTCCGCGTGCCGTGGGAAGATGACCATGGTGACGTGCATGTCAACCGCGGTTTCCGCGTCCAATTCAACAATGCCATTGGCCCGTACAAAGGCGGTCTGCGCTTCCACCCCTCGGTGAACCTGGGCATCATCAAATTCTTGGGCTTCGAGCAGGTCTTCAAGAACTCCCTGACCACCCTCCCAATGGGCGGTGGCAAAGGCGGTTCGGACTTCGACCCCAAAGGTAAGAGCGACAGCGAAGTGATGCGCTTCTGCTACGCCTTCATCCGTGAGCTCTACCGCCATATTGGCCCCGATGTGGACGTACCCGCCGGAGATATCGGTGTGGGCGGCCGCGAAATCGGCTACCTGTACGGTTATTACAAGAAAATCCGCAACGAGCACACCGGGGTATTGACCGGCAAAGGCATGGAATACGGTGGCAGCTTGATCCGCCCCGAAGCCACCGGTTACGGTGCCGTTTACTTCGCCGAAGAAATGCTCAAGACCCGCGGTGAAAGCCACGTCGGCAAAGTCTGTGCCGTCAGCGCTTCCGGAAACGTAGCCCAATACACCACCGAAAAGGTCCTCGACCTGGGTGGTAAAGTCATCACCCTGTCCGACTCGGCCGGCACCATCGTCGACGAAGCTGGTGTCGACCGCGAAAAACTGGCCTACGTCCTGGATCTGAAGAATGTCCGCCGCGGCCGGATCAAAGAATATGCCGAAAAGTACGATGTGCCGTACTTTGAGGGCAAGAGCGTTTGGGATGTCATTCGCGAAGAAAACATCAAAGTCGACATCGCCTATCCCTCCGCCACCCAAAATGAAATCGAGGCCGAGAACGCCCAGGCCTTGGTCGACAATGGCTGCTACGTGGTCTCCGAAGGCGCCAACATGCCCTCGACCCTGCCCGCCATCCAGATTTACCAATCTAACGATGTGCTTTACGGTCCTGCTAAGGCCGCCAACGCGGGTGGTGTTTCTGTTTCTGGTCTGGAAATGTCCCAGAACAGCCTGCGTCTCTCCTGGACCCGTGAAGAGGTTGATCAGCGCCTCCATGGGATCATGAAGAGCATCCACGATGCCAGCCTGGAAGCTGCGGCTGCCTACGGTACCCCCGGTGACTACCTGACCGGTGCGAACATCGCCGGCTTCGTCAAAGTTGCCAACGCGATGCTGGCGTACGGTATCGTGTAGTACTTTTTTGTAACGCCCATTTTTGTAGGGGCGCAATCGTGCGCCCCTACTGTTTTTGAACGCTCGTTCTTGATTTCCCCCTTAAAATCCACTACAATCTAAACATGGATGCCAATTTGATGCGGCTGTCGTTAACCATATGCTTTCTCAGTATGGCGGTGTTGGCCGCATTTTTCTTACGACGGCGGAATCTGTCGCTACTGGAATATGCGTTGTGGGGGCTGATTGCCATTCTCTTGCCCGCAGTAGGACCATTCTTAGTAATCTGGATGCGGCCGGGACACAAACAGGTCTCAAATTAGGCTGAAAATTGAACTTCGGGAACGTCAGTGTTAAATTTGAATGGGCGTGATCGGAGTTTTTTGTTGTCTGATGGTGTCATCTCAAAAAGTAGCGGTAGAACAGAAAATTAACGAAAAACATAGGCA
>CAYVQU010000169.1:0-11026 GCA_964453155.1 uncultured Anaerolineales bacterium | reverse complement strand
GTATTCATGCTGTTAATGTACACCCTTCACCACCATAATCGGCGAAGGTATTGTTCGTTTCATTCGTATTAAATGCACATGTCGTTACTAAAAAACATCGGCCGCAAACTCGACGAAAAATTCCCCCAGTTACTCACCGGAACTGGGAAAGTCGTCGCGCCACCTGAGGAATTGGTCAAGCGGGTGCTGTTTAGCTGCCATATGTGCGGTCAATGTATCTTGCACTCGACCGGGCTGGCCTGCCCGATGGAATGTCCCAAAAACCTGCGCAACGGTCCCTGCGGCGGGGTGGGGATGGACGGCAGCTGTGAAGTTGACCGGGAGAAAACCTGTACCTGGTTCAAGGCCGTCAACCGCGCCGAAATCCTGCCCTGGACCGACGAAATCTACCAGCGCAACCCGATTGTGGATTGGCAGTTGCAAGGTTCGTCATCATGGGTCAACACCTTCACCGGGCGCGACCACCATCACCGCACGGCGCCCCCCTGGCAGCAAGTCAAGCTGGATGAACGTGAACAGCGCCCCCTGCGGACCGACAGCGTCTTCGAACGCCGGCTGCGCTCCGGTGAATTTTTAGTCACCTGCGAAGTCAACCCCCGTGATACGGCCGACGCCACCGATATTATGGAATACGTCGCAACATTGAAAGGCGTGGTGGACGCCGTTCATATCAGCGATAATTCCCTGGCCTCGCCCCATATGTGCGGGCTGGCCGTCGCCGGGCTGATCGAACAAATTGGGATCGAGACCATCTTGCACATGACCTGCCGCGACCGCAACCGGATGATGCTCCAGGCTGACGTTTTAGGCGCGCATGCCCTCGGGGTTCGCAGCATATTGTGTTTAACCGGTGATCATCCCACCTTGGGGGATCACCCCGAAACCAAACCCGTTTTCGATTTAGATTCGGTCAACTTCATCAATCTGACCCGCCACCTGCGGGATACCGGTACCTTTGAAACCGGGCGACAGCTGGCTGTCGCGCCCAAAGTACTGATCGGCGGGGCCATTGGCCTGACCGCCCCGCCCCTGGAATTCCGGCCCCACCGTTTGGCGAAGAAAATCGCGGCCGGAGCCGATTTCGTCACCTCCCAACTGGTCTTCGATATGGATTTGCTCAAACTGTATATGCAGCGCATTCGTGAGCTGGGGCTGGACGAAAAAACCTACATCCTGATCGGTATCGGGGCGTTGGCCTCCGCCGGAATGGCCCGGGCCATTGACAAATACACCCCCGGCGTGGTTGTCCCTCAGGAGATCATCAAACGGCTGGATGGGGTACCGAAAAATAAACAAAAAGACGAAGGCATCCAGATCGTGGTCGAGCAAATCCAAGAGTTGATGGAAATCCCCGGTATCGCTGGCATCGACTTGATGGACTTGCAGCCCGAAACCTGGTTCCCGACGGTTGAGATTGTTGAACGCGCCGGATTACTCGGCCGGCCATCCTTACAAATACGGTAATTTATGACCTCTCTTCTTATTCTCCCCCAGTGGTTGATCACTACGCCCCACGAAACCCCAAAAAAGGATTGGGGGGTACGGGTCGTTGGCGATCAAATTGTAGATATTGCCCCCAACGCCAAACTGCGGGCAAAATACCCCGAAGATGAAATCTGGGCGGCCCCAAACGACGTCCTCTCGCCCGGATTTGTGAATGGGCATACCCATTTGTACGGTGTCCTGGCTCACGGGATTCCGCTGCAAAAAGCACCCTCGGGTTTCTGGCCCTTCCTCGAAGATTTTTGGTGGCCCCTGGTGGAAGACCGTCTCGATCACGCCATGATCAATGCCGCCACCGATTACCGCTGCGCCTCCATGCTCAAAAGCGGCGTGACCAGCTTCTACGATTGCACCGAAGCCCCCCAAGCTCTGCCTGGTTGTCTCTTTTCTCAGGCCGAAGTGGTTCGTAAATGGGGCCTGCGTGGAATATTGTCATTTGAAGCCACGCAGCGGGTGTCGGGTGAGAATGGGTTGTTGGGGCTGCAAGAAAATGCGGATTTCGTGAAAGCAAGTGGGAAGTGGGGAGTGGGAAGTGGGAAGTCTGATCTATCCACTAACCACCAACCACTAATCACTGGTCTCATTTGTCACCACACCACCTTTACCTGCTCCGCCGATTTTATCCAGCAAGCCTACGGTATCGCTCAGGATTTAGGTGTTCTGCTCCACGCTCATGTCTCCGAAGGAACCTACGAACCCGAAAATGCCCTGAAAAACTTCGGGATGCGAACGTTGCCCTACTATGATCAACTGGGAGTTGCCGGGGAAGGCTTTTTAGCCTCCCAATGCGTCCAAATCGAACCCGAAGAAGTTGCACTGATGGCCGCACGGGGCGTCAAAATGACTCATATGCCCCTCTCCAACTGCGAAGTTGGCGGTGGGATTGCTCCGGTACCCGAACTCGTGGAAGCAGGAGTGACCGTCGGCCTCGGCAGCGACGGGTATGTGGACGACTTCTTCGAAGTCATGCGCGGGGCTTTCCTGATCCACAAAGCGAAACACCAAAATCCACAGGTGATGCCCGCCCATTTGGTTTGGTACCTGGCAACCGAAGGCGGGGCCAAAGCCCTCGGCTACGAAAAAATCGGCCGGATCGAAACCGGCTGGCAGGCCGACCTGCAACTCATCAACGCCGATCTGCCCACGCCGGTGCAGGAGCACAATTTATTTGAGCAAATGCTGCTCTATCGCAACAGTGAAAACGTCAGCGGTGTTTTGGTCGCGGGTGAAGTCAAAGTCAAAAACGGCGAAGTTCTCAACGCCGATTGGGATGCGCTCCATGCCAAAACCCGTGAAGCTGCAACCAGATTATGGTCGGAGGCCTAAAAACGAAAATCTAGCGAATTTTCTTTAATTGATTTATTGGTGTAGATTAGCGTAATTCGCGGTTCAAAATTTGAAGGAAAGCAATGACACAAAAAGATTTAAACGAATATTCTAAAGATCAGTTGGCCCAGTTCTTCCGCCAGATGACGTTGGTGCGCGAATTTGAACTGCGGGCCATCGAAGAACGCCGCGGCGGATTGATCCCCGGCTTTATCCACTCGTGTGTGGGCCAGGAAGCCACCGCCGTCGGCGCTGGTGAAGCCCTCAGCCAGGATGATGTCATCACCAGCACGCATCGCGGGCATGGACATCTCCTCGCAAAGGGTGGTGATCCCCAATTTATGATGGCCGAACTTGCCGCCCGATCGCCCGGCTACTGCCTGGGGCGCGGGGGCTCGCTCCACATCTCTGATTTTGACATCGGGATTTTGGGAGCCAATGGCATCGTTGGGGGTGGTTTTCCGGCCGCAGTTGGCGCCGCCCTGGCCTTCCAGATGCGTAAAGAAGGGCGAGTTTCGCTGACTTTCTTCGGTGATGGCGCCATCAACCAAGGCACCTTCCACGAATCGGCCAATTTAGCCGGGTTGTGGAAACTCCCGGTGATCTTTTTCTGCGAGAACAATCTTTATGGTGAAGGGACGCCCCAACACAAGCAAGCCCCAATCCAGGATTTGGCAATCCGGGCTGAAGGCTATGGGTTCCCCGGCGTGATTGTGGATGGCAATGATGTCATTGCGGTTTACGATGCCACCGTGAAGGCTCGTGAACGGGCTTTGGCTGGTGAAGGCCCAACCCTGATCGAGGCCAAAACCTACCGGCATCGCGGCCACTATGAGGGTGATCCGATGATCTACCGCCCCGAGGGTGAGTTGGAAGAATGGCAAGGCCGCGATCCGATCCCTGCTTTCCGGTTGCGATTGATCCAATCGGAAATTATCAGTGAAGGTGAGATCGAAGATTTAATGGGCAGCGTCCAGGAGCAGCTCGACGCCGCGGTGAAATACGCCGCTAGCGCCCCCATCCCGGTGGCTGACGAAGCTCTACAGGGCGTCTATGCGGACACCCATGATGGCTTGGTGTTCTAAAATGATAATTTTCACCACAAAGACACGAAGAACACAAAGAAACACTTTGTGAACTTTGTGCCTTTGTGGTGAATCATTGGAAAAAAATATGCGAGAGATAACTTATTCAGAAGCAATTCGAGAAGCAATGTCAGAAGAGATGCGGGCCAACTCGGACGTATTTTTGATCGGCGAAGATGTGGGGTTGTTTGGTGGCGTGTGGGGGGTGTCGGATGGAATGGTGGCCGAATTTGGCGAAGAACGCATCCGGGATACGCCCATTACCGAAGCCGCCATCGTTGGGGCCGGACTTGGCGCCGCGATGATGGGGATGCGCCCCATCGTGGAGATCATGTTCGGCGACTTTTTGATGTGCGCCGGTGACCAGATCGTCAATCAGGTAGCCAAGGCCCGTTTTATGAGTGGCGGCAAGGCCAACGTGCCGCTGACCATTCGAGTCACCACCGGGGCCCCCGGGTCCGCGGCGGCCCAACACTCCCAAAGCCCCGAAGCCTGGTTTATGAACGTCCCGGGGATCAAAATTGTGGCCCCTTCTAACCCAGCAGATGCTAAGGGTTTGCTCAAAACCGCGCTGCGCGGCGACGATCCGGTGCTCTACTTCGAGCATAAGATGCTCTATGGGGATTCCGGGGATGTCCCCGACGATCCGGATTTCACGGTACCTTTTGGGGTGGCGAACGTCCTCCGAGAAGGCCGCGATGTCACCCTCATCGGCATCAACATGATGGTCAAGAAAGCCTTGGAGGCCGCCGACCAACTCGAAAAAGAGGGCATCAGCGCCGAAGTCATCGATCCCCGTACCCTCGTTCCATTGGACAAAGAAACCTTAATCCAATCCGTCGCCAAAACCAGCCGCGTCGTCGTGGCCTACGAAGGTCACAAACGCGCCGGGGCCGGGGCTGAGATCGCGGCGATGCTGGCCGAGGACGCGGTCGAATATTTAGATGCGCCTATTGCCCGGGTTGCGGCCAAAAACGTACCCTTGCCTTATAGCCCAATCCTTGAGAATTATGTACTGCCGGATGCGGCCGATATCGTCGCGGCTGTCAAGTCATTTTGGCCGACATAGAACCTTTGTCAAGAATTGGTGTTTAAACCTGTGTATTTGTGCTGCCCAAGTTCGCCTGGACGCAACGAGTGAATTATTTCATCATCATTTGTCCAAATTGGGTCACTGTCTTTTTTCATTTTTTTATAAGGAGGTGCCTGGAAACCAATTGAAGTCTGCTGTATCCCTGTAACACTACAAAAAATGTTGCCGGGTGTTGATGATCTGGCAACGCAAGATTTTTCTTTTTTGGAGGAAGAAATGTCTGAAAATATGCCTGCTGGCGAAGAACGAAAAGTTGAGTTTTTAGGTGGTGCCGCGATTGATGGTGCCCCCGTAGCCTATATCGTGGTTTTGGCTGCTGTCATCGTCGCGCTATCCTTTTTCCCATTCTCGGTAATCTTGGCATCCGGTGGTAGCTTCCCCATGAGCCAGGGTATCTTTGGTTTGGTCGGCTGGATCTTGGGACCGATCGCGGGGGCAGTTGCCGCCGGTATCGGCGTCTTGATCGGCGGATTCCTGGCCCCTCATACCGCGGGTGTGCTGGTTGTCAGCATTATTACGGGTATGACTGGCGCATTTGCGGCCGGCTCGATGGTGGTCGGTGACAAACGCAAAGGTTGGTGGCTGTATGTGTTCATCTTTTGCTTGGTCGGCTTCCTGTATTTCATTGGTCGCGCCTTGTTCCTGAACGGGATCGGTTTATGGCCGGTCATCGCTGGATCTTTCCTGGATTGGTCTGCATTGCTGTTATTTGCGCTGCCCACTCGCACTTTGTTTGCCAAGTGGATCAACAGCGAGAATTGGGGCCAAGTGATTGCAGGCTTAGCGTTTGGTACTTGGACTGTCTTTGGTATGGCTCACGCCGTTGCCTCGGCAATTACCTATCACATGTTCAACTGGCCCGAAGAAGTTTGGACCATGCTCATCCCGATTATCCCCTTTGAAAACCTGATGCGCGTTTTGATCGGCGTTGTCATTGGTGGTGGTGTGATCGCTGGTCTGCGTGCCATTGGTTTGGTGAAACCGGAAAACGCGGTTTACTAAATTTTTTTCTCGTGAGGATGGAGATTTTTCTCCATCCTCACAAAGTTCCACCAGAAAGGTGATCGCATGTCCGAACCAATTGCCATTGTTAAGGATGTTTCTTATAAATATCCGCGTTCAACTGATTTTGTTTTAAAAGATATCAGCCTGGAAGTTAATCAGGGTGAATTTCTAGGGATTGTTGGACCGACCGGGGCAGGAAAGTCCACTTTATGCTTGGCCCTCAACGGGATTGTGCCCCAATTTTATGGGGGGCGCTTTTTCGGGAGTGTGCACACCGCCGGTTTAGATACCCTGGAACACTCCATTAGTACCCTCGCGAACCATGTTGGACAGGTGTTTGAAGATCCTGAAACCCAACTGATATCCACTTCGGTCGAAAATGAAATTGCATTTGCCCTTGAAAATTTAAAATTCCCGCGTGAAGAAATTATTGCTCGTATTCCTAAAGTGTTAGCGGCAGTGCGATTGGAAGGAACAGAGGAAAAACACCCCCATGAACTCTCGGGTGGACAAAAACAACGCCTGGCGATAGCGGCTGCGATTGCGGTTCAACCCAGTTTGCTCATTCTTGACGAACCGACCTCTCAATTGGATCCGGTGGGGGCCGAAGAAGTCTTCCGCACCGCGTACGAATTGAACCAGGAATTGGGGATGACGATTGTCATGGCCAGCCATTCGGCTGAAGAAATGGCCGAATATACCGATCGGGTGGCCTTGCTATCAGAAGGTGAACTCGTCGCACTCGGCCCGCCCGATGATATTTATGCCGACATCGAAAAACTAATCGAACACGAAGTTCGCCCCCCCCAGGTTGCCCGTACTTTCTATTACATTCTGAAAAATGGTCTGGCAATCCCTAAAATCCCGGTTCGGATGGCGGCGGGAACTGAACAAATTAAAGATCTCAATGAAACCAGCGGTTCAACCCCAATTGATTTGCCGGAGCGCCAACCCAAAACCAGCGATCCCCTGCTTTCGCTCAAAGAATTGAAACATGTTTATCCGGATGGGACCCAGGCATTACACGGCGTCTCCTTGGATGTCCGCGAAGGCGAATATGTGCTCATTATTGGTCAGAATGGCGCTGGTAAGAGCACCTTGGTGAAGCATTTCCTGAATCTGCTGCAACCCACCGAAGGGGTCGTGGAGGTGGGCGGTGTTTCCACAGACGAACTCGATGTCTCCGGCTTGGCCCGGCGGATTGGTTATGTGGCCCAGAACCCCGATAACCAGATTTTCAATGCGACTGTGGCCGAAGAAATTTCGTTTGCGCTAAAAAACCTGGATTATCCAGAAGATGAGGTTGACGCTCGTACCATGGAAAGCCTGGAATCAATGGGCTTGGTCGAGGTCAAAGACGAACATCCGCTCTCCCTGCCGAAAGGTGACCGGGCTCGGTTGGTGATCGGCGCCATTCTGGCTATGAAACCCGAAATCATCATCTTTGATGAACCCACCACCGGCCAGGATTATCGCGGGGCGCGCTATATTCTGGATATCAGTAAAAAACTCCACGAAATGGGGAAAACGGTGATCGTGATCACCCATCACCTTTACCTGATGCCCGATTATGCCGAACGCGTGGTGGTCATGGGGAAGGGGACCATTTTGATGGATTCGGATATCCGTACGGCGTATCACGCCTCTGACCTGTTGCGGAGTACTTTCCTGACGGCCCCCCAGTCTGTCCGACTGGCCCAGGAAATCCAGGCCATGGATGCCAATTATCAGTCACTCCTCACCCCTGAAGAAATTGCGGCCAGTTTCAAGCTGGTTCCCGAAGGAAGTGCAGCATGAGTATGATGAAATTTCAAACCGTCGAGCGTGATTCGTTTTTCTCCCGCCTCGATTTTCGGCCAAAACTGTTCATGATGGCCATTGTCACCATTATTGCCTTCACCTGGGAAAGCCCGCTACTACAATTTATTATGGCCTTTGTGGTGGTCGCCGCGTGCTTGTTGGTGGGCGTTAAATGGAGTTATGTGCGGCTGATTCTGACGATCATGACGCCGTTTTATATTTTGTTGTTGTTGACCCATGCATTTTTCAATGTAGATCAGGTCATGGCGATCCAAGGGTATGATTCCCCGGATCAATTGCAACGGATGTTCACTTTCCCTGAAAATTGGTGGTTAGTGGGCGGCGGCTTTGCGACCTGGGATGGTTTTATCTATGGGTTGAATGTGATCTTCAAAACCCTCACCCTAACGTTGATCATTCCTCTGGGCGTTTTTACAACCGATGTCAATAACATGATCGTTGGGATGGTCAAGGCGCGGATTCCTTATAAAATTGCCTTCATTTTCTCATCAACCTTACGGTTCTTCCCCCTCCTGATCGAAGAATTCAACAGCATCATTGAAGCCCAACGTTTGCGCGGTCTGGCGATGGAGAAAATGGGCGCTATCAAACGGGTCCGGGTCTACGGTAAAGTGGCCGTCCCCCTGATCCTTAATTCGATGGTGAAATCCCAACAATTAGAGGTGGTACTGCAATCCAAGGCCTTCTCGGGAAGTGCCGATCGGACCTACCTCCACGAGTCGATCCTCAAACCAGCGGACTACGCCTTGATGATCTTCTTTGCCGTCTTCTTCATCGCGGCCGTTTACCTGCTGATCGCCTATCGGATCGGCACGTTTGGCGGACCGATTTAAGCAAGGGATAAGGGTTAAAGGTTAGGGCTTTGAGTTTCGTCAAGGCCCAACCCTAACCCCTATTCCCTTGTCCCCTGACCCTTAAAGATTATGATCTACACTGGTTACTTAGATTTTTGGTTTACCGACGTTCCCATCGTTGAACGGGTTGAAAAATTCGTGGAATTGGGCGTTATGCGCTACGACGTGTGGTGTTGGCGGATGGCCCCGATCGCGGAAATTGCGGCGGAGTGCCAACGCTTGGGAGCCCGGATTAACTCGACGTTTGACGAGGATATGGGTTCTCTGGCGGATCCCGCGGATAATGAGAAAACCGTCCGCACTTGGGCTGAAAGCCTGGAGATGGCGGTCAAGTATGACATCGATCACCTCTTTATTTTCTCAAATCAAATCGACATCATCGACGGAGCCGAATGGACCCGTCGGCTCTCGTCCAATTTCACCGAGGCCGAACAGTACGCCAACTTGCTCTCCCAGACTGAAAAAATTATGAAATTGGTCGAGCAAACCGAGGTCGAAGTCTGGATTGAGGGTTTGAATGAATACAATATTCAAGGCGGGGTGCTGGTCAGCAACCATGAACTCTCTGCCGATTGGATTCGCCGGGTCGATCACCCCCAACTCCGTCTGGGTTTCGACTGCTATCATCAACAACGCGGCTCGGGCAATTTGATCCAGGGCCTGGAAGATTATTGGGGTCTGTACCCCACCGTCCATGTGGGCGATTGCCCCACCCGGCAAGAACCTGGCACCGGTGAGATCAACTTCGTCAACATCAAACGTAAACTTGATGAACTCGGTTTTGACGGTTTCATCGGGATGGAATTTCGTCCCTCAGATACCGAGGCTTTAGCCTACGAACGGACGAAAAAGATTTTCGGTGAAAATACTGATCCTTTGAGACGGTAAGAATGATGATTTTAATCACCACAAAGTCACAAAGGGCACAAAAAATCCTTTGAGGTCACAGAGAAAAACTTTGTGTTCTTCGTATCTTTGTGGTGAAACAAAGTTTTCCTACTGCCCAAAGTAGACCTGTACACAAAAAACAATGACAAAACTTACCTCCCGAAATGGGACACTCGATTTTGGCCCCGGCCACCCGACAATGCTAATTAACGATCAGTTGCGGGTGATGGATTCATCCCCCGAGGTTCTGGCTGAACTAAAAGCGGGCAAGATTGATAAATTGCTTGAGCTAGCCCGGTTTGGGCACGAAGTCGGCACTCATTGCGTTGATGTATTGATTGTCCATCACGATTTGGACGAAGTGGAACTGCTCCCCAAAGTGGCGGTCGCCGTCCACGAGGAAATTGGCTGTCCAATTTCTATCGATACCCGTGATCCGGTGGCCCTCGACGCAACCCTGTCTGCGCTGCAACCATATAAGGCCCTCCTAAACTCTGTCTCTGCCGAAGCCGACGTCCTAGAAAGTTTAATGCCCATCGCGGCCAAGTACGGTGCAGCCATCGTGGGAATACCCATCGGAGATACGCACGGCGTACCTGAAACGGTTGAGGGGCGCATTGCTGAAACCCAGGTGATTTTAGACGCCGCTGAATCCTACGGTATTCCGCGTGAAGATGTGGTTATCGATGCGGTGTGTTTGGCAACAGCCGCGGTCCCCGCTTCGATGCAGATCACGCTTGAGACATTGAAGGTTCTCTCGGAAGAAATGGGTTTGGCCACCATTTTGGGAATCGGCAACGCCGGGCATGGAATGCCAACCCAAACCGTCATTGATTTAGCGTATCTGATCGCTGCGGTCCCATGGGGTCTGCACGCGGCCTTAGTTGACCCCAAAACAGCCGGTTTGGTCGACACCGCCCTGGCGATTGATTTTCTTACCAACCGCGATCCCTTCGGGATGCGATATATCAAAAGTTACCGGGCTAAAAAGAAAAAATAGAACCCAGACACTGTGCCGGTACGGCATAACGCAGATGCCGCTTCACTAATTGCGGATTTTTCTAAAAAAACAATCCGCGTGAATCCGCCAAATGGCGTCATCTGCGTTCCATTCAGAGATTGTAAATGTCAAATCAACCCTACGAAGTCGTAATGCCCAAACTTGGTCTGATCATGACCGATGCTAATTTGCTGGAATGGTTCAAAACCGACGGTGAATTTGTCGAGAAAGGTGAAACATTATTCTCCTTCGAGAGCGATAAATCCGTCGTAGAGATTGAAGCGCCGGCGAGTGGGACGGTGCAAACATTGGTAGAAGTGGGAATCACCGTCGCGGTTCAAACGCCGATCGCGATGATTTATCCAGAGGGAGTATCCCTACCCCCCTCAGTCCCCCCGCCTGCGGGGGGAGGTCAGAAACCCGCCCTTCACAAAGATGTTTCGAACACGGA
>CAYVQU010000168.1:0-11108 GCA_964453155.1 uncultured Anaerolineales bacterium | reverse complement strand
TGCTTGGGGTTGGTGTGTGATTTTGTTTCACCCCCGAATCATTGAAAAGATACGTCTGATGGAGAAAAAATGAAACAAGATCGATTTTTGATGGTGATTTTAGGGTTTATTGGATTGTTGGTGGTTGTGGCGGTGGTGCTGTTCTTTGTCCGCCAGGAACCCCAGGAGTACGGAGATGAATCGACCCCCGAGGGAGTGGTGCGGAATTATATTTTGGCCCTGCAAAAAGAGGATTTCAAACGGGCTTACGGCTATCTTCAAGAGGCCGCCGAAAAACCAACTTACACCACTTTCCAGCAGATGATGATCGGGATGGATATCGCCCAAAGTGGCGTTCAGTTGGGAGCGGTGAACATTGTTGATGATGAAGCCACAGTGGAACTAACGATCATCCACAACAGCAATTCGCCTTTCGACCGCGGTTGGGACGAAAATGCTCTGGCACTGCTCACGCTTCAGGAGGGGGAATGGCGGGTAGTGAATATGCCTTATCCTTATTGGGGCTGGGATTGGTATACCGAACCTATAAAACCTTAAAGCAATTGTGAATGGTGAACGGTTAATGCTGAATTGTGAATGAAAAGCACCATTTGACTACTTCACAATTAACAATTCCCAATTCACCGTTCACAATTATTCAGGAGTAACAGCATGAAAACAATTCGACGGCTTTACGTATATTTGGTAGCCTTTATCAGCCTGGAAGTGGTGCTGTGGGGGTTAATTGGGCTGGCCCGGTCGATATTTTCGGATGATCAGATCGGGGGTGCCAATCAACTGGCCAGCGCGCTGTCACTGATTTTAGTAGGCGTGCCGGTTTTTTTGCTGCACTGGTGGCTGGCCCAAAAAAATATTGATGATCCTGATGAGCGGTTTGCCCGGCTGCGAGCAATTTTCGTGTACGGATCGCTGTTAGCGACGCTGATGCCGGTGGTGCAGAATATCTTGGCTTTGCTGAGCCGTTTGTGGCTCTCCATTTTTGGATTGGCAACTAATCTGGCCGTCATCGGGGAGGGGCAAACCTGGGTCGATAACCTGCTTGCCATCTTGATGAATGGATTGATCGCGGCCTATTTTTTGTCGGTGGAACGTAAAGATTGGGCGGCTGAACCCCAGGGGGATGCCTATCCTGAATCTCGCCGCCTATATCGCTATATTTGGGTTATTTACGCCTTGGCAATGGTGGTGGGTGGGGTCCAGCAAGTTCTGTATTTTATTCTCAATCTATCGGAAACGATTGGCGATACCACCCAGGCAGGTTTAGCCAACGGCCTGGCACTTCTCATCGTGGGGACGCCCTTATGGTATTTCTGGTGGCAACGGGTTGTCAGGCCATCATTGGAACATATGCCCGAAAAACAATCTATATTACGGATTTTCGTCCTGTATGTTCTCAGTTTGATCGGGGTTGGCGGGGTTTTGATTCCAGCGGGTCTGGTTTTGGACGTCATCTTTCGGGCGATTTTTGGCGAAAGCATGGGTGGGGCCGGATTTTTGACCGAAATCAGTGGGCCGCTATCGGCCGCGGTACCGTTTGGTGGCATCTGGGCTTATTATGGCCGCGTATTGACTGCGGAAGTGGATGATCTACCGGCAACGCCGCGCCGCTCAGGATTACGACGATTGTATAGCTACATTTTGTCGGCGGTTGGGTTGATCGCAACAATAATTGGAGTCACTGCCCTCTTTTCATTCGTCATTGACACTCTGATTAACACTTTCCCCTGGGGAATCACGCTGAGGGAGCGATTATCGGCTGCACTGGCGACTCTGATCGTCGGACTGCCTTTGTGGATTCTCACCTGGCGACCATTAGCAGCGAGAGCGGCCGAAGAGGGAGAGGCCGGAGACCATGCCCGGCGATCAGTGGTGCGAAAGGCTTACCTTTATTTAGCCTTGTTCGCCGGAGTCATCGGGGTGATGGTAAGTGCCGGGTCGTTGATCTTCCAGATTTTAAGCACGGTTTTGGGGGATAAACCCGATAATTTCCAACGCGCCTCCCTGGTTTTGTTGGAAATGTTAATTATTTTTGCAGGGTTGTTGGCCTATCATTGGGTGACATTACGGGCTGATGGCCGCCGGGCGGAACAATCCCTGGCAGCCCGGCATGCAGCTTTTCCAGTGTTAGTGTTAACGACGGCGATCAATGAATTCTCAGATGGAATTTTGGCCGCGTTGCAACGCGAAACCCCCTCGCTCCCCGCGGCTGTTCATGTGGTGGATCGCGGGGTGCCCGATGAGACCCTGGCGGCGGCTCAAACGGTCATCATCTCTGGGGAATTGGCTGCTAATCCGCCGGAGGCCATTCGGCTGTGGTTGCAAAGTTTTGGTGGAACCAAAATCGTGGTCCCCACCCCCGCTGAGGGCTGGTTGTGGACTTTTGGGACTGGCAAACCCATCTCAAACCTGGTCCAACAGACCGCAAAAATGGTACGCCACCTGGCAGAAGGCGAGGAACTCCCTACTGCGAAAGAAACCTCCCCATGGATGGTGGTCTTGTATGTCGTGGCGGCGATTGTGGGAGTACCGTTATTGATCAGTTTGTTTTCGATTTTGGGGGAAATATTGTACTAGCAAAGGTGCCAGTTTTTTCATCACCCAAACACTTTACGAACAGCCCGATTGAAATCGGTGATTGAAAAGGGTTTTTGGAGCCAGACGACCCGGCCGCGTTCAAGCACATCCTGATCCTGACTGTCCATGGGGTGGCCGGTGATGAAGATCATCTTTATTTCGGGCCAGCTAATTTTCATGACGGAGTACAGTTCCATGCCACCCATTTCGGGCATAACAACATCGCTGATCACCAATGAGATCGTTGAATGTTGAAGCTCCAGCAGCTTCAAGGCCTCGCTGCCATTGGAGGCCGTTAGCACCTGGAATTGATGGGCATCTAAAAGAGCCTGTAATGCCGTCAACGTCGTGGCATCATCTTCGACCAACAAAACTGTTTTCCCAGTGCCATCGATGAGACTGCGATCAACATCGCTATCATCATCTTCGGCTTCTCCCGGCAAACCTGGAAGATAAATTTCGAATTGGGTGCCAATGCCAACCTGGCTTTTTACATCGATAAAACCTTCATGTTGGCGAACGATACCATATACTTGCGCCAACCCTAAACCAGTCCCTTGCCCAACAGGCTTGGTGGTGTAAAATGGTTCGAAAATGCGAGATAGATTATCAGGAGCAATCCCAACCCCAGTATCAATTACACCGATTCGCAGCCAATTTCCAGGCGGCATATCTACGACTGGGGGAATCTCACCAGGGAATAACTCATTATGATTCAGTTCGAATCGCAAGCGGCCGCCATCTTTCATCGCATCGCGCGCGTTGACTGCCAAGTTCATGAAAACTTGTTGCAGGCGAGTCGGATCGGCCAGGGTCTGATATTCCCCCTCAGCATAAATCAGCTCTAGGCGGACAGTTTCGGGCAGGGTGCGCTCGAGCAGTTTTTCCATTTCCTTCATGAAAGGCAACAGATCCAGAGCACTTTGTTCCATAACAGAGCGGCGGCTAAAATCTAAAATCTGGCGGATCAAGCTAGAAGCGCGTTGGACTTGTTGCTGAATGGTTACCAAGCGTTCCTGAGATGCCTGTGAAAGGTCTGGCTCCATCATTAGCAAATCGGCGTAGACGACAATCGCAGCCATAATATTATTAAAATCGTGGGCGATTCCGGCGGCAAGCTGACCCACAGTCGCCAGCCGATTTTGCATCTCAACCCGTTCCTGGATTTCCCGTTCTTGGGTTACATCCCGCAGGGAGAGCACCCATTGAACTTGTTCACCCCCAATCGCCCGCGCCTGAACTTCAAATATTCCAGGCTGGGGATCAAGTACAGCTATTTCGACTGGCAGGGGATCATCCTGATGGGTTAGCAAATCGGCAAGAGTGGTATTACCCAGAACCGATACGATGCCATCTTCAATTTTAGGAGCAAGGATGGCTAATATTTCACGCCCTAAGGGATTGGTCACTTGAAGATGGTAGTTCGCATCGAGGAGTAAAACCCCCACGGGGAGCATTTCAATGAGACTTTCCAACCGATATTGTTCCGCAGCCAACAGATCTACCAGCCGATTGATATCCTGATAACGGCGAGCATTGCTAAGGGCTAAACCGACTTGTTGACAGGCGGTTTGGATAAGTTCCAGGTGGGCGGTAGAAAATGCGGCTTTTTGGGAGTGCAGTATGGCAATCACGCCAAGTAAGTTTTGCCCCTCCATAATTGGAGCTGCCAAAAATGAGTGAATATCAACTTCTAGGTAAGGAACTGTCTGCCAATGGGGGTTTTCCTGAATATCCTCGACATTAACCGGCAAGCGCTCGCGGGCAGTCCAGCCGACGAGACCTTCACCTACTCCTAATTGCCGTTCATTTTCTGCAATGTACTCTGCCAACGGAACCAAGCCATTTACGTATAAAGCCCGCATTTCAAGCCGCTCGTCATCGGGTTGATATAACCAGACTGCCCCAGCTTCCCCAGACAAAGCCTGGCAAATCAGCTCTAAGGCGCGGGTTAAAATAGTATCGATTTCAAAAGCGGCCACGATAGCCTGCCCCACATCATATAGCAGTGCCATATGGCGGCGTTCGGTGGTTGTTTGTTCAAATAGCCGGGCATTTTCGATCGCCAGGGCAGCTTGATCACCCAATAAACGGAACAAATTCAATTCAACTTCTGAAAATGCGTACGGTTCCGAGTGGGCTACATTGAGAACCCCCACAACGCGTTCCCCGATTTTTACCGGCATCCCCACAATTGATCCCTGCCAACCTTCAGCGCCGTTTTGATCGGCAAACAGAGAATGGGTTTTGAAATCGTCAACTTTGATGGTTTTCCCCGAGCGGGCCACTGAATAAGTCAATCCATTTTGACGCGGTTCTGCATATAACTTACCGCGATTGCCATCTTGCCACAATGAGGCCCCAAAACTGAGACGCCCTTCATCATAAACAAAAATATGGGCATCCAAAACATCCGGCATTAATTTGAAAACGCCATCTAAGATTGCATCGAATACCGCTTGAGGCTCCAGGCTGGCAGTTAGGCCAAGACTAACCTGCCGGATCGTTTCCAATTCAGCGGCTCGTTTTTCTTGCGCTTCAAAGAGACGGGCGTTCTCAATTGCGGCTGAAGTTTGAGCTGCGAAAACTTCGGCCAGTTCTAGATCGCTGGCAGAGAAACCCCCAGGCTTAACTCGATCAATGCTAAACAAGCCGATAACTTGTTCACGGACCCACAAGGGAACTGCCAAAGTTGAGCGGACATGCGTTGAAAAGGGAGTCACGACCCAACCGGGATAATCCTTGACATCAGGGATCATCAGGGCCTTACCATTCTGAACTACCTCAGTTAGCACGCTGGCATCTTTGGGAAAAGTGGTTGTCGAAAGATTAGGCACATCGGTAAAGTTTTCATACCCCCGACCAGCAATCACGCGAAGAAAATGGCCCTCAACCATGATCACGCAGGCCGAATCATAGGGTAATACCCGGGCCAATTGCTCTAATACAACTTCAATTACCTGATCTAACGAAAGCTTTGAACTAATTACTTGAGCGGCATCTCGCAAGGCTTCGGCTTTTTCACGAGCAACCCGTTCGGCCTCAAATAAGTTTGCATTTTCAATCGCAATGGATATTTGCTGGGCTAAATCTTGCAGAGTTTGCAGATCGTCTGGCCCAAAATAGTTGGTATTGGCGCTATCGATCATGAGCGTGCCAATCATCACGTTGCGTTTGATAATGGGAACCCCCATAAATGACCGCACATACTCGGCCCCAGGCACCCACACCCATTCGGGATGCTCTCGCACGTCATTGATCACAATCGGCCTTAAATCTTGTGACATTTGGGCCAGAATCGCACTTTTTTCTAGATGCAGGGCCGATTGGGATTTAACAGCTTCTTCTTCTTCATAGCCAATAACCGAGACCATAATAGGATTTTCGCTCTCGGCATAGAGCATCACTGAAGCGGTATCAAAATTGAGTACGCGCCGCATTTGCGCTAGAATCAGATTTAAGACTTCATCTGGTTCTAGACTGCTCCCAACAACTTGGGCGACCTCCCGCATGGTTTCAGCTTGCTCACGGGCGGCGCGCTCAGCCCCAAATAAGCGGGAATTCTCCAGCGCGATTGCGGCTTGGGCCGCCAACGATTCCAAGAAACGCTGATGAGAAATATCAAATTGATGGGGCTCAAAGGATTGAATCGATGTCACCCCGATTAGCCGGTCCCGAGAAATTAAGGGGACGCCCAGCCAAGAGCGAATTGGAAATTCCCCCTGAATCGGTTCGATCGGCAGCGCATCTTGCTCAACATCTCCCACTAATAATGTATGGCGGTTGTTTAATACCCACCCTGTGAAGCCACCCGATTTTGTTGGAAAGGCCCTTCCTAAAAACTCGACGACCGGTTCATCTTTCTCCATTGCCACGACGATGGTAAATTCTTCTTGATTCTCATGCAGCACGGCGATCATGAAAGCATCGGGGGTAATTAGTTGCTGTACCTGTTCGTATAAACGCTGCAAGAGATGCTCAGTTTCCAACAGGCTGCTGGTGGTCATCGCAGCATCATATAGACCAGCAATCTCTTTCGAACGCTGTTGCGTTTCTTGAACCAGGCGGATGTTATCGATGGCAATCGCGATTTGATCGGCCATGGTTTGCAACACAATTAGATCGTTGCCATCAAAAGCCGAAGCTTGCTCGCTCTGCACATCAAACACCCCGATGACTCGGTCCATCACTTTTAGTGGTACAGCCATCTCTGAGCGCGTATCAGGCAAGAGCGGTTGGGCAAAATGGACAGCATCTTCCCCCACATCGAGGGCAATACGGGGCTGGCCAGTATCAGCCACATGCCCAACAATACCAACTTCGCCGACCTTTAATTTATGCTCCTGAGCTAATAATTTCGCCCCTTGCGTTCCGGTGGCTGCGGTCATAACTGCATATTCTCGGGTTTCGTCAAGCAAAAACACACTGGCATGGTAAAACCCAAACCGCTGCCGAACCAGATCAACCGCCCGATTTAGCAGGCTTTCCAAATCACCCGCGGTGGCGGCGTCGCGGGCAATATCAGCCGCGACCTGGAGTTGGGTGGCATATCTTTCGAGATGGCTGGCAAAAACTCTTAACTCGTCTTCAGCTTGTTTGATATCGGTAATATCACGGCCCACACCTTGGTATTCAAAGGGATTGCCTTCGGAATCAAAAATTAACCGGTCAATCCACTGGAACCAAAGTTCTTGGCCATCCGCCAAATAGTGAGGATGTTCATCAATATTAAAAGGGTTATCGGCACTTAAACTGGTTATGATATTTTCAAATATCTCACTCGTTTCAGGACCTAAAAACTCAGGATGTTTTAACCCGATCAAATCTTCTGGGTTCTTCCCCATAAGACGGGCATAAGCAGTGTTTACAAAAGTAATTTCGCCATCTGGATTATAGCGGTTGATCAGTTCGGTCTGATCTTCAACAATCGCTCGGTAGCGATTCTCGCTCCGACGCAGCGCATCTAATGCGGTTTTCCGTTCACGGCGCACGACGGCATCACGGAGTTCACGTTCGATCGCCGGGACCAGCCGAGCAAGATTTCCTTTGATAATATAGTCATTGGCACCGGCTTGCATGGCTTCTACAGCCGTTTCTTCCCCCATTTTCCCCGAAACCATAATCGCGGGAGTGTACCGATCCTGATTATTCAAAATTTCCAAGGCTGTCATCCCACTAAAGCCAGGGAGGGAGTAATCGGTAATAACAATATCCCAGGTATCTGTTTCGAGAGCTGCAATTAATTTTTCCGCAGAATCCACCCGCAAATATTCGGGATCATAGCCTCCCTTTCGAACAGCGCGGACCAGCAGCAAGGCATCATCTTCTGCATCTTCCACCAACAACATTTTTATTGGAATGCCCAAGGTAAAACCTCTTTCAGCTTACTTGATCGGGAACTTCGTTCAAAACCAGCCAATATAAACCAAGTTGGCGAATAGCTTCGGTAAATTGATCAAAATCGACAGGTTTGCGAATATAACTATTGGCACCCAACTTGTAGCTTTCTACCAAATCTTTCTCTTCCCGCGAGGAGGTTAACACTACGACGGGGAAAAGCCGGGTCCGATCATCGGTTCGAATCTGTCGAAGCACTTCCAAACCACCAATTTTGGGTAAATTCAGATCCAACAATATCAGCTGGGGAGCTTCAGTAACATCGCGGCTAGAATACTTTTTGCGGCCAAATAAATAATCTAAGGCTTCGACCCCATCACGCACAACAACGATCTCATTCAGAATATTATTCTTCTTCATTGCCCGGATTGTCAAGGCCTCATCGTCCGGGTTATCTTCCACCAACAGAATTACTCTTCTCGCTGCCATTTTTGCCTACTCCCAAATATCGATCATTTACAAAGTAAAGTAGAAGATTGCCCCATTATCTTCTTCACCAACCGCCCAGATTTTGCCATTATGTTTTGCGATCACCCGGCTGACAATGGACAATCCCACCCCACTGCCCGGAAATTCGTGGTGGGTATGTAACCTTTGAAAGGCGACAAACAATTTATCCTTATAGTCCATATTGAAACCGGCACCGTTGTCTTGGACAAAAAATGCTGCCTGCCCATTTATAATTTTTTGCCCAAACACAATTTGAGCTTGCGCGCGTTTTGATGAGTATTTTACAGCATTTCCCAGGAGATTTTCGAGGGCAATCCCCAGCAAGTGTAGATCACCATTCGCCCTTAGCTTAGGCGTAATCGTGAACTCAATTGTGCGATCGGGGGCGGTCGCCTGTAAGTCGGTCGTGATGCGGGTCACCAGGGCCGATAAGTCAATCCATTGCTTGCGCATTTCGTGACGGGTAATCCGCGATAGTTTGAGTATATCATCAATCAACTCACCCATTTTTTGGGTTCCACGCCGAACCCGCATGAGATAATCGCGGCCATCATCATCTAATGAATCATGATAATCTTCTAATAAGGCTTGTGAAAAACCATCAATGCCCCGCAAGGGGGCTCGTAAGTCATGGGAGACTGAATAAGCAAAGGCTTCTAGCTCTTGGTTGGCGGTTTCTAACTCGGCAGTACGCTCAATTACCCGGCGTTCTAGGTCCTCATTGAGGGTCCGAATCTCATCCTCAACAATCCGCCGTTCAGTGATCTCATGCTGGGCCATTTCATACAGGTTCGCATTGTCAATTGCGACGGCCAATTGTTCGGCCATGACCCGCAAAATTGTAATATCACCATCAGAAAAAGCGGCTTCAGCATCGCTTTGGACAGTCAAAGCTCCAATACACTGCCGCCGGCTGATGAGCGGTAATGCCATTTCAGAGCGGGTATCTGGCAACGCTGGATTCTCAAATCGAACCGCATCTTGACCAACATCCAGGGCAATGCGTGGTTTAGCATGCGCCGTACACCACCCAACCATCGAAGTATCTCCTACCGCTAGTTGGTGGTTATCAGCTATCATCTGTTGGCCTGCCAGGCCAGTACCAGCTTTGAGTACCAGATTTTCACCCTTTTGATCCAGCATAAATAAACCCACATAATAAAATTCAAACCGATCTTGAATTAGGCTGACAGATTGTTGAATCAACGTTTCAGGATCTAAAATGGTGTTGGCGAACTTTGAGATTTCAGCCGCCGTCGTAAGCTGGGTATTGCGCCCCTCAAGATTTTCAAGCAATTTTTGGCGTTCGGCTTCCACTTCGACACGGGCGGTAATATCTTCTACAGTGCCCTCATAATATAAGATTTCCCCATCTGCCGACTTAATTGCGCGCGCACTCTCTCGAATATGAACCGGAGTACCATCCTGTCGGGGCCAGGCAGCTTCCATCCCCACCACAAACCCTGCGCGATCGATTTGCTCGCGAAAGTCAGACCGAGAATAATTGGAGATATATCCTTCCGTTTCAAGATCACGCGCGGCCAAAGCCTCAAAACTTGGGAACCCTAACATTTGAATTAATGCCGGGTTAGCCAGGGTAATATCGCCTTGGGGTGTCGTTCGGTAAATGCCCATCACGGCATTTTCAAATATACTGCGGAAGCGTTCTTCGGCTTGCGTCCGTTCTTGAAGTTCATTTTCTAGATCGAGCAACAAATTCGAACGTCTCCAGGCGGCCGCGACTTGATGAGCAAAGGCCGTTATTGTCAGTAAATCATTTTCTCGTAAATTTTTCGATTGGACCGTCATCACACCGATCACTTCATCTTCGGCGATCAACGGCGTGATCGCGATTTCCTTGATTTCTACTACTTTCAAAATCTGCGCGGCAAATCGGCTTAACGATTCTGGCAACATTTGGACGATTATTTCATCAATGTTGGTAATAATTTGACTCTCTTTTTGATGAATTGTTCGTTCAAAAACCTTAACACGGGCAACGGGAAAACTAAAACTTGAGGTTCTGAGTCCAACCAGTTTTTCAAGCTGTTCGATTGCTTTTGGCCTAAAGTTGGTGTAACTAATGGATAAATTCTCTTTGGCAGCATCCTGCGTAAAAATACTGCAATGAAAATTCAACTGCGAGAACTCGGTAGCCAAAGCAGTGTAAATTTCATCCTTCGTTTGGGCCGCTTGCATCGCCAAAGCCGCCCGGTTGAGTCCTAAAAGTAAATTTTCAGACCGTTTACGTTTGGTGACATCGCGCACCAGGCTCTGGATATAGATCGGTTCACCAGCCAAGTCATACACCAAACCGACATTAACTTCGGCTGTAACCAAAGAACCATCTTTGCGTCTAAACACTCGCTCGTACAGCGGAATTTTTTGGCGTTGTAAAATATCAGCATATTTCGCTTGAGATTTCGATAATTCGGTTTCAGGAACAATTTCATCTACGTGCACTCCGATTAATTCTTCCCGAGAATACCCCAACAGATCAGCTGCCTGGTAATTGAGATTGAAGATATGCCCCCCCAGTTGAGTAAGGAAAATGGCATCGTTGGCATTTTCAAATAAAGAGCGATAACGGAGTTCGGTATCAGCCAGCACCGCCTCATTCTTTTTCCGTTCAACCAGTTCAATTTCTAATTCCTGAATCAAATTCGCGCGCTGCCAGGCCGCAGCAA
>CAYVQU010000167.1:0-11254 GCA_964453155.1 uncultured Anaerolineales bacterium | reverse complement strand
TTTTGTTAATGTCCTTTTTGACACTTATTTGTCTACTTATTTCTGAACCATCCCATATTTTTCCATAAAAAATCTGAGTTTATCCGCGTTTATCTGTGGTCCAAACAGCAGGAATTTGACATGAAACCAACTATGTGGCCGTTTAAGGGTTACTATTTCTTTTTCTTCGCCGCGATGGCTTTCGTGGCCCCGTTTTTTACCTTGTATTACGAGGGTCTCGGGCTGACCGGCCAGCAAATTGGGGTCTTGGCCGCGTTGCCGTCGGTCATTACCTTTGTCAGTGCCCCCGTTTTCGGGGCGGTTGTGGATGTTACCCAGCGACAGAAGCTTGTTTTGGGTCTGTCAATAACGGGAGTGATTGCCGGAGTCTTGTGGATTTGGTTCAGTAAAACCTTTCTTGGTCTGATTCCGGCGATTGTTTTTTATGCGTTTTTCTTCGCCCCGGCTTTGCCATTAGTGGACCGGTCGGTCCTGGATGTTTTGGGAACCGAAAAAGATCAATACGGTAAGGTGCGGCTGTGGGGGGCAGTGGGGTGGGGCGTGTTGGCTCCCCTTTCCGGGTTCCTCGTGGATTGGGGTGGTTTACAATGGGCGTTTTATGGCAGCGCGGTTTTGTTTTTGGGTTTGTTGATCGTTTCGCAAATGACGCCCATCCAGCGGGTGGATATCCAACAAAAATTTTGGAGTGGGGTGCGCAATTTGTTGTCTAGCTGGCAGGTCATTTTATTCTTTGGGGTGATGTTGGTTGGCGGGCTGGGGCTGTCAAGCGTGCACCATTATTTGTTTTTGTATTTAGACCACTTGGGCGCCAGCCCCAAAATGATGGGATTTGCCTTAACGATTGCCACCATCAGTGAATTGGGTGTGATGTTCTTCTCGGATCGCATTCTGAAACGGTGGCAGGCCCGCGGTTTTATATTGATCGGTCTCTTATTTACCGTTTTACGGCTGGCTGCTTATGCCATGGTTACGACGCCCGAGCTGGCCCTGGTCGTTCAGTTGCTGCATGGCCCTACTTTTGCGGCACTCTGGCTGGCTGGAGTGGCATATGTGGCCGAAATTGCTCCCCCCAGTTTGGGAAATACGGCCCAGGGGATCTATACCGGCGTCGTGATGGGTTTGGGCAGCGCCTTGGGCGCCTATAGCGGGGGCGTTTTGTTTCGGGCAGTCGGATTTTCGCAGATGTTTATGGGGATGGCGTTGGTCGTCCTGCTTAGCGTCATTGTTTTCTGGGTCGGGGGCAAACAACACGTCCGCTCTTAGATAAAAATGACCACCCGGTCGATTTAATCGACCGGGTGGTCATGAGCAGGTCACTGGGCAATGGTGTCACTGATTTTTCGGCTATAATCATTTACATGGGTGCCAGAATGAAGCTGGAAGGATACCGGTTTTTCGAAATTGGGGTGGTCATTCTGTTTGTCCTGGTGGGGATCACCATCATTCTGTTCAACCCATCTCGGGGAGGCATTATCAACGATTTCCCCGATATAACTGCTGAAGTCGAGGTGTATGCCAGCGCCATGCCCCATCAGGGTTGGGCGCCCCTGACAGTCTATTTCAGTGCCTTTGGGAGCCAATCGTCCGCGGCCGAGATTGTTAAATATGAGTGGGATTTGGATGCCAACGGGCTCTATGAAACGGATGCCACCGCTAACGGGGGTTATGCGGATTACGATTACGCCAAACCGGGGGTATATGCGGTTTCCTTGAAAGTGACCGATGCCCAGGGGAATCAGGCCGTGGATACGGTTGAGATCAATGTCCGTCATCCCGCGGCCAGCAGTGTGGATTATTGGACCATTTTCGATGACAGTTCCGTTCGCCGGGTGGATATTGCCCTCTCGAAAGCCGATTGGGAGCGGATGTGGCTGAACCCCGAAGCCAAAACCCAGGTCAGGGCCGATGCAGTGGTTTTCGGTGAGGAACTCGACGATATTGGTTTTCGCATGCGGGGGCAGTTTTCGCTGCGGATGTCGGGCGAGAAGAAGCCCTGGAAGATCGACACCGATGCTTATGTTGAGGGTCAGGAATTCCACAATCTCAAACAATTGGTGTTTACCAACGGGATTGGCGACCCCTCCCTGATCCAAGAGAAATTGGCCTACGAGCTGATGCATTTCGCGGGGATTCCGGCCAGCCATATTTGCCACGTCCAAATTTGGATCGATTTCACAGATGACGACCAGGGTCCGATCTTTTGGGGCGTCTACAATCTGATCGAACGCGTCGATAAAAAATTCCTGGCCAACCGCTTTGGGCAAGATGCCAAAGGCGGCAATCTCTACAAAGCCAGCCACGCTCAACGCGGTCCGATGGATTTGGTCTATTATGGGCCGCAGATCACCGATTATCCCACTCAAGATGGATTATATGCTTACGGCAAAGCGACCAACGAAGAAGCTGCCGATTATTCCGATCTGCTCAATTTGCTCTACGTCATCGATGGTACCACCTACGCTACCCCAGAGGCGTTTGCAACCGCCCTGGAGCAGGTTTTCAACGTCGATGTCTTCTTGCGGTATATGGCCGTCGTCAACACGGTTGGGAATTGGGACAGCTACATCAACACCGGTAATAATTACTACCTGTTCAACAACTCGCTCACTGGCCAGTTTGAGTGGATACCCTGGGATTTAACCTTTGGGGGTGAAGCAGAAATGCCCTTATTTGCCGTGGGCGGCGGCGAAATGGTCGAACGGGCACCTTTATACGAAAATGTGCTAAAAGTTGAGCGCTATCGGGTGAAATACGCCGCTTATTATGACCTGCTGACCCGGACCTGGTTTACGGCGGAGAATGTTTCCACACTGGCAGAAAAATATCACAATCAAATTGCCCCGTACCTATCCCAGGGGGCGGGTGACAAAGGTTTTTATGGCGACTCGGCCATGTTTAACTTCGAAGAATTCAACGATTCCTGGCGATATTACGGTGAGTTTGCGCGTCAACGCAATGAATTTATTCAGAATAATTTATTGACAGAGTTGAATGCGACACCCTGAAACAAGCGGCCAAATATCTGATTCATAGCAATCCAGCACACTTCACTAATCACGTTCTGTCGGGAGGTTCCCATGAAAAAACAATCAGCCATGCTCCTGGTTTTTATCGTCTCATTTTTAATTTTTATGCCGGTGGCCGCTCAAGGGGAGGGGTTCACCGAAAACTTTGATGATTCCAACCTATCCGAGTGGGAACATACGCCCGAGGTCGTTGTCTCTGAAGGTGCTCTGAAAATCGGTCCTGGCAATTTTGCCCTGCGGTTCGGGAATTGGACCGATGTGAATTTCAGCCTAAAACTCAAATCATCCGGTCCGACTGAGTTTGTGGTGCATTACAACTTTCGGGATGAAAGCCGCTATGCGTTAGTTTTCACACCCGATGAATTGCTTTTTGAAAAGGATCATTCCGGAACGATCACGCCTTTGGGGAATATGTCGTTGGGTGAGATTTCTTTCGATGATTGGGTGACCCTCTCGGTGGCAATGGCGGATGGCAATCATCAAATTTCTTTAAATGATGAGGTTGTGATCACTGCCACCGAAACTGAATCGTTACCCTCAGGCGCGGTGATGTTCATGGTTTTTGGCGGTTCGGAAGTATCGATTGATGAGTTAACCTTAACAGGGGCAATCGGGCCGGGAGATGGCGCGGTGTTGGCGGGGGAAGAAATGCCACCAGATGAAATGGCCGCGCCGGTAGAATCTGTTGGGGAACCAACTGTTTTAGAGGGCGGGCAAATTACCAGTGTGGATGATCTGTTGGCTGAGTTTTTCTCAAGCCAGGCCAATGATCTGGAACTGGCCACTTTTGTCATTAATATGATCCTGGCAGCCGTCTGTGCCTATGTCCTCAGCCTGGTTTATATCTATTGGGGTTCATCACTCACCAACCGCCGAAAATTCGCCGCTAATTTTATGCTCCTGACATTAACGACGACGTTTATCATCCTGGTGGTCCGCTCCTCGGTGGCCCTCTCTCTCGGTCTCGTGGGGGCGCTCTCCATCGTCCGCTTCCGCACTGCAGTCAAAGAAGCGGAAGAATTAGCCTATTTATTCTTCGCCATCAGCCTCGGGATTGGCCTTGGTGACAATCAACGCCTGATCACCATTTTGGCCCTCCTCGGCGGGATCGCCATCATTGGCCTGACCAAACTCTTCCGCCAATCCCAGGCCGACATTAACTTGCATCTAACCATTGCCAGCCACGCGCCCGAAAAAATTGACTTAGACCAAATTACTGCCGTGTTAGATCAACATTGTTCCAAAGTCAAACTCATCCGCTTCGATGAAAATCAACAAACCATCGAATCATCTTTTTTGGTCGAGTTCAAAAAACTATCAAATTTGACCGCGACCCGAGAAGCGCTGAATACCCTCTCCGATTCAGCCGAGATCACATTCTTAGATAATAAGGGAATCTGGTAAATTGGCGTGGCAGCCGGTTGTTAAGCGGCTGTCATGTTTTTCATCATGTCTGAACGCGAATACCGCTACGAACGCAAATTTCTAGTTGATCAACTTGATGCCCACCAGGTTCGGGCTTTGATCAAACGTCACCCGGCCATGTTTTATGAGCCGTATCCGCCGCGTTATATCAATAATTTCTATTTCGATACCCAAGATATGACCAACTATCAGGATAATGTGGCCGGGGCCGACCGCCGTTGTAAAGTCCGCATCCGTTGGTATGGGGACTTGTTTCGAGAAGTAGCTGATGGCAAGATTGAATATAAGATCAAAAATGGGTTGGTCGGCACTAAAGACCGATATAAAAGCCCTCGGTTTTCAGCCTTACCCGGTTTTAATGATCGTGATTTTCATGCTATTCTGCGACAATCTGGTTTACCCCCCCAAGTCAAGCGCGAGATGCTGGCAATGGATATTGTCTTGATGAACCGCTACTATCGCTGGTATTTTGCCACCCGCGATGGAAAATACCGCGTGACGATTGATACCGGCCTGACATATTACCAAGTGAATCGCTTGCAGAACCATTTCCTGCGAAAATCAGTTGATCATGTAAATATCGTCGTCGAGTTGAAATATCCCTTAGATGGCGATGTTGGTTCTCACAAGATTTCGAGTTTCTTCCCATTTTCCTTGACCAAAAGCTCCAAATATGTCCAGGGCATCGAGCGCGTGTATTGAATCCGGCAAGTAAACCAATCACTAACAGACCCCAGGGGTTTTATTTAATTAGGCCCAGTATTGGACTTGAAATTGTTAAACCCCTAGGGTCTCTCAATAAATCATGTCAGAAATTTATTCACTTCTTATCATTTTCGGATTCGTTTTTTGGGTCATATTTATTGTCTGGTCTGTGATCCCCGCCCTCTACGGCTTGCCTTGGATTCCGTCCGAAATGGAGCGGATCCGCCTGGCCCTCAAACTTGCTAAACTCCAACCGGGTGAAAACCTTTATGACTTAGGATCAGGTGATGGGCGAGTTTTAATAGCTGCCGCTCAGGAGTTTCAGGCGGTAAGTTGTGGGGTTGAAATTGGACCCTTGCATTGTTTGCTGGCCAAATATCGGGCCGAACAGGCTGGTGTCGCCCAACGCGTTTCCGTCCGCTGGGGGAGTTTTTTCAATATCGATTTATCAGATGCCGACGTAGTCTTCATCTATGGGCGAGCCAAGCAAGTGACTCGCCTACAGCCCATTCTCGAAAAACAACTGAAAGCCGGGGCTCGGGTCGTCAGCCTGGCTGTTGATTTCCCCGGCTGGCAACCAAAAACGATCGATACAGAACAAGCCATATTTGTTTATGAAATGCCCCCTACACCTGGCAGTGTGAACGATTGGTTTATGTCAAAAAGTCAAAGTTTATAAATTATTTTAAGAATAGCCACATTTACCGAGATGATAAAAAATGGCCCACAGATGAGCTGAGACAACGAGGATAGTTCATCTGTGGGCTATTGCTTTTATCTGCGAAAATCTGTTAAGTTTTCACCAGCAGCGGTGAAATACTCTCCCCACAATGAATCCGTTTGATCACATCGGCCAACATGGGGGCAATCGAAATGATCTCTAGTTTCGGATGTTGTTTTTCGGCAGGAACTGGAATGGTATTCGTGACAATTAATTTCCCGATCCGCTCATCATCCAAATTTTTGAGTGCGGTTGGCAGTAGGACAGGATGGGTGGTTGAGAAGTAAGATTTTCCAACCGCCCCCCGGTTGTACAAAGCATCAATTTGATTGAGAACACTGCCCCCCGCGACCAAATCGTCAATGATTATCGGCTGCCTTCCAGAAATATCTCCAACCACATGGGTAGTCTCGGTCTCATTTTCATTTTCCCGCCGCTTATGCATGACAACCAGGGGGAGTCCGAGTTGTTCGGCATACTTTCCGGCCAAACTAGCACGGCCCACATCCGGACTGACAATGGCCGCATTTTCAATTTTCATGGAATTGATGTGCTCAACCAAAGTTGGAACTGCCGATAAGGGGTCCACCGGGATGTTGAAAAAACCCTGGATAGCCCGGTTGTGAATGTCTACAAAAATGACCCGGCGGGTATATAATCGTTCTAGCAGGTAAGCTACCATCTTTGCGCTGACCGATTCGCGCCCTCGGGCCATCCGATCTTGCCGGGCATAGGGAAAATAGGGCATCACCAGGCTGACACATTTCGCACTGGCGCGCTTAAACGCATCTAGATATAGAAAAGTTTCCATTAAATTGTCGTTTACGGGTACCGAGCAGGGCTGGATGAAAAAGACTTCTTGCTCCCGGACGACTTCTTTTATCATCACGTGGATTTCGGAGTCTTTGAGCTTGGTTGTATCACAACTGCTCAACGGAACATCTAAAATATCTGAAATTTCCTGGGCCAGTTCAGGATGGGCTGACCCCGTAAAAATCCGAATCGATTTCTTACGTTTTTTCTTGAAGGGTAATTTGGGGAACATCATGGACCTCCTAAAATCCGATTACTCATCGATCTGAATTCGAAAAACCACACTCCCCCCACCGGTAATTTCCTCGGGGTCATGACATTGGAAATAAGCTTCATTTGTGGATTGATCGGCATCTTTAGCCGCCAATCCTAAATCATAGGGTGACATACCGCGACTGAGGGGGATGTAGTAGGGAGTTAGCCCTTGGAGGGCATGCAGGCACACCGGTTGGTTGCTGACGAGTTTATATCCATCTTCAATCCGAAAATGATCACCAACCCGATAAGTTGGGCAGATCCCGTTTTTGTCGACGACTTCAATAACTAAAGTTTTGGGCTGTGGGAACATGTGACCTCCTGAAAATAGCGATCCTTTTCTAAGTCTAATATGGTTTGCCTAACCCGTCACCATACCGAAGGTCATATTAAAAAGTCAGCGGCAGAAATCGAGATTTCTGCCGCTGAACGATTGTGAGTTGATGATATTTCTAGTCGGCTGCTACCGCGGCCATTTCGAGTGCCGAGTACTCTTGCTCCAACTCGCGTGCAAACTGCTGGGTGTAGAGCTTGTAGTAGTGCCCGCCTTTTTGGAGCAATTCGGCATGACTGCCCATCTCGGCTATGCGGCCATCTTCAATGACCAGAATCCGATCGGCGTTTTTGATGGTCGAGAGGCGGTGGGCGATCACGAAACTGGTACGCCCGTCCATCAGGTTTTCCATTCCTTTTTGGATCAAGTCCTCGGTCAGGGTATCGACCGAACTCGTGGCCTCATCCATGATGAACAATTCCGGTTTGCGCAGAACGGCGCGAGCTAGACTGATGAGCTGCTTTTGTCCGACCGAGAGCAGGTTGCCGCCCTCGCCGACCTCATCATCATACCCTTTGTCAAGCTTGCGGATGAACTCATCGGCACCCGCCAAAGTAGCGGCCTCTTCAACTTCTTGATCTGTGGCCTCCAGTTTGCCGTAGCGGATGTTATCGCGGATGCTCCCCGAGAACAGATGCGGGGTCTGGAGCACCATCCCGATTCGGGATTGAATGGCATTGAGGGAAATTTCTTTGTAATCCCGGCCACCAATACAGATTGTCCCTTCTCGCGGTTCAAAGAACCGGCAAACCAGATTGACGATGGTCGATTTGCCACCCCCAGTTGGCCCGACCAATGCAATGGTCTCGCCCCGTTTGACATTTAGGTTGAAATCCTTTAGCACCGGCTCGTCATCATCGTACCAAAAGACCACGTTCTCGAAATTGATATCGCCCTGAATGGTGCCAGGATCGATGGCCCCCGGTTGGTCCTTCACATCGGGAACCGCGTCGATAAGCGAGAAAATTCGCTCAGCCGAAGCCACGGAGTGCTGCATTTCGGCATATACCCGGGCCATTTCTTGGATTGGCCAGATCATGAAAACGGTATAGGCCACAAAGGCCTGGATTCCGCCGATAGTGATGAAACCCAAATCGGCTTGCAGACCGCCATACCAAACAATACTGGCCAATCCAATTGAGCTGATGAACAACACGATGGGAAGGAATAAGGCAGACAACCAGGCGGCCCGAAAGCTAGCCCGATACATTTCGGAGGTCGTTTCCCCAAATTCTTCCAAATTTTTGTCTTCTCGCCCAAATGCTTTAATTACCCGCACCCCAGTGATATTTTCATTGTAAGCCCCGGTTATTTTGGAGTTAATTTTGCGGACTAACCGGAATTCAACAATGATTTTCTTTTTGAACTGGGTGGCCACGACGACCAAGATGGGCACAATCGTGAATACGATTAACGCCAGTTTCCAGTTGATCATCACCATGAAGTAGGTTGCAAAAATGATATTCATTACTCCCCAAGTGATATCCAGGAACCCCCAGGTGACCAGTTCAGCCACCCGCTCTGAGTCGGAAGTCACCCGGGACATAATCCATCCCACCGGCGTGCGGTTATAGTAGGAGAGCGACAAATCTTGTAAATGGGTGAACATCTGTTTACGTAGGTCGTAACGGATGCGTTCACCTAACGTGCCGGCCATGTAGATAAATCCAAAAACACAGGCCGATTGGACCAGGATCAACAGTCCGTATTGCGTCATGATGGCCTGTAACGGTTCTGGATTGCCGGGCAGAATACCTTCATCAATGATACGTTTACTCAAGAAGGTGAGATACGCATCCAATCCGGCCATCGTAGTGATCGCGGTGATAAAGCCCAATACCCAGGGCCAGTGGGCTTTGGCTTGCTGCAAAATTCGCAGTATCGTTTTACCCGTAAATTGGGTTGAAAATTCTTCTTCTTCGAAATAGTTGTCAGACATATTTGTAAGTCCGTTGGTTTGTTTTTGAAAATATCTTTTTATGTACCTAACAAAGCATCATTCTGAGTAGCGGCCGTCCCTTGGATACGTACTTCACGCTGTTTCGTACTACTCAGGATACTTCTATCTAAGGTAACTTCCAGCGTATCGAAGGGTGATGCGAGGTCTGATTCAGGCAATCGCGCTGGCAATTTCCTGCTCCAATTCGGCTTCGATCCGGGTTTGGATATCATAGATTTTTTGATAAGTGCCCGCTTCAGCCAATAGCGCCTCGTGTTGCCCCATCTGAACGATTTTGCCTTTATCAAGGACCACGATGAGATCAGCTTCCATCACACTTTGGATGCGGTGGGCGATGATAAAAGTGGTCCGATCCTCCATCAGGTTGTCGAGCGCCTGCCGGATATCCGCCTCGGTTTCAACATCAACTGAGGAGGTAGCATCATCCAGGATGAGAATGCGCGGATTTTTGAGGATTGTTCGGGCGATTGCAACTCGTTGTTTTTGCCCGCCCGAGAGGGTGACACCTTTCTCGCCGACGAGGGTTTGGTAGCCATCCTGAAATTCCATAATGGAATCGTGGATGGCTGCCGCGTGGGCCGCATCTTCGATCTCCTGATCGGTCACTGCGCGATGGGTGCCATAAGTGATGTTTTCTTTGATGGTTCGGGAGAACAAGAAAGGTTCTTGCTCAACGGTTCCAATTTGGCTGCGGAGATAGCGGCGGGGGTAGCGGTTAAGTTCAACGCCGTCAAGCGTGACGCTCCCCTCGGTATATTCAAAGAACCGGGGGATCAGGTTCGCCAAAGTGGTTTTTCCGGAACCGGTTGAGCCGAGGAGGGCAATCACCTGTCCTGGCTGGCAATCAAACGAAATATCCTGCAAAACCGGCGTGTCGGGCGCATCTTCATAAGCAAAACCGACATTTTTGAACTGGAGTGCGCCCGTGACGCGGCCATCCGGATGATGGTCTCCAGCGTCCAACGGTTCACGTTCTTCCTTGATGACATCGGTAACCCGTTTGAAGGAGACCAACCCGGTTGACATTTGGACGATCAGCCGCCCCATATTGCGGATTGGCCAGATGATCCAGATCAACAATCCGGCGTAAGACATATAGGTACCGACTGTGATCTCACCGCGAATGGCCATTAACGCCCCAATTGTGAAACCGGTCAGCATTTGGGCGCCGGTAATGATGTCCGAAATCGGCCAGAAAGAGGAGTGCATCAATAGTAATCGCCGGCCGAGGATGAATTTCTCCCAGTTTTCAGTTTCAAATTTATCAATTTCGTAAGATTGACGGGCAAAGGCCTTTACAACCCGTACCCCAGACAAGTTTTCTTGCAATCGGTTGGAGAGAACGGCATCTTGCTCTTGATATTTTTCGTAAGCTTTGGAAACTTTTGAGAAGAAATAGATCGACATGGCGATTGTAAATGGCACGACAATTACCGAGTACAAGGCCAATTTCCAATTCAAATTGAGCAGCGCGATGAAGTTCACCAAAAATAACAGGGAGATGCGACCGACACCGATCATCTGGTCAGCGAAGAAGCGGCGCACAGCATCAATATCTGAAGTCGCGCGTTGAATCAGTTCCCCAGTTTTAGTCTGGTTGTGATATGTGAAAGTTAACCGCTGGATGTGATCGTAGACATAATCACGCACTCGCCGGGCAACCCCTTCAGCAGTTCGGGCGGCTAGCGCCCCACTTATAAAGGAGAATGCCCCGGTGATGAGTGCTAGGCCGATAAAGCTCAAAGCGATGGCGGGTAAAGCCCAACGGGTATCTTTAGCGATTAAATAAGAGTCAACAAAATAGCCCAACAACAGGTATAGGCCCGTGCGGGCAATGGAGGCTACCCCCAGGCTTAACGCCGCGCCCAAATAGGCGCCTCGAAAGCCCCGCATCAATCGCCACAATCCTTGCAGGCGGTTCTCGGTAACCGTGTTTTTTAGATTTATTGTTTCGTTTGCAGTTAAGACTCTACTGCAGTAACTCAGGCAAAACAGAAGCGTTGAGCAACAAAAAA
>CAYVQU010000166.1:0-11282 GCA_964453155.1 uncultured Anaerolineales bacterium | reverse complement strand
CTCAGTTTGGACTGGTTTACCATGTTCACCCCTTATTGTGAATAGACTCTATGATGATATCAACCAGGAATTGATCTTCCGCGGCTACTATGATGGCGCCTCAGCCGCCTACATCAAAGGTGATCCGCTGCTGCTGTTGAATGTGATGTCGGAATCGGATACCGAACGACTTAAAGCGATCTGCCCGGTGGGCAAAGCCTTTTGTCCCACATTCCGGGCTGCAGTCGAGGCGCTGTATCACAAATCGCGCAATCCCCGGCAATTGGATCTGGATCAAAACGGTTCACCTGACCAGGCATTTTTGATCGGCGTCCAAGACACCAATGGAGACGGCGTCCCCGAACCCTTTGAAGGCGTCGGGAAAGGCAAAGCGCTGAGTGCCGGGAATGCGGCGGGCGTGGGCTATGTCACCATGGCCTACAACAACGACCCCAGCGCCGGTGATCTGCCCGTCTCGCTGCAAGTGATCAAAGTGGGCTGTACCCAAAACCACCTGGGTGAAGACAGCACCTACCGGGGCAATGTCCTGGTGATCCAATCGGATAATATCTTTGACGAAAAACTGACCCTGCGCCATACGGGTGATTTCGGCGGCCGTCCCGACGAATTCGAATTCGAGTGGTGGCTGGCCCCGGTGGATGACACCGGTGTTTCGCCGACGCTCCTACCCGCCAGTTATCCCTGGTTGAAATGGACCCGGCTCGAACCGGGCATGTCCGAGATGGGCCCCGAGATCACCATCGAGGGGGCCAATCCCACCACCTTGAGTGATAACTGGCTGATCGTGCGCTACAAGGGCTACCCGGTGTGTGGCAACGCCTACCGCTGGAGTGCCTTTGCGGGCGATCCTTCGGCCAAACCGTCTGAAGTCCGGGCGCAGTTGGCCGAAGGCTGGATCAAACGGGTGACCAATGGGCTGAACCCCTTCGACACCCGCGTGACCGACTATGTTTCCGCAGAGGTCAACACCAGCGTTGATATGGTCCGGCAAGCTGGGACCCGGTATGAGGGCCCCATCGCCTTCAACGGGGATCCCGACAACCTGAATTCCATCGGCCTGATCGAGGCGTACCAAACCGTACTCAACCGGGGTCGCTCTCTCTCAGTGGATTCGAATATCAATCACCAGGGGGCCAATACGGCCCTACTGAATGTGACCACTCGATTAGCGGCCCTATACATGCTGTTGGGGAACGAGGCTTATATGGATGCCCTCGACCCGACGGTGGGTCTGAGCACCGACAGCGCCTTTGGGGCTCGTTCGGCGGCCCTGTTCAGCTTTATGAACCAGTTTAACGCCAGCTTTGGTTTGATCGATGAAGAACTGGCCCTGCTGCGCGGCCGGGATGAAACCCTGGGCGGCGTGGCAGCCCCGCCGAACTACAACCGCCTGACCTGGAACTTCACCAATGGGGATGGCGAGGTGGCCTATGTCAATAACTACAATATCAAGGACTTCAATGAAGACGGGTCCTTGAACGAGGCCGATGCAGCCATCATGTACCCGCAAGGGCATGGGGATGCCTGGGGCCACCATCTGACCGCGATCAAGATGTACTACGAGTTGCTGCGGCATCCCAATTACACCTGGGTGCCGCGGGTCGAACCGATCTCAGTGGCGGGTGCCCCCCTGGTGGCCGACTATTATGATGAACGCCGGTTTGCCAGCGCGGCCGTCAACCTGGCCCGCTCGGGGGCCGACATCGTCGACCTCACCTACCGCAAACAGTTCGCCGATCCGGATACGGCGCTCTACGAGGACACCCAAGTGGACGCCTCCGACGGCCAACTGCGAGCCTGGGGCGTGGTCGATTGGGCCCGCCGTTCGGGTCAGGGCGCGTACTTCAACTGGGTGGTGGCCAATGCGATCGTGCCGCCGATCGAAACCCGCTACACCGATGTCCGCAAGATCGACCGGACCACCGTGACGGATCTGGCCGAGATTACCAGTCAATATACCAATATTCAGGATCAATTGAATAAGGCCGATAACAACCTTAATCCGTTGGGGCTGGCTCAGGGGGCCGTACTCTTCGACCTCGATCCCTCCCTGGCGAACAGCACGCCGGGCGGCGATGGTCAGACCCACTTCGAGCAGGTGTTGATCGAGCTTTGGGCAGCCTGTACAACGCCCAATTGCTCTTCGACTATGCCAACCGGATGAAATTGGCCCAACGCGGCTCAGAAGCCGAACACCGTGACTTTGTGACCACGATCGTAGAAGAAGATACGGCCATCATCAACGAACTAATCGAGTTGTTTGGCTATCCTTACGAGGCTGATATCGGTGTCAACGGTACTTACCCAGAAGGTTATGCCGGTCCTGATATCTACAACTACGATCTGGTAGACCGCACTGAGCTGACCGACTTCCAGAAACGCTGTGCCGAACACAACAGCCCGGCGAACTGCGCGGCCGAAACGGTGACGAACATCGTCGAGATCCGACCAATGGCATGCCTGGGCTTCTATGTAGACCAGATACCGGGGTCGGTGGCCAGTGAGTTTGTCTGCCCTGGTGGCGTACAAGGTATCGTTTTAGGCCAGCCGACCGAGTTGGCAATTGAATACCGGGTTGGCTCTGGATTGGATGCCGGTTACGGCCGCTTCAAGCCAGAGTCTTGGGCTGCGGATAGCAAACGGACTGCACCGGGCGAAATCCAGAATGCCTTAGGTGAACTCTATGAGGCCCGGATGGAATATGAATATGCGGTCGCGGCCTACAAGGGGCATGCAGAAAGCGTGGAAGGCATGGCCAAGAAAATCAAAGACCGCTATGAGGTTTTGCAACTGCAGGGCCAAATAAGTGATCAGTATGGCGCGGGGATACTGGCGCTGGATAACGCCATGTTCTCCATTCAAACCACGATAAAGGTTCTGAATTACATCTCTACGTTTGTTAGCTTCTTTGCTGATACGACCTCATCATGTGTACCTCAAAATGTTGGGTTAGCGATTAGTATTGGTGATCCGCTCAGTTGTACGACCGAGCTTGCTGGCAGTATCCCGGCCTTAATCCTGGATCAAATTGCCAATGGTTTAGACCTGGCAATCGGCCCGATGGAATACTCCAAAGGCGTATTGCAGGGCGAACTAGATTCAGCGCTCTTCGCGACTGAGACTGATTTTGCTCTCCGCCAAATGGGCCGTGAGATGAGTGGGGTCATCGGTGAAGAATACGATCTGCGAGTGAATGTTTATATCGCCGTCGACAAGTACAACCGAGCCAAGAGCAATTACGACCAGGTTCTCCATCGTGGTTTCCGCAAATTGGCCGAACTGGTCCGCCTGCGCCAGCGCTGGGCCGGGCAAATCTCTGAACAGCGGTATAACGACATGGCCTATCGGATCTTCCAATTCGATGCCTTACAGAAATACCGCCAGCAGTTCAACCTGGCGCAACAGTACACTTACCTGACCGCGGCGGCCTACGATTATGAAACCAACCTGACGGTTAGCGATACGGCCAATGGCGCCGGGATCTTACGCGATGTGGCGGTGGAACGCTCATTGGGTGAGATCATCGATGGCAGCCCCATCGTTGGTTCCGGCGGTTTGGCCGGATCCATGGCCCAGATGCGGGATAACTTCGTGGTACTCAAAGGGCAGTTGGGCTTCAATAACCCGCAGTACGAGGCCAACCGCTTCTCCCTACGACACGAGCTCTTACGGCTGCGGGATGAATCCGAAACGTCTTGGGAAGACGCCCTGACCAGCTACTATGTCCCCAACATCTATGCCGATGATGACGTCGCTCGCCTGGCAAAGTTACCGTACGATAGCCCCCCCACCGAGCCGGGTCTGATCATTCCTTTCAGCACTGCGGTGATCGAGGGTAAGAACTTCTTCAACCAGCCGTTGGGGCCGGGTGACAGCAGCTACGATGCCACCCAGTTCTCAACCAAAATCGCCTCCGTGGGCGTCTGGTTCGAAGGCTATGACACCACTTTGATGGCGAACACGCCCCGGGTTTACCTGATCCCCGCGGGTGACGATGTGCTCCGACCCCGGACTACCGATAACCGAGTCCGTTACTGGAGCGTGGCAGAACAACTATTGCCGGTTCCGTATGTCCTCGGCGAGGCAGAGATGGGCGATCCGAGCTGGATCGTGACGAATGATGGGGTCGGCGGTCAAATCTACACGCCAAAACCCTACACTCGGTTCCGGGCCTATCCCTACGATCCGAGCTTCACCCCCGATGAGATGAACACCGACACCCGCCTGATCGGACGCTCCGTGTGGAATACCCGCTGGGTGTTGGTCATCCCGGGTTCCACCCTGCTGTCTAATTCGGAAGAAGGCATCACCCGTTTCATCGATAATATCGACGATATCTACATCTACTTCCAGACGTATGCTTATGCTGGTAATTAGGTGTGTGGCGGTTGATGTTTTGAATAAAACTGACAACACCAACCGCCACACCTGGGCAGATTTCGGTTTGAACATGAATTACATATCCATGTAATTTCCGAAATCTGCACAAGAAATCAGTAATATGGGTTTTCATTTTTACAAAAGTTGCTGTGAAACAGAAGAAAACATTGTGAAGGTAATACCATTTACCTGTAGGAGAGATACCTATGCTAAAACTAATCCCCAGTTTTAAAACCATCGTTATGCTTGGGTTGGTATTGGGTGGCCTGACGTCCATCCAGGGCGATACAAACCCACCCGTGAACGCGCCCCTCTCCGTTCCTGATGTGATCTTTTATGGCACTGCCAGGGTCGATGGCGTGGTCATCGATAGCGGCACAGTTGAGGCCCAACTACCGACCGGGGGATCGGTCAGCACTGAGGTTGAAGCGGTAGCCGGAACGGACTACAATTACTCCCTATCCGTTCCATTGGACCTCTTCGATGATCCTGATACAGCCGAACGTCGGATCAATGCGGCGGTACCCACCGACACGATTGAATTTGCAATTGACGGGTCTGGGGCTCACTACCGGAATGAGAACCAGATTGTGTGGGATTTTACGATTCCGGCCCAGGCGATGGGGGATACTTATATCCTGGACTTGATGGTCCTCAACCCCGAAGGTCAACTGTTGGGTGACGTCAATGGTAATGGATTACGGGATGTGTCAGATGCCTTGTTAATCATGCGTTACGTGGCCGGATATGTCCCCGGCGATGAGAACTACCCACCCCAAAAGGGTAATCCTTACCTGCCATTGTGTGACATCATCCCCGAAGGGTATTGCACCAACGATGATGCTTTACTCGTCTTGAGATGCGAGAACGGACAACCCTGTACGCCTGAAAATGATCCGGGCGATCCACTCACCTTGACGATCGGGGCCGCGCTGGAATTCCGCGTCGAAGTAATACCGCCAGTCGGACAAGAAACCTACCGGATTATCCAAGTCATTGCCGATGATGCTGACGCCCACCTGGGGGCAGCCTCGCTCGAACTCAATTATGATCCGGCCAACCTGACTTTTTCAAATTGTGTCACCGATCCCGGCAGCAAGTTAGCGGCTGGAGAGTGTTCCATCACCGGTGCAACTGGCACTGTGAAATTGAATGGCGTACATCTCCAGGGAGCTGGGCCGGAAACTGTTTTGGCAGAACTGAGAGTCGATCCAGTGGGTGATCACAGTGTGGAAGAGTTGGAGAAGCAAATCTTCATAGATGTCTATGGCGCGTATGATGTTGAAGGCCAGGAAATCGAGTGGATTAAGCCGTTCCATTTCCAGGTCTACATCCCCTTGATCATAGGGGGAGAGTGATTTCTCCGAAATTGATACTGCAAAGATTAGTCGTAAACAAAGGGCTGTCCAGTGTGGGCAGCCCTTTGATGTTAATAGGACTTTCGAATTTCACTCCCTAACCCGTCGACCAACTCAAGACAGGTTCCCCCACTATTGCGAAATGCTGTGGAAGACCCAGTTCCCCGGAAACTTTGAAATTAAATGCCCCGGCCAAATTACGGACCGGAAGTTTCCGGGGAACTTTCGCCACACAAAACCGCAGCGTTCTCCGCGACGCTGCGGTTAAATATGTTTATGATGATTGTCCCATTTTAAATAAAAAAACACTCCAATTACAGGAGTGTTTCACGGTGCGCCCCCGGTGCGACTCGAACGCACAACCGTCGGATTAGAAGTCCGGTGCTCTATCCATTGAGCTACGGGGGCTATAAAACTATTGAACGCATTCGGGGCAAGCGCGGATCCCTTTGTAAACCCGAATCCCTGAGATGGTTCGCAAAATGGTCATAGGTGGGCGACTGAGCCGCTCCCCTAATTCGGTGGGCGTCAGGGGAAGATTGCCATTCGCTAAGAGAATCCTGAAAATTGATTCTACCAATGTGGTTCTTTCCGTAATAAAGTCTTCATTGTTGGTGGCATAGTTGATAAGGGCGTGTTGTAAGCCATCCACACGTTGAACTTCGGCTGTTTCCGGATCAACCCAATCAACTTCTTCGGTATCGGCATCGGCAAAAGCTTGTTGGTACTCAGGAGGCAAACAACTGCGCAAATGGACGCGCCACTCCTGATCGCTTTGACGCCACCAATCAAAGTCAATATGGAAAGGTGTATTCAGTGTAGGTTTGACCAGACTGTAGCGTTTTACTTCTGTCACCGCAGAACTCCTCTCTGATATCCTGCTCACTAATTTTTTTACCAAGTAGATTTCGAATAATAGATTCTACCGAAATCTACTTGAGTCTGAGGGTAAATCAAGCCAGTTTTATTTTCAAGCGCGAACCATCAGGCCCTTAATCTCCGGCTGAGTCATCAAATCGGAAATGCAAATCACCCACATGCACAAACCAAGGGCGGGAGGCTAATAAGGCTAAAATCGGTTCGGGTGGGCAGCGCCGAACCAGGTTGACGGCCGCGTACAATTCGCTGGCGTGAACGTGACTTTGGGGATTGAGTTTGGTCAACTCCCGAACGATATCGACCAGCGTCCTTTCAAACGGCGGTTGATTTTCTCGACGTTGCTCCCAAACCAGATCTAAAGCATCATAATCGGGAACCATGATGGCCATCCGTTCGTCATAGGCCGCGGTTACCACCTGCTTTAGCATGGCGAAAACCATCCCGCCATCCGACCCAACCAATACTGTCCGGACCCAATCACGTTGAGAGCGTTGGGTATCAGCCTGGATGATGACTTCACCCGGATTTTTGGTGCGACTCACACGAACAATACTGCCTGGCATCAATTTTCGTTCCAGGTACCAAGCCTCCAGGCCATAAACATAACCTTTTTCGCGTTCAACCCAACCTGGGAATTTTTCGCCCGTATCACCATCAATCAAAATGAAACGAATTCGGGGAGATTCATAGGCGGTCGGGAAGAAAGGGCGCACTCGGGCGGTGAGGGGTAAGGTGCCAGCCCGGAGGTGGGGGAATAGTAAGCCAACCAGGACCGAATCACCAGCCACCGGCTCATCGTCAATCTCCGAAAGCTCATCATCCAGTTTTTGGACTAAAGTGAGCATTTCGGGAGTTATCATCGAAGGATCGTAATCGGCAGGGGTCCGATACTGTAAGTAAAGGGGCGTTTCCCGCACACCTTCGGGTTCTAACCGGTGTAAATACCATAATACTTCACCGGCTGGGCCAATCTCATCAAACCGTTCGTCTTCTTGTAAAGCCAAATCCATCGAAAATTCGATTAACTTGGGATTTTCATCGCTGGTCAGACCAATTTGGGTAATGAGTTCCGAGGTGGGCAGCGGTCCCCCACCAGCCATATCTAAAACGGCCTCCGCCAGATTCAGATGTCCAGCGTTCACGTCAATCAGCAGGGCGCGCGGGAACCACTTCCCAGCGATACGGACAAAATCGGCGTTAGCAAAGAAACCGGCTTCCATCTTCTCGATGAGAAAATCGCCGTGGGCTTTTAACACCATCACGGGCGTTGGCATCTCATCATTCGCATCTTCAGGGGGATCATTTAATTTGTGGGTCTCGAATCCGGCGGCAAACTCTCGTTCTTCGCCGTCATCCAGTTTTACTTTGATCACCTGAAATTCACCGCTATCGGGATTCCAGCCAGGGCGAGTATCGATGACAATCCCAGCTTCCCAACCTAAAGCTGGAAATACCAGTTTTTGATCGACTTCATATTGATCTTTCGGCAGATAAACTTCCCCACCGTCCAATTTTTGCTGTTCAACAGCCTGAACTTCCCGCTGAATGCGTTCAGCCACCAAAACAGAAATCAATTCTTCCGGGGTTAATGGAGTCTCAACTTCTAATAAGTGGTTATAAATAAATTCAATATCATCATCGAGAAGTTCAAAGTCTTCCCAATAATTTTCACGTAACGAAAACGTAGCTAACACCATACAAGCCTCAACTAAGTGCTGTACCAAATTGCAAATTTTTTTATAAATTTAGAAACGGACAGCTGTGGTTAAATTTGGAACAGACAAATAACGCCGATTGCGCTTTTGCCCACGCAATATTATACTCTACCCTGATCATGTTTCAAGGACTGTTTCATGGATTATCCATATAATCTTCATAATCAAAAATAATAAATTCAATCTGGAGCGACTGATGACAAATTCTAAATGGGTATCCGTAGCCAAAATTCACGATGATATTCAAGCCGAAGTGCTGAGGGGACTGCTCGAAGCCCAAGATATCCCAGTGGTCTTATCGAAAGAGGGGGCTGGTCGGGCGATTGGCCTGACAGTCGGCTCGTTGGGTGAAGTGGATATTCTCGTCCCCGAATCGTATCAAAGCGAAGCCCGAGAAACGCTCGCGAGTTACGAGCGCGGCGAATTTGAGGCAGACGACAGTGGTGACCCGGGCGAATAATGTACGTTCAACTGGGGTTGGATGGCGGCGCCTGACTTATCTAGGAAAAATAGCCCTTAGGGATAGGTCCGCTGAAGCCAATCCATGGGATTCACTTGCGTTCCGGCGACAATGACCTCCCAATGTAAATGAGGCCCAGTTACTCTACCCGTAGAACCAACCAAACCGATCACCTGTCCGGTTTCAACTTCTTCGCCTGCGGTAATCAATATTTCGGATTGATGAGCATAGGCGGAATATACACCCCAGCCATGATCAATCACTGTTGCATTGCCCCGCACAGTTAAGGGTCCGGTAAATACAACTTTTCCAGGCGCCGGAGCATAAATCTCGACCCCGTTATTGCCGCAAAAATCTAAGCCAGTGTGATAAAACAAATATGCTGAGCCATTATATGAACGGCGATGACCAAACTCGGAGGGGTAACATTCTTTGAGGTAATCGGGAACGGGGGCTTGAAAAGGACCATCCCAATATTTTTTCGGTGTGACAGGATCAACAATGGCGAACCATTCCAGGTCTTCGGGTTTGGTGTTTTCCACATCTACTGTTTCTGAGGTTACGGCTAAGGGCGGATCATAAGGATAGCCCCCGTCTCTGAGATAAATTTTCTGAGAAAAAGAAAACGGGGTGCCGTCTTCTAAAGTTCCACTGACCGAAAAGGGATAATAGCCAGGTTCTAACATCGCGTGGACACCCTGCAGGGTAACCAGTTCATTTCCTATCTCGAAAAATTGTATTTCTGAGTCGACAAAAAAGCTCTGCAGGGTTTCTTTCACCGAGGAATTTAGTTTGATAATAACTGTTTCCCCTTGGACGATTGGGAATGGATCCACCAGCAGAGAAACGCTCGCCGGTAACGCGCCAGGTCCGCTATCTTCAAGCCCCGCAATATGCAAGACATCACCGGGTAATATTGCGCTCGAATTAGAAAGGTCATTCTCGACCAATAATGACCAGGGATTGATATTTTGGCTGATCGCTAACTCCAACAAAGAAGTCCCCTTGCGAAGCATGGCTCGTCCCCCGACCGGAATTAAATCGCCATCTTCTGCAACTGGAATGATTAGTGTTGACCCAGCATAAACTTCCTGAGGATGCGAATATCGATTTAAACGAGCAAGCTTATCCGCAGGAATTTGGAAACGACGACTCAGACTATTAAAATTTTCTCCAAAAGGAACGACCCCGGTTTCCAGAGTACCCTGTAACCCCTCCAAGCCAGGAATGACCAATTGGGCGCCCACGGCCAATTGACCGGGATCGGTAATACCATTAACCTGGGTTAGATCGTCTAAGGTTACCCGGAAGGTGCGCGAAATACCCCATAAAGTGTCGCCGGGTTGAACAACATAAACCGGTCCGTTGGGTTGAGATTCTTGGGCGCGCGCGAGATTCAGCGGGATAATCAGCGCGATAAGGAAGAATAATTTAAGCCAAGTTTTCAGGTTCAAAATCCAGTTTATCTCCTAAATTGAATTCGTTAAAACGATCAACCGCGATTTCTAGAATATATTTTGCCGGGGCCTTTGGGATGTAAAACGGTCGCCACCGGCGGGCAATTCGAAGATCGACCACTTCCAGATCTGAATTGACCCAAACCACACCAATGTCTATGCGCATAAACAACATGTGGATAGCCGCGTCAAGGCGTGATTCCCGCTTTTGGACCAACAACAGGCCGTGATCAGCGGCCAGATTTTTGCGAAACATCAACCCCTGTAACTGGCAGCGAAAGGGTTGGCACCAACCGGCCTTCAAGGGACTAAGGAGGGGTTGAGTTAAATTCTTAACCAATACAAGCTGCATAAAACGTTTTCTTCAAAAATCAGGACGATCACTGACCTGAAACTTCGCAGGCACTCGATCGTCCTTAAATTCGGATCACTTTAAATTTTGGAACCGATATGTAAAATCAGGCAATCTAAAAATTTATTTACGCTTTTTCTGCCAAGACCTTTTCGATGCTACTCACCAACTCTTGCGGGCTAAAAGGTTTAGAAATATAGTCATCTACCTTGGCAATATGTAAACCTAAAACTTTGTCGATGTTTTGAGCTTTGGCGGTCACAACAATAACGGGAATATTTTCGGTAGCTTCTTCCGCGCGAATTTGTTGGTAGACATCCCAACCTTCAATATCTGGCATCATGAGATCTAAAAGGACCAGATCGGGTAATTCAGTCCGCACTAACTCTAAGCCTTCGCGCCCACCCGAAGCGCCAATGACCTGGAAACCCTTCCGCCCTAAGATGAGTTTCACCAAGTCAATCATTTCTACTTCATCTTCAATATAGAGGATGGTTTTACCCGTATTTGTCATGCAGCCCTCCGAAATAAGTCCGAAAACAACCATAAAAGTTAGCCAAGTTTACCACAAGTAGGACCCCCTTGCCACGCATCTCCCCCTGGGCTATAATCACGCCGCAACTTTACTTTTTCTCAAGGAATAGAGCAATGATTGATGTAAATGAACTCCGCAAGGGCGTA
>CAYVQU010000165.1:0-11334 GCA_964453155.1 uncultured Anaerolineales bacterium | reverse complement strand
CTTTTTTCGCTTTCAACCTGATAAACTCATCCTACATGTAGGGTAGTGAAATCTAAACTCAATTCTGCTAACTTAGCATCTTTTGGCACACCCATCTCATCCCAGCCGCGGAATTGATAGAATTCGACCAGCATCCCCTCCAGGCGGACGGTGTGACCGGCGCTGGGGCCATCTGGGACGGGTTCCTCTAACATGCGTTTAGGGAGGGTGTCATCCGCGGCTGAAAAACCTTCTCGCAAGTTATAGAGTCGTTCCATATTCCAGGTGCGCTCGCCAACTTTCATCAGGTCGTCGGCAGAAAACTCGATCCCTGAAACCGCGGTCAATTGTCGGGCAAAGAACTCAACCGAAACAGCCATATTTACAAATTTACAGAGCACCAGACTATCCACCACTGCGGCCGTGTTTTGATGGTTGGCGACAATCCCAGCTTTCCCCTGATTAGCGAACCGATCGATCAAACGCGGCAGGGCCAATACTTCCGGGCCTAACATATTGCCACGCATATGACAGCCACCCCGGTTGGAGGTCGCAAACAGCAGTCCCTGACCCTGCATCCCGCGCGGGTCGTAGGCGGGCATTTCCATCTTCTTTGAGCTCATGGAGAGCTCAGGAACACCGTATTTTTCGGCCAGACGGAAACTGCCGTCGGCCAACTCTGCTCCGATTCCCTGTCGTCGACCAATTTCACGAACGGTGTCTGCCAGCAAATCGGCCCGTCCAAAACGGAGATCGGAATCCAGCAGGCCCCGTTCGGCCAGTTCCATCGCGCAGCCAATCGTACTGCCAACTGAGATGGTATCCAGCCCCATGTCATTGCAGACCATATTGGCCTCGAATATAGCCTCCAGTTCATCTACCCCACACATGGCACCAAATGACCAGGCGGTCTCATATTCGGGGCCCTCACCCTCTCCCGCCGCAGTTTTCGAAATCCGGGTGCAGGAAATCGGGCAGGCCCAGCAGGCCTGGTTTTTAACCAAAATGGTCTCAGCCAGGTTTTCACCGCTGATCTTTTCGGCGTGTTCAAATTGGGATTGCTGGAAATTGCGGGTTGGGAGCGCCCCAATCTCGTTGACAACGTTCATCACCACCGAAGTCCCAAATTCGGGCAGGGCCTGGGAGGTCAACGGGCTGGCTTTGAGCAGTTTACCGGTCTCGTAGAGCATGAATTTATATTTTTCAGGATCAGCCGGTTTATTACGATTTTTTCCTGCAACCACAATGGCTTTCAGGTTTTTACTGCCCATCACGGCGCCGGGTCCCCCGCGGGCCAATGCCCGTTCGCGGTCATTCATGATAGCGGCCATCAAAGATAGATTCTCACCGGCGGGGCCAATACACAGCACATTCCGGCGATTATTATTCTGACCCAAAATTTCGGTGGTCTCGAAAACGCCTTTGCCCCATAAATCAACCGCGGCTTTGATCTCAACTCCAGTTGGCGTTATCTCAATCATGACGGGGTTTTCAGCCTTACCCCGCACAATTAGCACATCGTACCCGGCACGCTTAAACTGCATCCCCCACCAACCACCGGAGTTGGCATCCAGAACCGTCCCCGTTAGTGGACTTTTGGTGCTAACCGAGAACCGGTTGCTGGTCTGAAACCCGGAGGCCGTTAACGGGCCGGTGGCGAAGATCAATACATTCTCAGGCGAGAGGGGTTCCACTTCTGGGCGGACGAGGTCCCATAATAAACGGGCACCCAAGCCGCGGCCCCCAAGAAAGAGCCGGGCCATTTCTGGGTTCAGTGGAGTTTCAGAGATTGTTTCGGTTGTTAAATTGATGTCGAGGATTTTGTAATTCCAACCTTCCATGTTTATCTCCAGTTATTTGGTCATTGGGTGAATAGGTGAGTGGGAAAGAGGCTTCCCCACTCCAAAATAACCACTTACCCGTTACCGCATTACCCACCAGCAATTGGCGAGAAAATCGCGATCTGATCTTCCTGTTCAATAGGAGTTTCAGTTCCTACGGACAAAGATATATCGTGTCCGTTGCGGGTGATTTTATAGTGGGGACGGATGATGCCGTTTTCGAGCAGGATTTCATTCAAGGGTGGGTGCATCTCACAGAGATTGGCAATTACTTGCCGAACATTTTCACCTGGAATTTGCTGGTGAGTGCCATTAACATATTTTCGCAGCGTCCCAAAAAGTTTAACCGTTGCCATTTTCTACTAGATGGGACGCAGATTTTCACAGATAAACGCAGATATTATCAAAAATCAGCGTCAATCTGCGTGATCTGCGTCCAAATTTTGTCTCATCGTTTCGAAGTTACCTCCTGCTCGTATTGCCTGATCGCATCCATGAAAGCAAAGCCCACTGGAACATTTTGAGTCTGGCAGTAATAGTCCCAGACGGCGCCAAAGGGGAGCCCCTTAATTTCTTCTAGCAAAGCCAGACGAGCAGTATAATCTCCGGTGGATTCAAATTCTCTAAGTTGGGCATTGGGCTCCAGAAGGGCCATCAGGAGGGCCCGCAGGGCATTGCGAGTGCCGATCGTCCAGGCCGCGACGCGGTTGATACTGGCATCAAAGAAATCCAGTCCGATATGGGTGCGATCAAGATAATTGCCGCGGACGAGTTCTTGCATGATGGCCTGGAGGTCGTCCGTCAGGGTAACGACATGATCGCTGTCCCAGCGGATGCCGCGGCTGACATGCAGCATCAAGCCAGGCACAAAGGGCATCACGGCCGATATTTTGTCAGCGATGGTTTCGGTTGGGTGGAAATGGCCTGAATCGAGGGTTAGTAATTTCTGGCGGGAAACAGCGTACCCCAAATAAAACTCATGCGAACCAACAACATAGCTTTCCGAACCGATGCCGAAGAGTTTGCACTCGACCGCGTCCAGGTTGTGGGTCGGATCGATTTCCTCGGCAAAAACTTGATCGAGTGCGGCAATGAGGCGCTCACGGGGTGCTTTGCGGTCCACTGGAGTATCTTTCATCCCATCGGGTATCCAAACGTTGGTAACTGCGGGGCTCCCGAGTTCGCGTCCAAAATAGGCCCCAACTTTGCGGCAGGCAATGGCGTGTTCAATCCAAAATTCTCGGACAGCGGCATCGGAATGGGAGAGGGTAAACCCATCATCAGCCAGCTCATGAGAGAAGAAGCTTTGGTTGAAATCGAGGCCGTGATTTTTCTCTTTGGCCCAATCAACCCAGGCGGAAAAATGTTTGGGTTCAATCCGATCGCGCTGAATTTTGGTGTCGGTGTCGAGGTAGATGGCGTGCAAGGCCAATCGATGATCTCCGGGGAGCAGGCTGTAGACCTTATCGAGGTCGGCGCGCAATTCATCCGGCGTTCGGGCTTTACCGGGATAATTTCCCGTGGCCATAATGCCGCCACCCAGACCGCGATCGGGGTCTTCAAAACCGCCGACGTCATCACCTTGCCAGCAATGCAGGCTGATGGGAATGGTTGCCAATTTGGCTAACGCAGCTTCGGTATCGACGCCAAATTGGGCATAGCGCTCTTTCGCCAGCTTATAAGTTTTTGTCACGGTACGATCATTCATTTTGCCTCCACATCATTGCAGGTAATGGTCACCTCAATATTATGGGCTTCGAGGGTGCTAATCATTTCGGCCGGCGCCTTCGAATCGGTAATAATGCCATCGATTTGATCCAAGGATGCAAACGCAGTCAAGCCAATTTGTCCGAATTTCGTGCCATCAGCGACAATAAAAACTTTTTTGCTGCGCGCGATCATTTTGCGCTTGAGTTCGACTTCAGCCAAATGCGTATCGGTCAATCCAGCGGCCAGTGAAATTCCCCAAGCTCCCAAAAATACTTTCGAAAAATTAAATCGACTAAGAATTTCTTCCGTAAATAACCCCGTGATCGATCCAGTGGTATCTCTGACCTGCCCCCCAGCTAAGATTACCTGGAAATGAGGCGCGCCAAGCAGTTCCAAGGCAGTCCAAATGCCAGTGGTGACAACGGTGATGTCTTCAAGGTCGGTCCGCTGTTTGAGGGCTATCCCGACGGCGACGGCGGTGGTGCTTGAATCGAGCAAAATGGCGTCACTCGATTGAACCAATTGGGCCGCGGCTGTACCAATACACCGTTTTTGATCCGCATTAATCCTTTGCCGGGTGGCATAGGTTTGCTCCTGGCGCATCCGTTCCCCAGCCAAACGGGCGCCACCATGGGTACGGATGACTTTGCCCATCTCAGCCAGTTGATTCAAGTCCGCTCGGATCGTCACAGAGGAGACCGCAAAATAATCACTCAACGCCGCGACGGAGGCTTGACCGGTTTCTGCTAGTATTTCAAGTATTTGTTGATGGCGATCTTCTGTCACGCGAAACTTTCAATTACTTTCGAATTTCTTTCATTTTCTTACCAAGTTTATAATCGATGTGGAGAACTGTCAAGTTAAAACGAAAATGCGCTCAGAAGAGCGCATGAAAATTGTGAATAGTGAATGATTAGCGGTTAATGGGGAATTGGGTGAAAAAGTGGCTGAAGAATTTTTCGGGATCGACGGAAAGCGCGACTTCGTGGACGCCAGAGGGATTCCGTTCCCAGTTGGTCCGCCCCAAGTTTTCCTGGTCAGCCAATTCGATTTGGACTTGTCCCCGCGTGAATGAACAGATTTCGGTATCGAAAATTGTAGCCGCGGCGAGGGGGTCATGAAATGTCAGCATTTCGGTGTGCTCGAACCAGACTTCGGCAAACTCCAGGACGGGGGCTAGCAATGGCGTCGTGAACTGCTGGCGGACTTCGGGAGCCGGTAGGGTGACCTGCATGGTGACATCGGTCCCAATCGAGCGGTGAACGGGCGGCGCCGCGCGATAAACGATCTCGCTGGCATGGGGATCGAGCATGGCGTTCCATTCCAGGCGGCCATTTTCGAACGCGCCGCACATCAGGACCAGAGATTTTAGCAAAGAGGGGATTTCGGGATCGGTTTTGAAGAGCAGGGCGATATTGGTCAAGGGGCCAATTGGAAGGAGAGTAATTTCACCGGGATTTTCTCGGATGGTGCGGCGCATAAACTCGACCGCGGACCCCCTCTGAAATCCGGATTGGTGGGCCCAATTGGAGAGCGCCGCGGCTTGTGGGGCCTGCGGCTGACGCTGATCCACCAGGAGCGGGGTTTCGGTCCCAATATAAATCGGTGCATCTTGGTTCGCGATCTGGCACAAGGCCGAAGCCATCTGGGCTCGCAATTCGCCCTCCCCCGTAACGGTTGTGATTCCCATTAACTCGCAGTCGGGGTTGGCCAGCAAATATGCCAGACAAACCGCATCGTCGATATCCGAACCGATATCGGTGTCTAATAATATTTTTTGCTTCATAACCCTTCCTTGGTAAGTCGATCGCTAGACCAGAACGCGGGGGGTGCCATCACCAAATCGCACAAGGCGACCAGGGTATGGTCATAATTGACCCGCCAACCGGCAAAATCCAGCCAGGCTTGCTGCCGGTCGGAAATTAGGGGGATATTCGCGGCGGCCAATTGATCCAGCACCGCTTCAAACTCATCTTGTGAAATACTAATGGGGCATTCGGGAAATTGCGGTTCATGGGGGTGGGGAATTTCAAAATAGGCCGCGATGCGATGGAGAGCCAGGTATCCGGCCCGGAGATTGAGGGCCGCCGCCGGGTCAAAGGGTCGATCGATGGCTGAGAGGGTCAAAGCGGCAGCGTCTAACACCGTCCCGGCAGCCGTAATCCAGGAGTTTTCGGGGCGCGGGGAGCGGAAAAATACCAGGGCGGGCAAAGTCGAATGACTTTCTTCAAGGGCTGTGAACCAGTTCTCCCAAGTTGGCCAGTATTCGCTTAAATTGTCCAGACCACTAATCCGGTTAAAGCGCAGTAACATTTCAACCGAAGAAGGGGGGCTGCCCGCCCGGACTTCCAGAAGATTGACCGCCTCCTCTCGAGTCGAAAATGCCGCGTACATGGTGGGTAAATAGGCAATCAAGAGGGCAACCATGATGAGGCCCAACGTGGCCTCGGAAAAAATGAACAGATCGATCAAGAAACTATCGGCGGTGGCAAACCCCAAAGTCAACAAGGATGAGCCACTTAATCGAAAACTTGTCGCCCAATTTCCGACACCCATGGCCCAATACATCCCACCATACCCCAGGGCGATCAACACATACCAGGTTGGCACCAATAACAGCAAACCGATGGGGGCAAAGTAAGCAAAAATCCGATCTTTCTGCTCAAATGTACGGGCAAATTTCAGGATCACTGCGAATATTTTCCGTAAAAAGGAAAACTCAATCCGCGTCAACCAACTACGCGCACTGCGGGGCAGCACAAAAGTCGAAATCGCTGAATAGATGGTCCCCACCACCAGGGCCAAACCCAATATAAACGCAAATGAGCGGATCAAAATATCCATAACCAAACTCAATCCTGAGTAGTGTTGATTTTATTCGTCATTCAACATTCCGAATTCCCCATTCACCATTCTTCAATTTCTTCCCGGCAAATTTGGGTCCAGCGGTCAAAGCGTTCGGGATGATGTTCGCAGGTGTGGGTATCTTTGAGAATGATCTCTAAGATATTGCCATGTTCACGGGCCAAATCAATGGTGTGGCGGAGATATTTTCGGATCATTTTCTCATCAAACTCCCCCACCAAATGAGCCGGGTGAGGTTTCCAGGAGAAGATGTGATCGCCTTTGATTTTTGGGGCACAGACATCCACATTGGCGAAGGGTGCGATTGAAATCCGGCGGAGGTTGGGGATGGTGAAAACGTCATCGAGTTTCTGGCTCAAATCTTCACAGCAGCCATAACCGTTCAGTCCAAACCGTGCCAGGAGGCGCTTTTCGTATTCCAGAGCAAATTCGGTGTGCATTTGGGGTGACACAACCTGAAACTCTTGCGATTCGGAGCTGGCCCACATATCAATGGTACGAACTCGGTTGGGATCAAAACCCGGCGCGGGGAGTTCATCCGTAAACCCATTGCCACCGGTGCTTTGATAGGTATTGTCATTATTCAAACTCAACAGATTCATTTCTTCAAACTGATCTAACCATTTTTGATGGCCTTCCTCGAGGAAGGTCATCACTTCATGGACGAAATCTGGCCGATCAAGCATATCGTACATGACATTCTCGAGGCCGAGCCAGCCGGTACACATCTTCATCATATGAAAAGAGACATGTTTGACTCCCGTTTTCTTGACTTCGAGAATATCCCCGAACAAATCATGGGCCTGTTCGACAGTTTGCAGGTGCCCGGCTTCGTCATAAATCACTTCAGGAAAATGCAGTTTTTTAAGGTCTTTAGAATCCCGAATAACGGGTTTGAAGGCAAAAGAGCCGCGTTCAGCGGTTTGAGCGTGCCGCTCAATATCCACCCCCCAACCGGTGTCTTGGAAAGCGCCCTGATTCCACCATTCAGCCGCTAACCATTCGGCTTCAACAACGGTGTCGTCAGCAAAATGTTCATAGGTGTAAATTCGCTGACGAAGGTTAAGTTCAATAGCCCGGGCCCGGTCGCTTTCGCAGGTCAGAGACGTCTCGGGGATCAACTCCAGCCACGAGCCTTCGGGAAAAATTAGTATTAAGGGCCGCTCAGAACGCAGACTATTATGATTGGTCCATAACCGCCGGCGTTCAACCATCACCGGATCGGCGGCAATATCCGCGACCCGTCGGGCCAAATCGCGCAGAATTTGACGATCTAACTGGGAAAAAGCGTTCGATTCCATGAAATATCCTATGCTTTCAAAGTCAATTCAATCACTGGAACGACAACATCCGGTTTTTGGATGGGCAAACTTAAAATCTGAGTGGAGGCTTCAACATTGAGCTGGCCTAATTCCCATTCCGGCATATGAATATCCACTTCGCTGCCATCATGCAAGAACCGCGCGTATTCAACTTTGTTACCTAATCCTTCCAAGTGAATGAACTTAAACGGCCAGGCAAAAACATGAACGTAGACCTTATTTCCATTTTGGGTCAAGCGGCAATCGGGTGGGGCCGGGTACTCACTTTGAGTGCAGCCATAGATCGATTCGCGATGCAGAGCCATCCAATTTCGGTAAACGTCCAAAGCATCATACGCGCGCTTATCAAGAGTACCTAAGGAGGTCGGGCCCACGTTCATCAATAAATTACCACCCAGAGCGACGGTACTGATCAACATTCGGATCAACTGTCCCGGCGATTTCCAGGTGGCTTCATCGCGATGATAGCCCCAAGACCCCGAAAACGTCTGGCAGGCTTCCCACACCACGGGTTCCCCATCGACTTTGACCCATTCGGTCGGCTGCACTTGCTCTGGGGTATAGATATCGGCCGCGACGGGTAAATCCAGGCGGTTGTTGAGAATAATTTTTGGGCTGATCCGGCGAATCATTTTGAGTAATTTTTCACTCTGCCAATCGTCCCGACCTTTACCGGGCAATCCTTTATAATCCCGGCCCGGGTAGGAAAAATCACACCACAAAATATCGGGGGTGAACTGATTTAGCAATTCCTCCACCTGATTATGTAGATAATCAGCATAAATTTCGATATTCCGAGATTCATTCAATTTTGCAGCATCGGGATGATCTCGTAGCGGGTGGAAAATATCGATCGGGAATTCGGGGTGATGCCAGTCGATCAGAGAATAGTAAAACCCAACTTTGAGACCCTCGGCCCGAAATGCATCCACATAAGGTTGGAGTAAATCTTTTCCATAGAGTGTATTGGTTACTTTGTAGTCCGTGTATTCTGAATCCCACAAGCAAAAACCTTCATGATGTTTGGAGGTCAAGACCACATACTTCATCCCAGCGGCGCGCGCCGCCACTGCCCATTCACGCGGATCGTACATATGGGGATTGAAGCGCGTAAAATAACGGGCGACATATTCGTCCGGTGCGATTAGTTCTCTGGACTGCACCCACTCATGGCGGGATGGCTGGGCATACAACCCCCAATGAATAAACATCCCAAACCGATCATGGACAAACCAAGAGGTATCGCCGGTGGTTGGATTTGGATTTAGCATTATGATCTCCTCAAGAAATTTTTCTTTGAATTACAAAAAAATTGGATTTGGCAACAGTAGCTTGAACACTTTTTCACCGCAGAGCCGCGGAGTTCGCAGAGTTATCGCTAGTAGAATGAAAGCTCTACGTACTTTACGTCTCTACGGTGTTCAACCTTTTGTCAACTACTCAAAAAAATGGCAAGACAATGTAAGACAATATCGCTTTATTCAAGGTTAGAATAGCATCTTTTGGATGAACGTCAAGGGGATTAAGACAAAAAATCCCTGAAAGCTCAGAGAGCACCAGGGATTTTAAATTCTAGGGTTTTTTCATGGAACGCAAGCGTGCAAAACTCGACTCTGATCCACAAGTTTGATTTGGAACGCACCACAGCTGGCCGGGACAACCAAGGATTCATACTGACCTAATTCAAATTGCCAATCGGTACCAGTTATGGTGAGGGCATGATCCAGATTCGTCAGCGCTGAAAATGAACTACCGCGGGTATCCAACTTAAGATCACCCCTAACGCCTGAAATCAGATCTAGCTGAAAATAATCACTGTTTACCAAAGGTTTACATTGAGCCGCATCCGAATTTTGCGGCGTCGATATCAGTTCGCCCTGAATTTTAGGATCAAGCACTGCGACCGCCTGCTCAATATGCAGTTTTCGACCAGCCGTCAGCGGTCGGTCCCAGTCATAAACGCGATAAGTGATGTCTGAAGTTTGCTGGACTTCATAGATCAGCATGCCAGGACCTAACGCGTGGAGCATCCCCGGCGCAATGAAGATTGCATCGCCGGTGGCAACGTCATGACGTTGAACGATATCCATGATGCCGCCTTCTCGCACCGCGGTTTCCATTTCCGTATTCGTGACGCCCGGGCAAAATCCTCCCAAAAGCTGGGCGTTCTCTTCGGCCGCCACTACATACCAGGCCTCGGTTTTACCAAAAAATCCAGGTCCTTCTAACTGATGAGCCTGCTCATCGTTGGGATGAACTTGCAGCGATAGCCATTGAGCACAATCTAACAATTTGATAAGGAGAGGAAACCGTTTTCCGGTTTGAGCAATGGCTTGCGTTCCTAACAGGTTTATACCTTCAATTTCCGCGACTTTGGCCAGCGATTTTCCCGCGTAGGGACCATCTGCCACTAGATCTTCAGCATAAATCACCCAGGCTTCGGCCGTAATTTCGGCAGCTGGGCGCAATCGTTTTCCACCCCAGATATAATCACGATATTCGGGGATTAACTTGAACGGTTTCAACATCTCTATTTCACTTTAACAGCTTCAACTTGGGCTGAAACCCAAGGATAGGTTTTTCGCATGCCATCTTCAAATGAATACTTGGCTTGCCAGCCCAAACTATGAATCCGATCTTTAGCCAAAATCCGAGCCTGAACCCCTACCGGACCGTCAATATGTTTGATTGTGATATCCTTACCGGCAACTTTGGCAACCGTTTCTACCAACTCATTGACTGTGACAAACTCTGTAGAACCAATGGTGACCGGCTCCTGCATATCAGAATGCATCAATAGGTAAATCCCATCCACCAGATCATCGACGTAAGTATAGGCTCGAATCGCGGTGCCATCACCCCAAACTTCGATAGTGCCGCCATTTGGAGCCGCAGCGACTTTACGAGAAATTGCGGCAGGAGCTTTTTCACGACCACCATCCCAGGTCCCTTCGGGTCCGTAGCAATTTTGGAACCGCGCAATCCGAACCTGAATGCCTTGATTGCGCATATAGGCGGTCGCCATCCGTTCAGCATAGAGTTTTTCCCAGCCGTATTCGTTATGGGGCAGCGCGGGATAGGCCTCATCTTCTGATAAGGGTGCTTCACCAGCCTCCATATTTCGATATACACATGCTGAAGACGAGAAGAAATATCGTTTTACACCCAATTTAGATGCATTGTGGACCATGTGGATGTTAATCAGGGCACTGTTCCGCATGATTTCACATTCGGCCGTGGAGATAAATCCCATCCCACCCATGTCAGCCGCGAGTTGATAAACTTCATCGAAAACTTTTCCATCCAGTTTCAATGCTGTTTGACAATCATCTTCTGCGCGTAAATCCAACACCAAAAATTCATCCGCTTGCGTTGGCGCAAATTCATGTTCTTTGAGGTCTACACCCCGTACCCAATACCCTTCACGTTTAAGTTTTTTGACTAAATGGCCGCCAATAAAACCACCGGCCCCACATACTAAAGCTGTTTTCATTGAGAATTTCCTTGAACAAAAGATTTTTCAAAACGCTGAAATCATAGCACTACTCGTTATCCAAGACAAGGGTATCTTTTCAATGATTCGGGGGTGAAACAAAATCACACACCAACCCCAAGCA
>CAYVQU010000164.1:0-11502 GCA_964453155.1 uncultured Anaerolineales bacterium | reverse complement strand
CCGATTCTTCCAGACCATTTCAAAAATGGGATCTTATTTTTGCACACCTCCTAGAATATCTTGTGAAGGCTAGTGGGCAGGTAACACGGTTATCATCATCAGGTTCAAATAAATACTTACCATGAACATGACTCACCACTTTCAAATGCGGTGCGTAGATAATTAACTCCCGGCCAACTGTTACCACTGGCTCGAGTTTATGCATTGCTTTACCCCCAGTCCAGAGTTCATCATACATTGGAGGTGCACAAGAAAGTACACGGTGATAGGGTCTTTCAACCCATTTATTATGTTGTTGGGATGATAAGTCAGCGGCGCTTTCCCATGTATTCAGGAGGTCCCCAACGAAAATACCAGCCAAACCATCTCCTGCTAAACCATTGCAATCAAAGTAATTGGAATTTGAAGTTTTTCCGCAGCAGCATGGATCATCGCCTTATATGGATTACGCTCTGAAATGAAATAATAGTTTATTGATAGAAATCATTAGATCAGTATTGTGGTTATGCCCGCGATAGCTGGCGGGGCAGAGATATATCCGTTTCAATGATCTTATTAAGCAGCTGCATTTTTAATTCTTCTCTTATAGATTGGTGGGCAGCATCATCCCATAGGTTGCACTCTTCGCGAGGATCGGCCTGCAAATCAAACAATTCACCATAATTCTGCCCAGAGTAGACTGTCATACGATAGCGCTGTGTAACCAATGTGCGCATCTTGAAGCCCAGGTAATCTTCGTCCATTTCCACCAATGCAGATGAGTTAGGATCTGTATCTTCACCCACTAATACAGGAAAGAGACTTCTGCCGGGCCAGGCAGATGATGCGCCCGAGGCCTCCGGTTTAGCGGGAATATCGCCCTCTGGAATGGGAACATCCGCGATATCCAAGATAGTGGGAGCAAAATCTAAAAGGCTGACAACGCCATTATGAACAGTGTCAGGCTTGATTTTTGCAGGCCAACTTACCAGGAAAGGCAAGCGGATCACACTATCATAATGATAAGGTCCTTTACCCCACATGCCATGATCTCCCAATGCTTCGCCGTGATCTGCTAGAAACATCACGACAGTATTTTCTTCCAAGTCATTTGCGTGCAACGCCGACATCACTCGCCCGACCTGATCATCCAGCATCTCTATCAACGCAAAATAATGCGCGGCACATTCTGCGTAATGTGGGGTCGTCGCGCTCATTGACTGGCTATGATTACCGCTAGTTCGAATAGGGGTTTCGTACATCTGTCGAAAATGGGGAGGTAAAGCATCGTATTCATTGGGTTGCCCCAGAGTAGAAGGTACATCTTTAGGATCATATCGGTAGCAGTAGGGCGCAGGCGGCGCGAATGGTGAGTGGGGCTCCTGGATACTAGTCATTAGCATAAACGGATTCCCTTGTCCTGATTGCTGGGCCTTACCGGCCGCATCCAGAAAGTCAATACTCCGATCTGCGATCCAAGTCATGGGATGATGCTCTGCTGGTAAGGCCCATTTGTATGAACTACGATTGAATAAATTGAAAGCTTCGCTGGGTGGCTCTAGCGGGGTTTGCTCATGAAATAATTTGGCACTTTCAGGGTGTTCTCGCTCCAACCACTGCACATAATGCCCATAGGAGTTATGCCCATGCCCATTAGCGTAATCGACGCTCTCCAGGCCATAGAAGGGAAGTGGCAAATCGGTGATCGTGCCATTCAGCCACAAGGGGCGGCATTCAGGGAATTTGGCAGGATTGACTTCATCCAGAGGCACACCGTTTGGTGGGGCTGAGGTGTGCAGGTGAATTTTGCCCACACAATGGGTATCATAACCAGCCTGACGGAGTGCTTCTGTGAAGGTGGGAATACTGTGGTCGAGGGGAATGCCGTTCATGCGTACGCGATGCCCGCGCGGAGTCAGTCCGGTGAACATCGTAGCCCGGGCCGGCATGCACAGCGGCTGGGTCGTGTACATGCGGTTAAAGGTCATCCCGCTAGCAGCCAAGCGGTCCAGGTTTGGGGTACGGACCAAGGGGTGACCAGCGTACCCCAGGCAGTTAGGATTAAACTGATCGGTAATGAAAATCAGGAAATTGGGTTGCTTTTGGTCGTTCATAGCATAATTTGAACATCACGTTTTAACCGTGATGACTCCTCCGCGGCAAAGATGATCGCCATTATATGGCGTGCAAACTCTCCGGTAATCGGTGACTCCGTGTCGTTTTCAATGGCAGATAAGAAAGCACACCACTCGTTGACCAAAGATGCCGCCATCCAATCGCTGCTATCCGTTTCATTAATTTGTTGCCAGTGCTCATCTCGACCGATATAGACCTGGGTGTCATCTACAATCTTCAACATCCCCTTGGTGCCGGTCAATTTGGTGGAAAATCCATCACTCCGGTTTGAAATCCAGCGCTGATTACAGTCCCAATAGTGCCACTCGCGTAGCGCATGAAGGCCACCCCAACATCATCGGCATTTTGGTCGTGGAAACGGGTGTCTAGATGGGCGCTCACGCTTTCGACAGGACGATCCATCAACCAGGTCAGTCTATCGACCGCATGAACCCCAATGGTCAACCACATCCCCCCGCCATAACGCCGATCCAGGTGCCATTCGCGGCGGTTGGGGTTGATCCAGCGTTTAGACATGGTGCTGCTCCCAAACACAATTTCACCAATCTCGCCAGAAGCTAAGATTTCTTTGGCCCTGATATAAGCCGGGATAAAGTGATTATTATGCCCCACCATGAACTTGACACCCGTTTCCCTGGTATCAGATACTATTTGATCACACTCTACCAAAGAAGGCGCCATCGGCTTCTCAAGCAGGATGTGTTTCCCAGCCTGGGCAGCAGCGATCACAATGTTAGTATGCAGATGATGGGGCGTAGCAACCAGAACAGCATCCACTTCAGGGTTTGCCAGCAAATCACGGTAATCGGTGTAACCTTGCCCACCAAACTCTTTTGTAAACTCATCTAAAGCCTTTTGATTAGTCCTGGAGGCTGCAACGACTTCTGCATTAGGCTGTGCCGCGATTGCGACTGCATGCTGCCTCCCAAAGACGCCTGCCCCAATAATGCCAACCTTTATCACTTAAACCTCGTCTCTTGCTGTTCGGTCAAGAAAATCATCCGGACTATCACTTCCAAAGAATTCCACTTCAAATAACTCCGCATATGGCAAATCCAATGAACATAAGTAGGCATTTTCCATGTCCATCTGAAGAATACGCTCATCAAATCCATAACTGCGGTGATTCAAGTTGCGCTGTTGCTGTGACTTATGAAATCTCAACAATTCACTTTTCCATTTTGCGACGGTTTCATCATAGCCCATATAGACATCATGTCGCAGCGCGATGGTTTTGGGGTCACGATTTAAAAATGCGACCAAAGGATATTCAACCTGGGAGGTAATTTCGGAAAACATATCGTAAATTCGTTGATGACCGGGATTGGTGTCATTCCCATAGGGGAGGAACACAATTTCAGGTTGAATCTGATGGAAATAGGTTTGTAATTGGGTGCGATTCGCGGTGTTTTTTATGGGATGGCCGTCAGCGTCTTCTTCCAGGCGCAAGAAGGTCAAATTCTTTTCTGGAAGCCCAAAATATTGGCAACTTGCGATTTGTTCTCGTTCCCGAAGAAAAGTTTTCAGATCCCAGGTGGGCGGTGAACAAAAAGAATCTTCAACCCCACTGGCCCCAGAAGTGGCCACCCCGACAAAGATGGGGTTGCCTCGTTCCATAAAATATCGCAGAGTCACTCCGACAACATCAAAATCATCGGGGTGGGGACCCAACACCAACAAGCGAAGATCCTTTGACAATTTTAGATTGGGTATTGAAATGGGTTTGCCAGACGACATTTGAATGCGATTTACCACCAGGGGCCCTCAGTATGAACTTCCTGATAGATGCGCTCCAAAGTAGATGCCATTTCTGCAACCCGCTCTGGATGAGCATAAGCCACATCATTTTGCTGACCAATATCTTCCGCCAGGTTGTATAGCTTAAATTTTCGCAACTGGGCATACTTAAAATGCGGTTGGAACTCTCGTTTAAACCCACCATGATACGGGTATTTGGTGTTGATCTTCGCGGTGAGTACCCATTCAGCCTCTCGCAGTACAGCCTGGGGACCAGCCCAGGGATGATGGAACTCCCAATGGAGCGGTATCTCACGTTCGACAGGCTGGCCATCAAAAATCGGCAAGAAACTGGCACCGTCAATGATTCGGTCAGCGGGGGCAGGAATAGTTAACAAATCACAAATCGTTGGCAGAACATCCGTTCCGCAAACGGGTTCATTGACAACTTGTCCTGGCTGGGTATGCCCGGGCCAGCGAATAAACGTCGGAACTCGGATGCCACCTTCATACAACATCCGTTTGTACCCCCGAAAAGGACCTGGCGTGCCAAAAGAACGTTCGAAGACCCCCCAATTGAAACGGGCTGGTCCGTGATCTACCGTGAAGATCAAAAGTGTATCCTGAGTTAGCTCCAATTCATCCAGGGCCGCCAGATATTTACCAATCGCATTATCCAGATGGGCGACAGTTGCATAATAAGGCGCTTTCTTGCCATGTTCGGCATATTTAGCCTCCCATTCAGGCGGGGGTTCAATATGTTCATGGGGTTCATGGTAACAAACGAATTGGAAAAATGGTTTGCTCGGATCACGCTCTTCCCGCAACCAGTTGACGGCTTCCCGCGTCACAATTTGGCAGGAGTAATCTTCGATCTTTCCCACGGGGGTCCCATTTTTGTAGAAATCGGTGGGATGCCGGTGAGGATGATTGGTCTGGGAACTAAACCAATATTCAAAACCGTAATCATCGGGCTGCGGTTGATCAGGGTTTTCCTCAATCCAGCTTAGGTGCCATTTTCCGATGTGGCAGGTCTGGTAGCCGGCAGCTTGGACTAATTGGGCCAGGGTTATCTCACTTGCCGGCAGATGCATAAAATGCTCTTCTGGGATCCAATCATAGACCCCGGAGCGGTTTGGATCCCGCCCAGTGAGCAGGGCCGCTCTGGAGGGGGAACACATCGGCCCGGCTGAATAGGCATCGGTCAGGCGCATACCTTGGGCCGCTAATTCGTCTAAATGCGGGGTTTTAATGATTTGGTTGCCATAACAACCAATGTCACCGCGACCCAAATCATCGATCATAATGATGATGATGTTGGGAGACGAAATGGGCATCATGTGGTTTTTATTTTGGGTCAAGCGAATTTCCTTTTTCTAGAGATAGCGCGCGCATTCACGCTGATGAAGTTGCACGTAATATTGGTAATCTTCAAACGAAATATCAGGAGGAACACTGTGATCGACGGAAGGCAGATAGCCTCCTTGGGTCACAAGGGGCAAACGCCGATCCAGTTCTTGCCGGATGGCCGCAGGGCCTTTGGCCAACGCACGTTTATCTATGCCGCCCACCAAACGCATCTCTGGGCCATACTTCTTGCGAGTTTCGAGAACATCATTTCCCGCCGCAACTTCATTGGGATACACAAAGTTAATGCCGCTGTCCAACCACAATGGAATTAATTTATCCAGGTTGCCATCTGAATCCACGCCAACCAGGTTGATGTCATATTGATGCAAGAGCGCATTGACGCGCTGGTAGTTGGGCACCATCATCTTTTGGACGTGTTTGGGCGAGATTAACGGGCCTTTGTTGTAAGCCATATCCTCCCACCACATGCCAGTATCAATCGGGACCTCAATATGTTGCAGGAAATTTTGGACAACCGCAAGACTCAAATCGGCCAAATGCGTCATGATTTCGGTTACCAGGTCAGCATCATCATAGAGTAAATAGGAAAGATTGGTCAGCCCGATCAAATCGCGCGTTCTACCAAACAGTGATCCCGCGGTCACTTCAACCGGCCACCGGCTGTTCCTGATTATTTCTTGCGCTTCCGCAAAATTTTGGGCTTCCGGATCGCTCTCGATCAGCACTTCTCCATCCAGATGAAGCTCAAACCGATCCCGGCCCGGCGCACCGGGATCGAGATGCTTTTTCTGGTAGGTGGCCCAATCTTGCCGGGATGTTATGGGGAATTGAATATGCTCCGGCATCGAGGTCTCAAAATCAGCCCCTTTGAATTGCCGGACCAAGGCCCCAATACTGTCATAAAACGTTTCGTATTCCCCCTCATCCGCGGTGACTTGCTTTTCATTCAGCGGCCAGACATCGGTTTTCAGAATGATGCGCAGGCTACGGTCGGCCCCAAAATAATCATTGAGTTGCGCATGGGTTTTGATCTCAGGAGATAATCCTTCTCGGTACCAGCGGTCAACCGTATTGTGCCAATACTGAGTACCGTTCCGGCCTTGATAAAATCCAAACGGCCGGTTCCAGTTGAACATGCGCGCGGGTTGTTCGTAATTCATGAGTTTGAGAAAATTCGCGCGCGGGGTACCCATTAACGATAAACCCCATATTGCTTGAGTAACTCTAATAAATACAGGTAATTTTCGAAAGGTACCTCCGAAGGGACAGAGTGATCGGAGTGGTAGATATATCCGCCACCCGGCATAGCCGCGGCCAGCTTGGTGCGGACTTCAGCTTCTAATTTTTCTCTTGAAGCCACCATATTTTCCACGCTGATATTACCCATAAACGACAGATCCTGCCCATATTCTTTTTTCAGCAGGCGGACGTCCAAGTTGGCGCGGGCCTCTAGGGGTTGCAGCACTTGTACCCCGGCGTCGATCAAGCGTGGGATAAATTTGCGGATATCGCCATCGGAGTGGATGAAATAGGTGATTCCCTGTTTGTGGAGAAAATCGCCCAGTCGCCGGTGTTCGGGAAATAGAATCTGGTTGTAGATTTTAGGGGAAACCATTGGCCCGGTATTAACGCCCAGGTCCTCGGCCATCAGAATTCCATCGGGCTGGATGCCATATTCCAGGGCTTTTTCAAGGGTGCCAATCACCAGATCGGTGTGGACGCGGCTCATGTCGGCAATCAAACCCGGGTTCAGGGCCATATTCATCAAGGTTTCTTCAAAGCCATGTTTGCGCCAATTGGCTTCATGGGGGCCATAGACCATCAGGATAACAAAGCGCTGATTTTGACGCAGCTCCTTAAATTTGGCGGCCATCTGCTCCCAGGTGGGCCACGTCAGAAAGGGGGAAAAGTAACTGGCTGTATTGATCCGGCTGGTCTCCCCAAAATCAACGGCTAGCCGCTCTTTGAGTTTATCCCAATCATCCTGTGATTTCACCGCGTGATCCAGGTAGCCCAAGGCCCCGGCTTTACCCTTCCATTGTTTCCCCACAAAGCCGTGCTTATCTTCCCGAATGGTGTATTCGTCGGCATCTTCAATCAGCTTTTCAGGTAACCGCAGCGAGGCGTCCATGTAAATCCAGTCAAAATCGAAGTCGAAATATTGGGCGGCCTCGGCATCCGGAGGATATCCTTCGGTCTGCCAGCGCGCCAGCGTATCATCCCAAAAGGAATCGGCCATACCGATCCGGTCGGGTTCTTCATGCCTTAGCAGTTTTTGGATTCTTTCTCGGGAGGTTAGCGTCATTGCATTTACCCGTTTTTCATCTCTTCAAGGATTTGCCAACAAATTAGCTGCATGCGTGGCAAGTGGAAAGGTCCTTTCCAGATATTGCCCTTCATGTAATGTGAAACGCGGCCATCTCGGTGCAAGTAACCGACCCATTCACCGTATTCTGGATCGGAGAAATGCGCGTAAGCCCAATCATGGACCATCTGATGCCAATGGGCATATTTCTCGTCACCGGTGAGTTGATAAGCCATCAGGGTCGCGATGGTGGTTTCGTTATGCGGCCACCAAAACTTCATATCGTGCCAATATTCCTGAACCGGTAGTCCTTTGAGATCGCGAAAGTAGAAGATGCCGCCATATTCTTGATCCCAGCCGCGGGCCCACATCCAATCTAAGATGGTGGTACCGAGTTTGATCAGGCTAGGGTCATTATCGCGGAATTTGGCTTCCTGCATGATGAACCAGGCGGCTTCGATGGCATGACCCGGATTGAGAGTCCGACCGTCGAAGTGATCATAAATCTCGCCATTGCGGCCGACGGTTTCCATCACAACGGTTTGATCCGGTTTCATAAAGTCGCGCTCGATCTCGGCAATGCTGCGGTCGATCCATTCAGCGCAGAGACCTTCGCCGGTCGCGGCCCGGACGATCTGGGAGGTGTTGATCATGATCATTGGCCCGCCGATCGACTTCAACGGGCGAGTGGCGGTGAACTTGGGGGGCAGCAACCCCGGGTTTTCATGATAGCGGATGAGCAATTGGTATAAATCCCAGGCTTCTTGCAGAGCCTGATCATCCTGGGCAGCCCGGCCATATTCGGCGAAGGCGATGGTGGCAAAGGTCTCGGTGGCGGTATAGCGCCGTTTGCGGATGGGGCGTCCATCTCGAGTGACTTGAAACCACATGCGGCCATCGGTATCGAAACCGTACTTACGAATAAAATCGACCCCATGACGAGCTAATTGGAGCCAATCCGGGCGGTTTTCAACCGTATTGTATAAATGCGACAGGGTCCAGGTGAACCGGCCCTGATGCCACATGCCTTTATCCGTATCGATCACACTGCCATCACGATCCAGGCAAAACATGAACCCACCATACTCCTGATCGACGCAGTGGTTCATCCAGAATGGAATCGTATCTTGTAGCAGGCCATCGCGATAGACGGTGATCAGATTATCGATATGGTCTGATGTAAAAAGAGTTTGCTGTTCGGGGGTTGAGTGATCCATTAGTGTTACCTTTTTTATGGCTATCCAAAAATTGGTTTCTACAAAGTTTCATCATATCGACTTCGCTCAGTGCAGGCTCTGAGTAGCGGCCGCACCCTTCGATACGTGCTTCACTAGGTTCCGCACTACTCAGGATGCTATATTTCTTACCTCCCAAGCAGAGCTTATCGAAGCCGCGTCCTGAACCCCCTCGAGGGGGGAAGCGGAATTTATCGGGAAGTCATATTTAGATAGTCCCTTATTTCCTGCCCCAATCAAAGAAACCGATGGCCTCCATATCAGCCTTCAAAGCCGCCAATGACTCTGGCCTCAGGCTCTTTTGGGGCAAGCGCATTGGACCGCAATCCAAATCGATCAACTTCATCATGCCCTTTAGGGAGCGGGCATTGCTAATCGGCGCGCCATGTTTATTGAGGGGGCGGATCATGTTGACGGAGAGGGCCTGCAAGTCTTGGGCGGTTTGGATATCGTTCTCCTTGAAGGCCGCAATAATCCGGTTGTAAAGCGGCGCGGCAAAATTGTAGGTGCTCCCAACAGCTCCTTGGGAACCGCCCACCAGACCACTGAGTAGCATTTCGTCTGATCCGAATAACATGTTAAAGCGGCCATTATCTAACGCCGCGCAAGCCTGCAGTTCGTAAATGGTGAAATTACTGTATTTGATCCCCACCAGGGATGGCAGCCGCGTTTTGCTAACTTCCAATAACTCCACAATATCCATTTTGACCGCCGTCAGCCAGGGAATGTGATAGTAATAAAACGGTAAATCGGGCGCGCCGGAGGTGATCACTGCCAGGCAATCGATGAGATCAGGGAGGGATTCGGGCTTGAAGTACATTGGCGGAACAGCTGAGATCGCATCGGCCCCAATATCTTTGGCATGGGCAGCCAATTCCTTGGCCTTGAGCAGGCTGTTATGCCCAACTTGCACGATGACCGGAATTCGCCCCGCTGCGGCCTGCACATAAGCCTCCCCAACCAGTTTACGCTCTTCGCTGGTCAAGGATGGACCTTCGCCGGTACTGCCACAAACGTATAACGCGGCGACCCCATCTGAGATTAAATGTTCAACGATAGGGGCAACCATATCCAGATTTAGACTGCCGTCGGCCTTCATGGGCGTAAAAACTGCTGGGACAATACCTTTAATCCAAAATTTGTTTTTCATGATGAATTCTCCTGTGTCAATTTGTTTCGGTTACTTTATGCAGTGCCCGCGGTTGATCGACATCAAAGTTGCGTTCATGGGCCAGATACATGGCGAGCATTTGCCCCGGCACAATGCTGATGAGGGGGGAAAGCCATTCGGGAACCGAAACGGGTAACTTCAATGGGATTCGAACCTGGTTCAGGATAGCGGGGACATCACTGATGGCGATCACTTCAGCCGAACGCTTTTTTATCGTTGAGATGAAATCGGCCATTTCAGGGGTCAACACCCCCTCGGGTGCGATGACAATCACCGGAAAACCAGGCTCGATCATGGCTACAGGACCATGCAAAAAATCGGCACTGCTGTAGGGTTCTACCACCGTATAAGTTAATTCTTTGAGTTTCAATGCCAGCTCGAAGGCGGTCGCATAGTTGTACCCACGGCCTACCACTACACAGACCTTCATATAGCGGTACCGCGCCGCGATCTGGTGGATTTCTGGATCCAAAGCTAAGGTTTTAGATACCCGGTCCGGGATTTTTGCCAGTTCCGATTTCAAACCGGCATCTGCTCGGAGCGCCACACTCAACATGGCAATTGCGGCCAGTTCACTGGTATATGTTTTGGTCGCCGCAATTGACCGCTCCTGGCCGGCATGCAAATGGATGACATGTTCCGAAGTTTGCGCTAAAGGGGAGTCGGCGGAATTGGTTATGGCTCCAGTCAGTGCGCCTTGCTCCCGCGCCGCGCGTAGAACCGATACAATATCCGGACTTTGTCCGCTTTGACTGATGCCCAGCACCAAGGCGTCTTGGAATTGGGGCGGCTGCTGGTATAGGCTGAACAAACTCGGGGTTGCCAATGCGACGGTGATCCCGTTCAGCGCACCGAATAAGTATTTGGCATACCGAGCGGCATTATCACTGGTGCCGCGGGCCGCGATGACAATATGGGTTATCCGGCGTTTTTGAATGGCCGCGGCTAAATCCTGAATATTCTGATCTTCGAATTTCAGGATTTTTGCCAACACCCCCGGTTGTTGGTGGATTTCTTGATACAGATAGGTGTTCTCGATCAAAATTCAATTCCTTCAGCTAAGTAGACAATATCCCCTTCAACCAGGGTGGCAGCAACCTTGTAATCGGAGGTCAATAACACCAGGTCCGCAAACGAGCCGGGGTTGAGGGTGCCCCGCTGATTTGAAATACCTAACAATTTCGCCGGGGTGGAAGTTATGGTGGGCAAGGCCTCCTGCAGTGAACAGCCGGTGAAATTCATCAAATTCCGGAGGGCCTGATCTAACGAGAGAATACTACCAGCCAACGTTCCATCTTCAAGTCGGGCATCTGTGGCGGTAACAACGACATCTCTTCCACCATTTCGATAGCTTCCGGGTTTCATTCCCAAGGCCGCCATTGCATCGGTTACCACTGAAACGAGATAATGTTCCTTCGCAGACCAAATCGTCTGGACGATCGCGGGATGCAGATGAATGCCATCGGGAATGATGCCAACGGTGCTGCGAGGATTATTCAGCGCGGCACCAATCAATCCGGGTTGGCGATGATGCAGTGGTGGCATGGCATTAAATAGATGCGTGGCAT
>CAYVQU010000163.1:0-11538 GCA_964453155.1 uncultured Anaerolineales bacterium | reverse complement strand
GCTCAGTTTGGACTGGTTTACCATGTTCACCCCTTATTGTGAATAGACTCTAGTAGATGCCGATTATAAAAAACTGATGCAGGAGGCCTTCCGTGTTCTCGACAAAAATTTATAGTTTTCCATATTTTCGAGCGTTGGCCGTTATTGAGATTGCGAAAAACACTGCTCTTTCACTTCAAGAAATACTTGACCTGCAATTACGAGATATACTCTTTGACAATCGCACCTTATACCTATTTTTGATTGATGAGATTTTTGATGTAACCAACACTTTCCTGGTTTTTTGGGATATGCGTCAAAAGTATTTCTCATCCAACGATCTCATCTTCACGACAGTTGAAGGCTCGAGACTTCGCCCAGCAAAATTTTCCAAACACCTAAAGTCATTATTGCATGCTTGTGGCGCACCTGACTCGCCTATACATCCTCGAGAGCTTTCAGACCTCCAAATCTCCATAATTAAAGAACATCAGTTCACTTACCATCGTCAAGATATTCAACCGGCACTATCTTTCATTCTTTTAGGCTTTTATGGCTTGCGTCCCAGTGAGGTTGCCAAATTGACAGCGGGTGATTTTGATTTCGGTCATATGACCATGAAATTGAACAATACCAAATCGAATAAAAATGGAGAATCGCTGCCTTTGGTTGAACCAGTTGCCAGTTATCTCAGAACTTATATCCAGCACCTTGACTACCATGATCCTCTATTTCTAAAAGTATCGGGAAGTGCATGGCAGCGCAAAACGGTTACCGAGGCGTTAAAAGAGCTGGCTGCAGATGCTGGGGTAGATGGTCCCATTCACGCCAGAAAGATACGGGCCTCGTTTGGTAAAGTATTGGCCGATCTTAATCTAGCCCCTCATATCGCCGCAGACCTCATGCGCCACAAAGACCCGGCCACATGGCTGCGGCACTATGCACAGGTCCATAAAAAGGAGGCTCGGAAAGCTTACGAGTCCACTGTTTCCCATTTTCTATTAGAAATGGTTCAAGACGAGAATGAAAATGTTCAGGCATAATAATTTTGCTGTTAAGGAGCTAAAAATGATGGTCAGAACGCTCCAAGAAAAGCGCTCCCCAGGCCAGCCGATAAGCCGCATTCTGTTAAGCTAACACTGTTAGCCAGTGGCCATCTATCTGGGACGGACTTCTCAGCCCGCCTCGGTGCAGTCTACCCGGGACTCAAATGGAACGAGCCGCTCCTGGTCCCTGCTTGACCTTGCTCCCGGTGGGGGTTGCCCGGCCGCGGACATTACTGCCGCGCCGGTGGTCTCTTACACCACCATTTCACCCTTACGGCCCACGCGCGCGTGGGCTTGGCGGTATGTTTCTGTGGCCCGATCCAGGAAATTACTTCCCTCCGGATGTTATCCGGCACCGTGCTCTAAGGAGTGCGGACTTTCCTCCAACCCTTCGACAATGCTCAGGGCCGCGACCACTTGGCCGACCTGGGGTAGGGCCATGTTACCATAAGTGGTTCATGTCGTCATTGAATTTCCCGCAGTGTAGATTTCGGCAGATCTGATGATTTATTGAAATGTTGAAACTGAAATCTGCCTATATGGGGCCGGAACTTGTTTTTTATCAGAAACTGATGCCCCACACACTTGCCATCTACGTTTATCTCTAGTAAAATATGCCGCCGTTATAGAAAACGAGTAAATTGAAGTGGATTAATTCCCAAGTTTCGGAGGTTTGACTTGGCTAACACAAAATCAGCAATCAAGAGAATTCGACAAAATGAAAAGCGCCGGGTTCGCAACCGGGTTTACCGCGGTCGCGCCCGTAGTTTCGTGAAAAAAGCTCGTACAGCCATTGAAAGTGGTGACGTGGATGCCGCTCGTGCGGCCACCATGGAAGCTGTCAGTGCCCTGGACAAAGCTGCTCAGAAAGGCGTCTTGCACGATAACAACGCTTCTCGTCGAAAAGGTCGTCTGATGAAACAGTTGGCTGCTTTAGAACAGCAGGCTTAGTTTCCAGATATTTTCCCCAGCAAGCACATCCAGCGGGAGCTTCCATCAGCTCCCGCTTTTTGTGTTATCTCGATATTTGAGTCAAAATATGGGCATTGCAAATTATTTATGCGTCTCACGGATGAATTGAGCCGAAAATCCAAATGGGATGCTCAGAAAAATTGCCAGCCACAGCCCAAAAGCCGCGATTTATGGGACCAATATCCCTCCTGTGGAATGATATAATCCCCAACCGCGGCAATCCCTTAAAAATCCAGGTGTAATACCCTGCCAAATGGTGACCCTATGTTTGAAATCGAACAAGAAAACATCAGTCAACACATCCAAAAATATTTCCAAGACAACGACATCCCGCAGCCGGAGACGATCAACTGGCAGCCCATCCCCTTTAGCGGTGAGTGGGGGATTTCGATGCCATTTTTTCCTATCGCGGCGTTAGAGGCTCGTTCTGGTAAAAAAGTTAAAGTTCCGGTGCGGGCGCAGGAGTTGGCTGAAAATGTAGCTGATCATCTGGGTGATCTGCCCGGTTTTAGCCGCGTGGAAGCTGTCCGCGGCTACCTTAATCTTTATTTTGAAACCCGAGAATTTAGTCGACGGGTGGTAGCTGAAGTCCTTGAAAAGGGGGCTGATTTTGGCCGCGGTGCTAAAAAGGATGAGCAGGTGATGGTGGAGTACTCGCAGCCCAATACCCATAAGGCATTTCACGTGGGGCATCTGCGGAGCGCGATTTTGGGCGATGCCATGTGCCGGGTTTTGGATTTTGCCGGTTATGATGTGGTCCGGGCCAATTATCCGGGGGATATGGGCCTGCATGTCATCAAGTGGCTGTGGAATTATATGAAGTACCATGCCGGTGAGAAGCCGGAAAAGGATATCACCCAGTGGATGGGCGAAATCTATGCTGAGGCGAATCGTCGCCTGGACGATAATCCCGAATTTGAGACTGAAATGCGGGAAATTTATGCCCGCTGGGATCAGCGCGACCCAGAAGTGGTAGCTCTTTGGGAAGAAACCCGCCAATGGTCACTCGAGGGGTTTGACCAGATGTACGCGGCATTAAACATCCCCTTTGATGTTTACTATTTCAACTCGCAGATGGAAGAACCCGGCAAAGAGATTGTGGCCGATCTGATTGAACGCGAGATTGCCATTGATGAGCGCCCTGACGGCCCCGTAATCGTTAAATTGGATGACTTGTTGGGGAATAAGAAAGATAAATATCGGGTTCTCGTGGTGTTGCGGTCGGACGGTACGGCGCTGTACTCCACCGAAGATTTAGCGCTGACGACGCATAAGTTTAACGAATATCCCGATTTGAAACGCTCGATTTACGTGGTCGATGTACGCCAGGCCCTCCATTTCCAACAGGTTTGGAAGACGATGGAAATCGCCGGGTACGAAGAGCCCAAAAATTGCGAACATATCGCCTATGAGATCGTCATTCTGCCGGGCAATGTGGTTATCGCCTCGCGCGAAGGGAATATTGTGCTGCTCGAGGAATTGCTGCGTGAGGCCCACCACCGGGCGTACGAAGTGGTTGATGAAAAAAATCCTGATTTGACAGATGATCAGAAAAAAGACATTGCGCGCGCGGTTGGTTTAGGTGCCATCCGCTACCCTATGTTGGCCCGCGATACAACCAAGACGGTCACTTTTGATTGGGAAGCCGCCCTCGATTTCAATGGTCAGGCCGCGCCTTATATTCAATATGCTCATGTCCGGGCCAATAGTATTTTGAAGCGTGCCAATGATCAGTTTGCGAATGTCGTTCCAGAGCATGACCTTGAGCCCTCTGAAGTTCAGCTCATCGATTTGATTTCGCGACTTCCCGCCGAGGTCCAACGGGCGGCGGACGAGTATAAAACTTTACAAATCACGAACCATGCTTTTGATTTGGCCAAGGCATTCAACACTTTCTATCGCAATTGCCCTGTGATGAAGGCTGAACCAGCGGTCCGCGATTTTCGTTTGGGCCTGGTAGATGCGGCCCGGTATTCGTTGGCCAATTTGCTCGGAATGCTTGGTATTGAAGCTCCCGACGTCATGTGATGAAAATGGAGCTGAGCCATGAACCCAAAGGCTAGGATTCTAAATTAGGATGAACGTCATCAGGTGATGAGGAGAGAAGTATTTGCCAACCTCATCACCTGATTTTATAATACGGCCCCGCCGAATTTGTCCGCAGGGTCTGAAAGTCCGAATTCGGCGTAGCAGCAATTCGTTTGCGACATTATTAGACCACCCAGACCTATTAAACCAATAGGAGTTTAGTAAATGTCTATCAAGACTCTCATTATGGGCGCTGCGGGGCGCGATTTCCACAATTTCAACGTTTTCTTCCGAGAGAATAAGGACTACGAGGTTGTGGCGTTCACCGCTACCCAAATCCCCAATATCGAAGGCCGGATGTATCCGCCTGAATTGGCTGGGGAACTGTATCCCGAAGGGATTCCCATTTTCCCCGAAGACGATCTGGTTCAACTGATTCAAGATAAAGCTGTCGAGCAGGTCATTTTTGCTTACAGCGACATCCCCCACGAAGTTGTGATGCACACCGCCTCCACCGTTTTGGCGGCAGGCGCCGACTTCCGCATGATGGGGATCAACGATACCCAGGTTAAATCCACCAAACCAGTCGTGTCTGTGTGCGCCGTCCGTACCGGTTGTGGCAAGAGCCAGACCACCCGCCGGGTGGCCCAGGTTCTGCAAGAGTTGGGCTATAAAGTGGCCGCCATTCGCCACCCGATGCCTTATGGTGATCTGGTGAAGCAGGCCGTTCAGCGCTATGGCGAACTCGCCGATCTCGATCTGCACGAATGCACCATTGAAGAGCGCGAAGAGTACGAACCTCACATTGTTAATGATGTCATCATCTACGCCGGGGTAGACTACGAAGCCATCCTGCGTCAGGCCGAAGGTGAAGCCGACATCATTCTGTGGGATGGTGGCAACAACGATATGTCATTCTACGTTTCGGACTACAACATCGTCGTCGCCGACCCCCACCGCCCCGGGCACGAAGTTTCGTATCACCCCGGTGAGGCTGTGGCTCGCACCGCTGATCTTTTTGTGCTCAACAAAGTTGATACCGCCGCTCCCGATGATGTCATCACCGTGCGCGACAATCTCCACGCTGTCAATCCTACCGCTGATTTCATCGAAGGGGCTTCCCCCTTGTTCGTTGATGATCCCAGTGAAATTCGAGGTAAACGCGTTCTAGTTGTCGAAGATGGCCCCACCCTGACTCACGGTGAGATGGCCTACGGTGCTGGTTGGGTTGCCGCCCGTCGCTTTGGCGCTGGCGAGATCATTGATCCCCGCCCCTACGCGGTCGGCTCGATTCGGGCCACCTATGAAAAGTACCCCACCACCGGGAATGTCCTCCCCGCAATGGGTTACGGCGAAGAGCAGATGAAAGAACTCGAAGCCACCATCAACAATGCCGATGTCGATCTCGTTATTATCGGCACTCCCATTGATCTGGGCCGGATTCTAAAAATCAACAAACCCTCCCAACGCGTGATGTACGAACTTCAAGAGATCGGTCAGCCGACCTTGAAAGATTTGTTGGAGAAGAAGTTTGGGAAAAAAGCGTAAAGCGTGATTGAAAAAAATCGCCGCCACAATTTGTGACGGCGATTTTTATTTAACCGCAGGGTGCGTAAAGGGCGCGGAGAAGAACAATGGTAATTCTCTGCGAGCACTGCGTGCTCTGCGGTTTATCTAACTAAGGCTGGGGATTAAAATTAATCCATTCGATGTCGGGGGCTTGTTCAAATCGTTTGGCCATCACCTGTAAGGATTGTTCGTTATTGTCAACTAAGATAAATTTTCGCCCTAATTCCAGACTACTGGCGCCGGTGGTGCCGCTGCCCGCGAAGAAATCGAGGATGGTGTCGCCAGGGTTTGTTGAAGCTGAGATGATGCGATTGAGAATCCCGATGGGTTTTTGGGTGGGATAGCCGGTTTTTTCTTTGCTGTTGGTGCCGACGATGGTGTGCCACCAGGTATCGGTCGGGAGTTTTCCTTTGGCCGCTTTCTCTGGGCCGACGAGTCCAGGCGCCATGTAGGGGATGCGATCGATATCATCGACGTTGAAAGTATAGTTTTTAGGGTCTTTAACGTAGACCAGGATATTATCGTGCTTGGCGGGCCACTTTTTCTTTGATCGGCCTCCAAAATCGTAGGCCCAGATGATCTCGTTGAGAAAACTGTCCCGCCCAAAAATCTGATCAAGTAAAATTTTACAATAGTGAACTTCACGATAATCGATATGAAAATAAAGCGTTCCAGTGAGGGAAAGAATCCGATAGGCTTCAATTAACCGCGGTTCTAAAAAGGCTAAATAATCGTCAAAAATATCGGAATATTCTTGCGTCCCCAACTTAAGGGTCTTGTAGCGGTTTCCCGTAAACCCAGTGCGATCGCCATCCTCAGCGCGGGTGGTTTTCATCCGGGTTCGCGTTTGACGCTTGCCAGTATTGAAGGGGGGATCAATATAGATTAAATCTACTGACGCAGCGGGTAAATCTCGCAAAATGGCTAAATTATCACCGAAAACTATTCTGTTCATTGGTCTTTAAAAAAATCGCCCCACTGAGCACACTAATGCCGCGGGGATCAACTTTCAACTTTCTAACGTTAAACCTGTAACGTATTCTAAACGTCCAACCGATATCCCAGACCGCGCAGCGTTTTAATGAACTCTGGTTTGCGGGGATCTTTCTCAATGGCCTGTCGCAGCCAAGAGACATGAACATCCAGGGTGCGGGTGTCATCGGTGAAGTCAGTTTCCCAAACCTCTCGGAAGAGATGCTCACGTTCCAGGACTTCGCCCGGTTTCTCCATCAACATTTCCAATAAACGGACCATTTTGGGCGTCAGCCGGGTCTCTTTCCCAAGGCAATGGACTAATAGCCGTTCTTTATCCAGTTGGATGGGTCCAGCTTTCAGAGTTTTGTCGCTAGACAGGGGCAGCAGGGGTTTGATCCGGTTATCCAATTTGCGGATAGTGAAGGGCAGTTCTAGTACGACATTGGCCGCGACATCCTTTTTGGGACTTTTGCCATTATCGCAGATCAATATTAAGGGGATGCGGGCATCCGCATTACGGAGGGATTGAATGATCCGTACCCCGCTAGTTCGCAATGAAGCGGCATTTACGATAATTACATCCGGTATTGTCTCTGATAGCTGGTCTACCGCGGCCTTTCCGGTAGGAACCTGAACTACCACATAACCCTTTTTATCCAACGCGGGGACAAAATTTGGACTACTGGAATGTTTGCCTTCAATGCATAAAATCTTTGCGGTCATCAACCTCAATCCGTTCGGTCGGGTGGTCTATCGTTCGCCCTGAATGGCTAGACTATCTACCGAAAACATGAAAATGATTATACAATCAATCTTAAAGAATTGCAAATGAGAGTTTCGTACTTTCTTTAAGATTCAGGATTCCAAATTCGTGAGATAATCGGTCGGAACCGGGTATCAGGTTCCAGGTTCGTTCTTATAACCTTCAACTTTTCACTTTCCACCACCCTCTTCCACTCCTATGCTTATTCATTCCATCTCTCAACTTCTCACCATCCCCGGCCCCCCGCAGCGCGGTCACGATTTGGGACATCTCGAAATTATTGAAAATGGGGCCGTACTCATCCATGATGATGAAATCATGGCGATTGGTCCTAGCGAATATATGGCCGGGATTTACGCCGATGAGGAAATGATCGACGCCCGCGGCCGGGTTGTGATGCCCGGGTTTGTGGACCCGCACACCCATTTGATCTGGGCCGGGGATCGGGCCGCGGAATTCGAGATGCGGTTACAGGGTAAGACCTATCTGGAGATTATGGCCGCCGGTGGGGGAATTGTCTCGACCGTGGAAAAAACGCGGGCTGCCTCAGTGGATCAGTTGGTGGCCGCGGCCCGGTTGCGTCTCGAGCGGATGCTGGCCTATGGGACCACAACGGCCGAAGCGAAAACCGGTTATGGTTTGGATACCAATACTGAGCTGAAAATGCTTCAAGCCATCCTGAAACTTAAAGAAGAAGGCCCCATTGATCTTGTTCCTACATTTTTAGGGGCGCATGCCATCCCACCAGAATACAAAGATGACGTGATTGGTTATGTTGATCTGGTCTGTACTGAAATGCTGCCCGCGCTCAAAGCCTGGAGTGATGAAAACATCTCCCGAGAGAAAGTTCGGATTGTGCATGCTACCGTTGAGCGCGAACATTTACCTTATGTTGATGTGTTCTGTGAAACCGGGGCGTTCTCACTCGAACAATCCCGTAGGATTTTGGAAACTGCCCGCGATCTGGGATTTCCACTCAAAATTCACGCCGATGAGTTCGATAATCTGGGGGGTGCGGCCCTGGCGGCCGAATTGGGCGCTGCGTCTGCCGATCACCTGGTGGTCACCTCAGCTGCAGATATTCAGGCGTTGGGTAATTCAGACACTGTCGCAGTTTCGCTGCCCAACACCCCATTTGGTCTCGCCGAAGGCCATTACACTCCCGCCAAAGAAATCCTGGACGCCAATGGGATTCTGGCGATTGCCACCGATATGAACCCCGGTACCGCCTGGTGTGAAAATATGCAGTTCGCCATCGCCCTGGCCTGCCGTTATCTCAAGTTGACGCCGGCCCAGGCCATCGTCGCCGCGACCCTCAACGCCGCGGCCGCCATCGACCGGGCCGACCACATTGGTTCTTTGGAACCCGGATATCAGGCCGACCTCCTCATCCTCGACGCCCCCGACTATCGCCACCTCGGCTACCGCTTTGGCACGAATCTGGTACATACGGTGATCAAAAAGGGCCGTGTCGTCTGGTCACGGGGTGATACATAAAACGACAATTTTTACCGCCGAGACGCAAAGTTCGCAGAGTTTTTTCAGTAATCTTGAAAGTTTCAGCACTCTTGGCGATCTCAGCGGTTATTTTCATTCTCTAAAAAACTGTTTTATTCAAGGTTGAATATGGAACTACTCACCATTCTGTTGATCATCTTGGGCATCGCCGTTGTTTGGACCTTGCTTAAATTCGCCCTCAAAATCACGACTAAGATCTTCTCTTGCGGCTGCGGGATTATCATTTTAATCGGTCTGTTCTTGCTATTTCTCGGTTACATTGACCTTGCCACGCTATTGAAATGAATCCCCCTCCTATTCGAATGCAATCCCTGTAATTGCGCCTCCCTCAACCCTCCGCCCTCAACCTCTACCCCCTTTAAACTTATGCCCACCATTGAACAAGCCCGCTCCTGGTACCAACCCAACGAACCCGTCCACGGTTTCAACCACATCTTACGCGTTTACGGCCTCGCTGAACGATTGGCGCAAGCAGAAGGGGCCGACCTCGAAATCGTCCGCGCGGCGGCTCTCCTGCATGATGCGACCGGACCTGGGGTTGGCGATGCCCGCCTTGAGCATCAAGTCGCATCGGCAATATTTGCCGGAGAAATTCTAACAGCTGAGAATTGGCCCGCAGATCGAATCGCCGCCGTCCAACATTGTATTCGGGCTCATCGTTTCCGTGATATTTCTGAGCAGCCGCAGACAATTGAGGCCCAAGTTCTGTTTGACGCGGATAAATTGGATGCGATCGGCGCGATTGGCGCGGTTCGAGCGGTAGCCTATGCTGTCTTGGCGGAACAGGATTTGTATACTCCACCCTCTGAACATTTTATTCAAACCGCAGAGAGAGAACCTGGAGAGCCCCATACGCCTTATCATGAGCATTTATTCAAACTCCAGAAAATCAAAGATCGCATGTTCACGGAGACCGGCAAAAGAATTGCTGCCGCGCGTCATGAGTATTTAGACCAATTCTTTGATCAATTAAATGCCGAACTTTTGGCCGTTAGATGAGCCAATAGTACGCATGCCTTACATATCTGTTGTGCTTCTAGAGACCCTTCCGCGGTAAAATATTAATAGTGAGCACCAACTTTGGAGATTATTCATGAATATACCCTATGGTCCCATTCTCGTCGTTGAGGATGTTCCCAATATTTTAGATTTACTCGCGGTGACTTTACGGTTTAAGGGCTACCCGGTTGTGACCGCGGTCAATGGTGAAGAAGCCCTCAAAGAGATTGAAAAAGAACGACCCGCTCTAATCATCACCGATATCCTGATGCCCAAGATGGACGGTTTCGCTCTCGTTCACCGCTTGCGTACCAACCCAAAGACCAATCAAATTCCTCTTATTTTTCTCTCAGCGACCTATGTAACCCCCGAAGACAAGGCATTCGCGCTGAGTTTGGGCGCGGTTAAATTTTTGGAGAAACCGGTAGATACGGAAGAATTTCTGCTGACGATTGCTGAAGTTTTGACCCAAGGGCCAGCCACAATTCCGCCCCCTCTGAGTGAGCAGGAGTTTTATGAGGGTTATCGCGAACGTTTAGAAAGTAAACTCAAACATAAAAACACCCAAATTGCTCGGACTGAAAGGTTGCTCAAAACATTGCCGGATGAACAGAAACCCGCATTTGAAGCTTTGTTGACTGAAGCCAAAACTCACCGGGATGAAATTCAATCCGAATTGGATGAGTTGATCAAGTTGTTGAACCAACTCGAAGAAAAATAAAATAGTACGTTGTTACAAGTGATAAGCCTCCCGTAAGTTTTCTTGCGGGAGGTTTTGCGAGGGCATAAATGAGACCAAATTTGACGGACATTGAAGAACTAGCGCGGGGTGCCGGAGCAATATTACAAGCCGGATATGGTAATCGCCTGCAAATTGATTATAAGGGTGTTATTGATCTGGTAACCGATGTTGATAAGCGATCTGAGGACTTTTTGGTTCAATCCATTCAGACGAGATTTCCATCTCATCACATTGTTACTGAAGAAAGCGGTGAAATTTCAGGAGATGAAGACAAGGCCTGGTTTATTGACCCCCTCGATGGGACGGTTAATTATGCTCATGGCGTACCACTTTTTGCAGTATCGATTGGGTACGCAGAAAAAGGTGAGTTGGTTTTAGGCGCAATCTTCGATCCGACCAGAGATGAGTTTTACTATGCAGAAAAGGGAGGCGGAGCCTGGTTGAATGGTCGGCGCTTACAGGTTTCTACTGAAACCGATCTGAACCGTAGTTTATTGGTGACTGGTTTTCCTTATGATATCCGCACCAACCCAGATAACAACCTGGATCATTTTGTCAATCTGACACTCAAATCCCGGGGAGTTCGCCGCTTAGGCTGTGCGGCCCTCGATTTAGCTTATATCGCGGCCGGACATTTTGATGGATTTTGGGAAATTGCCATTTTCCCCTGGGATATCGCGGCCGGAAGTCTGATCGTCGCCGAGGCCGGTGGCAAAGTTACCGATGTGCGTGGGGGTCCTGATTTTATGAAATATCCCCAATCCATCCTTACCACAAATGGACACATTCACGACCAGATGCTGGCAGCCTTGCATCCTTGATTTTCCAGGCGGTGAACCGTCAACATGTTTAGGACAAGCCCCCAGGCTAACTGCTAAAGATCCCTTTTTCTACATAAGAGTTTATGCAGAATTAGCAGCGGCAGTTCGCCATCGTTGGGTCTGTGA
>CAYVQU010000162.1:0-12271 GCA_964453155.1 uncultured Anaerolineales bacterium | reverse complement strand
GTATTCATGCTGTTAATGTACACCCTTCACCACCATAATCGGCGAAGGTATTGTCGGTATCACGTAATAAAAAGATTAGAGTTTCAAGCCAATGAGTTTGAAAATCTTGGCCTTCATCTACAACAATTGCATCAAAACGATAATCATCTCCCAACTCATCAATAGCCTCTAGCAACATATTAGGCAACACGTTGTTGTACATTTCTTGTTGATTCTGTGATGAACGGTATCCCAATCCAGCTTCTTGTGAGAATTCCCTACAAAGACCATGGAAATGGTACACAGTAACTCCCTCAGGAGCTCGTTTTTTTAGATATTCAGCCAGTGGAATATTAAAACAAGTAAGCAGTACTTCAAACCCTTGTTCGCCCAAACGTTGTGCTTTTTCTAGTGCCAGCATTGTTTTGCCAGAACCAGCACATCCTTCAATTAACACTCGCCGTTGATTCTGTAAAAACTTTAAAATCTCCATCTGGCGTTCAGTCAACTGAATAAGTTGCTTGTCTTGGTAATTTAATTCAACTCCCAATGGTGTATTTAGCTCAAATGAGTTGGCCAGAAATTTAGTTAGTGTTTGCAGGCGATCTGAGCCAAGTGCGCCAGTTCGACCATCTTCACTAGCGTAATACTTGAATGCACTTCGAATAACGTTCTCAATATCACTGATATCACCTGCATCCACTACAATTTCCCTGGGAAGATCTGGTCGGAAGGCTTCGGTAGTGAAATATACATCTGGGAAGCAGGCCATATAGCCAACCGTTAGCCAACCATCAGTCCAATGCGGTAACTCTTTCAATTTATTTAGCAAAGCGCTTTTACTTTTTCTTGCTTGTTGAATTGGATCCTTGATAATGTGATCAACATCATGACGATCTCGGCTATACCATTGGCCTTCAGTTGCATCAAATCGAATTCGCCCGCCTTTTACTTCAACAATCATTACACCGAGATCTGGATGAGCTACCAAAAAATCCGCTTCGCCGTCCTGAGCTCCGTTGCGAAGTGAGCGCACCTGCCACGCGACACTATAGAAAACGGTGAATTTTGAACCCAAGTTTGACAAGGCTTCAAAAATTTTGCGCTCAGCTGCCCGGGTAGGTTCTTCAATTACACTTGCAGGTAAATGACTAGGATACATTTTCGCCATAGTAGTATTTGAAAACCTATTCGAGGTTACTTTGTGAAAGAGTTACTCTTAAAAGGCTTGCTAAATATTTGCGCATCAAATTTGTTCGCAATTCTAGAAACTGAGGGAAACTTTCAAAGGAGAGATCTACATCAGGGATTAAGTGCTGTTCTTTGTAAGCGACTAAGCCCGAAGGCGTTGAACATTTTCCTTTTAGCCAGGATTCAAATTCTTGATCAGATTTAGATTGATTTACTGGGCCTTGGAGTAGTTGTAGGTTACCAATATCATTGACATGTTCAAGCCACAAAGGCCATTGGTCTTCAGGTATCCCCCGTTTGTGCAATTCTCGTTTTTTGAACATACTTCTAGGAAATATATGATCAACGTGAAAATGTTGATCAAACTTCAACCAAGGGTATAACATGGCAAGAACAGTAAATGTATAGGTTTGTCCATAGCGATAACTTAAGATGCCCTCAAGCTCGTCTTGGTCGAAACTCATGGATCGATTCGTTGGGGCTAAAGCCTGATAAATATCTGAATCTGGGAACTGATCTAGTGAGTCAGCTGCTTGCATTGCTGAACGGATTGAACGTAATACATTGTCTGGCGAACCACTAAAGGTTCTCTTTAATAATGCAACCCTCAACCAATGGCGCATTTTGGTTCTATCCTTGTCATAGGAAGCTGCTGTTGAGAAATTTGAAGGGATGTTTTTTTTGAAAAGATAATATGTCAGCGGAATTGTAGCGTATGCTGAAGGCAATGTCTGCCAGTTGTAACCCCAAGAAGACAGTAAGTAGCCAATTGTTATTAACCCTCTAGCAACTAAATGCCAATTCTCCTCGATTTTCAACATATTCTCACGATTGAAATTTGTTACTCGAAACTCAATGGCTGGAATATCTGTCAGTACCAAACTAGATTTCAAGACAAAATCTTTGTCAAAGTTAAATCCATCCCCGATGTCGTTCATTTGATCGACTAGGCTATAGATTTCTTGACGAGCATCACGTTCTTGCCAAGCAGCAGTGGCAATCGACAACAACATATCTGAGTAACTCAACTGAGTTCCCCCCGAGTTCACACGGATGAAGATGTTCAGCACTTTATCCAGGTTCTGTTCTTCTTCCAAGAAGTAATTGACAAGGGCTTTCTGAGTTGTGACATTCCATAATTCCATTAGGGTATCAGAAGAATATGGATCTTGGTCGTCGGTTAATCTGTTTTGAATGCAATAACGGAAAACATCCTGGATCGATGGGAATTTCAGAACATCCCCAACTTTGAACCAAAACTTTTCATCATCTTTTTTTTGTAGATCTATTTCCCGCAAAAAACGAAACTCGTAACCATTTACAGATTCAGACGTTGGTCGCTTTAGGTTGATATACAGATCACGTTTTGGAAAGGCATCATCATTATTCCACCAATATCGAGGAAGTTTATAGGCATACCAACCATTAAGACCAATATTCAAAGCTGTTAACCTTTGTTGCCCATCAAGCACTGCTATAACTTCGCGGTCTTTTGGTGGTGAGTATGAATCATTATGCGTAAAGTCACGTTCATGATAGCGATCCATGAAGCGATAAAACTGAAAATCACCAATTTTTTCAGGGAGCACTTTCCAAAACAAGAAGGAACCAATTGGGTAGCCTCTAATTAGGGAATCAAATAAATTTTCAATTTGCCCTGCGCTCCATACAAACTCACGTTGTATTGCAGGTAAAACGTATCGATTGGTTTGTATTTCCCCGATGGCCTTCTGAATCGTTATTGGTGTTTCAAAGCCCATAGAACAACCCTTTTAGCAGCATTTTGGTATAAAGCAAAATCGCTCAGGCGATTTGCATAAGTGACCCCAATAAAAGTAATTCGCTTTGGTTTTATGCGCCCTTGCCTTCGTTTCCTAACATATCAAAGTATAGGTGATAATTATTTCAACTGCAAGCGTTTTGCAGAGTGTTTAGCGATTTTACACTCCAATTTAGGTGATTTGATAGATTGGGAAAAGGGCGGGCCTCCCGGACTCATATCAAAATGGTATAAATAGACGATGATCAATTGACAAAACAAGGAACACATACATGAAATACACACAACTAGGAAAATCAAACCTGACTGTCAGTCGGATCTGCCTGGGAACGATGCACTTCGGGCCAAGAGCCACTGAAGCGGATGCTTTCAAAATAATGGACAAGGCCCTGGAGATAGGGATCAACTTCTTCGATACCGCCAATGTTTACGGTGGAGTTGATGACCGGGGGAAGTCTGAAATTATCATTGGCAAATGGTTCCAACAGAACAGTACCAATCGTGATCAGGTGGTTTTGGCGACCAAAGTCTACGGGCCGATGAAAGACAGCACACTCCCCAATGAAGAACGTGGTATTTCAGCTTACAAAGTACGCAAGCATGTCGAAGATTCACTGCGACGACTTCAAACCGACCACATTGATCTCTACCAGGTCCACCACATCGACCGCCGAGTCTCTCCAGAAGAATTTTGGGGCACGTTTGAGCGTCTGATTGCGGCGGACAAGGTGCTTTACATGGGTTCCAGCAATTTCCCAGGGTGGGGCTTGGCCAAATATCAAATGCAGGCTCTACAGCGCGGGTCCCTCGGGTTTGTTTCGGAACAGTCCATGTTCAGCCTGTTATGCCGCTATCCTGAGTTGGAAGTTCTCCCCGCTGCCCTGGATATGGGGATTGGCGTGATTCCCTATATGCCCCTGGCTGGCGGTCTGTTAACCGGTAAGTTGAAATCAATTGCAGGGTCACGGACGAGTGAAGTGGAACGTGAATACGGTATCACCCTTGGAGAAACCAACCAACAGATGACGGCGTTTTCGAAACTCTGTCAGGAAATCGGTGAGAAAGAACATGTGGTCGCCATCGCCTGGACTTTGTCTCACCCCGCGGTTGCCTCTCCGATTGTGGGCATTCGCACCCTGGAGCAGTTAGATGGTTTGGATCGGGCGGCAGAATTAGAACTTGAACCCGAAACCCTGGAAAAATTAGACGAAATCTTCAGTCCGAATAGCGGTCGGCCATTGCGAGTGGGTCAAGCCCCCGAAGCATATGCCTGGTAAAACGATCCTGATTATCGGCGGCCTGTTCCACTTGGGGTTCGCGTTTTTCCACTTGTTTTTCTGGAAGCTATTCCGTTGGAAAGAAGACCTGGCCGCACTCAACCACGTCAACCGGGCGGTGATGCAAATCCTGAACCTGTGCCTGACCTATGTCTTCATCGTGGTGGGGATCTTGTCCATCGTTTACCGGCACGAACTGGTTGCGACGACTTTGGGAAATGCATTGCTGGTCGCCATCGCCGTGTTTTGGTTTCTGCGGCTAGTACAACAAATCATCTTCTTTGGGCTGCGCGGCCGCCGGACGAATGTTTTCTCGGCCCTGTTTTTCATCGGCGGAGTGCTCTATTTGCTGCCTCTGTGGATGTAAAGATGAACTGGCCCCAAATCCGCAAGGAACTCAAAACCAAAAGCGTAGATCAGCTGATCGAAATCATCAAAGGGCTGTACAATTTGTCGGCGGCCAACAAAGCTCACCTGCGAAAGCAATTCTCAGAATCCCCCCAAGACCCGGCCTTCCTAGAGAAGTGCCGCAAAGAAATCATTGCCGCCATCTACCCACCCCGGCGCAAATATCCCGACCGGCCCAATTTCCGGGCTGCCCGCAAAGCCGTCAATGCCTATAAGAAAGCTACCGGCGACCAGCAAGGCACCATCGATCTGCTGCTGACTTATGTCGAACGCGGCACCGCCTTTACCAAAGATTTCGGTGACATCGATATGCCCTTCTACGAACGGCTCGAAACGGCCCTGTTCAACGCGGTGGATTTGATCACGGCCTCGCCAACTCGGGTGCAGCTCTACAACCATTTTCAGCCCCGATTTCTCAAACTACAGCGTGATGCCGGTTGGATGGGCTGGGGCTATGGCGATGCGATTAATGATGCGGTTGCCGATCTGGAAAGGCTGGTGGCCTGATGGCCGGATATATCGATTTTTATGAAGATGAAATCGGGGATGATTTCATCTTCTCTAACCCAATGAACTTCTTTCCCCGGCAAGGGGACTATGTGAAGTTGTTTGCTGAAAATGGCAACCGGCCGATCTGCGCCGGCAAAGTCGCATCGGTTTCCTGGGAGATTCCCCTGGACTCGATCTTGAATGAGCGGATTAGTGTGGTCGTGGAAACTGGTGTACGTCCCCCTGAAAGCGCGGGATTTCGAGAAAAAACTGAAACGGATCCGACCAGTATTGTCAATCAAGGCTTTTCAATGTTCGGCGACAATCCCGATGTTTTCCTGCTGACATTTTATGCGGACGACTACAAGACCGAATTGGCAGCCATCGTTGGATCAACGCCGCCGGTAGTGGGGGAAAACATCCGTTTTTCACGTGGAGACCAGGTTATCGCTTGTCAGGTTGTTGAGGTCGTTTGGTTGCTTGTTGAGGGTGGCTATGGGTCTGAACTTGCTATTCGAGTCAAAAATGATTCTATTTTAATCAGGCACGAGCGTTGATAAAAATCGCCTGGGCTACTGATCTGCATCTTGAATTCGTGACCTCACCGGTTGAAATTGAGGCGTTATGTGAATCAATTCTGGCACAAGGGGCTGAAGCCCTGCTCATCTCCGGAGATACTGGCACAGCCAATTCCTTACGCCGTTACCTGCGATTGCTGGCCGACCGGCTGCAATTTCCCATCTATTTCGTACTTGGAAATCACGACTGCTATGGTTCTTCCATCACTAAAATGCAAGCGGTGGCAAAAGCATTGGCCCGGGAATCAAAATGGCTGCGCTGGTTGCCGCAGGCGGGATGCATTCTGCTCGCACCTCGGACCGGACTGATCGGACACGGGGCCTGGGCCGATGGCCGCTTGGGGAATGGGCCAAAATCGCAGGTCATGCTGAATGACTTTGTTCATATCCAGGACTTCGCCTGGTTGTCACAACAGGAGCGTTTCGAAAAACTCAATGACTTGGGGGATCAGGCTGCGGGATATTTCCAGGAGATTCTGCCCAAGGCCCTGGCGCGCTTCCCCAACCTGCTGCTCGTGACTCATATCCCCCCCTTCAAAACGGCCTGCTGGCATGCAGGTCAGATTTCGGATGACGAATTCCTCCCCCATTTTACCTGTCAGGCCGTTGGCGATGTTCTCCAGGAGATGATGGCATCCCATCCAGAGAACAGATTAACCGTTTTATGTGGGCATACGCACGGACATGGAACGGCGCAGATTCTGCCGAATTTGCTGGTCAAAACCGGGGGTGCTGATTATGGCAAGCCAGCAATTCAGGAAGTGTTTGTGGTAAATTAGGAGTCAAATCCCCATCCGGTCGATTACATAAAATTCGCAAAAACCCGGATCAAAGTTTCAAAATTCCCCAGATTGTCCTGAAGTGCTGAATAAACGATTTCGCGATCAATTTCGATTGCGTATTCTCCGTTTATACGCTTCTCGCTGTACCTTGAGATAAGGCTTGAAATCCAGGTATTGGCGAATGACCTTCGAGTACATTTCCCCCCGGCAGAAGTCTTCCGTTTGATAGATCAGATGGTTATGCTTGACTGCTTCATATTGTAAGACAATATCATCACTATCCAAGAAAACCAAATCGACATTGTCAAAGCCGATCCGGGCAAGATCAGTCAGAATATCCAGTTTTTGGCCGCGTAACGACGAGTCTCCAGGAACAACGGCCAAATCCAGGTCACTTTCTGAATGTGTTTTTCCGGTGACACTGGAGCCAAACAAATAAACCGCCTGAATAGCCGGATATTGCTGGAAAACTTTCATCAGTCGGGGATCTGTGAGGTCCATGCTGATTTTAGTTTACCATTACATTCCAACGGTTTTCCTAACGCCCAGGGGTACCTGGCCTCAGCGCAAACGCACTCAGATCAAAAATCGCAGACAATCCTCCCATGCCGCGAGCGCGGATTTCACTCGCTGGAAAAAATCAACCAGTTGCTTTTCTGGCTGTTCGTCCCATTTGTCAGGATGATCCCATTGTCTGGGAAGGTTGATGCCCCGAAAAGCAGACAAATTGACCCCTTTGAGAAATATTTCACCGGTTGGCTCGCAGTGAAATTCTGCTTCAGGGGTTCCACACCAGGACGGGATTTCGCTATCATCCCGGGTTTCACCGTCATCCGCAGCCCACAAAAATGGCGACACTTGTGACTGAACTGCTCTGACCCAGTTGAACCAGGAATTTTGATATGGCAACGGCATGGGTTGGCCATAAGGCATGGTTGCGTGGAGGGTGACATCCACTCGCAGCCAAGGCTGTTCGGTATCTTCGTGGATATCGAAATCCCCGTAGATTTGCATCAGCATGTCCTCTTCAGTGGTCGAGAAACGGGCCGAAAGCAGGGCGTCCCATCTCCATCTCAGATGAGCGGTTACATGGAACTTGTCGTCTCGTTGACTCTTGCGCTGCCACTGGATAAAGAGACTGTACGAACGATCCATTGTGCGCGTATCGATCGTCTCATTGGGACATAAAGGGTGTGTTGTTGCCAGATGGGTCGATTTTAATGTTTCATGCCACAGGGAGCGAAAATTGTTGTAATCCATAAGCACCTGCCGAAGTTTGAGTGTTGATGATTGCGTTCATAGTGTATTGTAAATAGACGAGAATTGCAATCCAGGTTGAAAAGTGAGTGAATTGGCTAAGAAGATCAGATCACTCCAGCGTAGTTTTCAGAACCCCCATATATTAAGGTCGGTTTTATACGTGCAAAGTACAATACTTTTCACGTATAAAACCGACTTTCAATGAACGTTTATCGATTTAGATGTTACAGCAACTTAAGTTGTTTCGGGGACGGTGACCCATCCGCCAAATTTCCCCACACGGGTGCTGGCAATTCTCCAAACTTAGTCCATAGAGCTACTATTACTGCCGCGTCATGAGGGACCTTTTTGATGCCCTGTTGGATCGCTTTCAGGGTTCTCGGTGGCCCCAAAACGGCAATCACCACACGCAGGTCAAACCCCCGAGCATAAACCACAGCGATATTCATCCGTCGAAGTAATTTCTTGACCAGCAGATCACAGGATGATTGACCACTGTCGACTTCCAACCAGAATAGAGTCTCTTGGCCCTGAAACCGACCCCAGGCGATGGCATCCGGGTGTGCGTTGCGGGTTGAAAGCCGTGGTTCGCTCCAGCCAGCCCAAATTTCAACCTTTTCTCCCAGCCCCTGGCGCAACCAGGCCAGCCATAATCTAGCCGTACGTAGATGGCGATCACCTTGATTGTAGCGTTTCTCCGCTGGGATGGTGATCCCAGGGGGGAAGCCCAGTCCGCGTAGCGCCACGGACAATCCCTTGCGCCGATGGATTCCCCAGGTCTCTGTTTGGGGTTGCCAACTGACCGCAGATTTTTTAGCCAATCCATCCAACGCTTTTCTGGCTGTTGGTAAACTCACCCCCGCCTGAGAAGCGATCTCGACCAAGGCCGCAGTCCGCAGGCGTGCCAGCACTCGCAGGCAGCGGCGCTCACGGTCCGTAAGTGGGATGGCGCCCATATCGTTGACTGTCGGTGGAGATGGGGAGGGCTTGTTCTCCAAATGGGGATGCAGGGAGAAATCTGCGAGGCGGGGTTGATCTCGTGAGATCGGTGTCACCGCTACCGGAAGATTAGCGAACCCCAGCAATGTCCGGCGAACTTCCTGGAGATACCAGGTTCCCGGGGCATCAACTTTGACCCACAGGCAAGTGTGAGACCATAATTTTTTGAGCGGTGCCCCCATCCGGCGGATGGCCAGCCCCATATCCATCGGTGGGATGAGCAGATCAGAGGAAATCTCGAAGATGAAAGTATCCGTCCAGCGGCCGGGATGGATTTCCAAGGCCTGCCAATCATGGAAGCGCAGCGATCCCACCCGGACGGTCATTGGCACGGCACCTTGATCGTATCAGCTCCATTGAAATGGTTGCTGGGGTTCAGCCAGACCTGACCAGTCGCGGTTTGTTGCTTGATACCATAATGCAGGTGGGGGCCGGTCGAATTGCCTGTACTACCTACTTCTCCCAAAAAGTCTCCTGCTTCAACGATCTCTCCTTCTGTTACCGAGATCGATTGGAGATGGGCGTAGTAGGTCTGCACACCATTGTTCTCGATCACCACCAGATTGCCCCACATCCCATTTTCAACTGCCCAAACCACTTTTCCAGCCATCGTGGTATTTACCGGGATCCCCAAATCGACCGGGAAATCAACCCCGCCATGATCAGTGTAATTGGGGTCTTGAAACAGGCAGCCCAGCAGGGGGCTGCTATCAAAGGGAATCCCGGTTGGGAATTCACCAGGACCCATATACCCGTCCCAACCCACTCCAACAGTAGCTGCCATATACCCGGTTTGGGCTTCAGTACCGGTGGCGGAACCTAACATCCAGGCCACTGCCTTGGCTTGAACCCAGATGGGCAGTTGGGGAATGGTGCCGCCAATGAAGACCACGAACAGGATGCTGAAACAAGCTCCGCAAGCCAGCGGCGCACTCAAGACGGCCAGCAGTCCATAAAGGGGATTGGCCACTCGTCTCACAAAACCTTGCCAAGCCGGTCCATACGGATTTCATAACGCCCGGCGTGCAGGCCCATTGACGATTCAATCGAAAGTCCATTGCGAATCATCAGAGTCGAGAGAATATATGAAGCGCCCGATCCGACTAACACGGGCACCACATAGAGCGGGTTGCGGGCATAGGTTGTACCGGCTTCAGGGGTGGTCAAAGCCATCACGACCAGGACAACGGGTGGAAACAGGGTCAGGAAGCGGGCTTGCCATTCGATCCCTTTGGCTGCGGCTCTCGCTCGGGAAAGCACTTCAACGATTTCTGATAGCGTGCCCCGCAGCGATTTGACCAACGGCGTGATCTCGATCCGACCTTCGACCGAGGCTAATAAAGTCGTGCCGACAACGTCAACCGCCGGGTTATCCCACCCACGGGTCCAGCTCCGGATGGCTTCCCCGGCCTGGTCGGCAGGAGCAGCCCGTAATTTATGCACCAAATCGGTCAAAACAATCTGCCCATCCGGTCCCACGGCATTGGCGGCTTCTTCCAAGGCATCGGTCAGCGGTCTTCCCTGGCCAATCAAGGTTTCAACCACCCCCAGGCCGCGCAGGATGTCTTTAGCCTGGGCCATGCGGAAGGCCTGGCGGCGTTCAGTCAGCGATCCGGCATATAGCAAGCCACCCGCGAGTGCGAACATGGCCGCTGGTAATGCGCCCAAAACCAGTCCAGCTACCAGTCCACCCCCGACCCAAGCCAGGAATCCAAAGGCAATCTGGTTGAAAGATAAGCCAGTCCCGGTTTGCTGGGCAAATTTCTCCGGTGAGAACCGTTTTTCGGGCAAGGCTAATCCCATTTGACGAGCCATTTCAGCTTCACTCGCGGTCCGCCGCCAACCAATAGCGATGGGGATTGAAGCGGCCGCTAGAGCCCCTACAATAACGATAATTTGCATCTCAATTCCTTATGGTGTCAGTGTTCGCAATATCCAGGCCAGTTCTTCACCGCCCCCAGTGGCGATCCAGTACACGACATAAATCCCGATCACAGCCAGCCAAATGCGGATCAGGTTATAGACCCCGACTTCCCCCCAGGCCAGATCAAGGGGCTGGAAAGCTACTTTAGGCATCGGATCAACTGGATTTATGCTGGTTTCAGGCTTGGATTGATTAGCAATTGGTTTGGGATTGCGTCGATAGTAGGTGTAGAACTTAGGTACCCATTTGTAACGTAACCTGCGGCGTAACCAGGTTTCCAGTGGGATGCGATCGGGTCCTACGCGCAGTAGGGCCAGAACCATCGCACCCACCAGGATTATTCCGCTAATAATTGCTTTCAACCAGAAAGGTAGCGGTAAGAACAGACAGAAGACGGCGACCAGCGCGCCGACTCCCATCAAAATTAGATCTCGGTCGTTGAACATGGTGAGTCAGAAAGTCGAATAGTCAGAGAGCCATAGTAGGAAAGTGCCGATCTATATGGCTATGAGACTCCGACGAATTGTCTAGAACGGTGGCGTCGGTTGAGCTTCCTGAAGCATCTTACCCATTTCAGGAATGATCAAAAAACCGACCAGCACCAGGATAATCAAACCGACTGCGCCGATGATGGCAACCGAAGTGGCCCGATCAGAACCGAAGGCCGCCCCGGTCGAGCCTTTGAGTACATAGAACAGGGCACCCAGCATGGCGATCATGGCCGTGATGCTGGCCAGGAAGACCCAGGCGTCGCGCCCTAGTTCGAGTAGTTTTTCTTGGACAGGTTCAAACATAGCATCTCCAAATTAATCAACAAGCACCAAAGAAGGCAGCCGCGACCGGCACTGCTGCGACTGCGATCAACATCCCTAACAGCGCCGCTCCAACTTCGAGTAGGGCATCTGAGAAACCAGCAGGGCCACCAGCAGCAGTCATTGCCACTGCAATGGTGATGGCCTTCAACATCCGCAGTGCCACCACCGCTCCGATTAGCATCGCAGCCAGTTCGCCTAACTCAGCAACCGGCCCGCAGTTTGGGGCTGTGATCTGGATACTTTGGACCATCGCCGGAATCCCCAGGAAAGCAAAAAGAACCAGGATGAGCAAACTCCCACCGGCTGTGATCGACTGAGCGATCAAGGGATTGGCGCCCAATAGATTCCCGGTCATGCCTCGCAATAACTGGATCAACAGCGCCAGCATGGCAAAGGCAATTGAAATGGCGACCAGCACGCCCCACGCTTCCCGCAGGATACCCAGTACAATTTCACCAGCAGCAATCATCGTAAACCAATATGCCGGGCGCGTTCATCGCCGTAGGCCAGGTAAAATCGTTCACCCCAGAAGTCCATCTCCCAGGTACGGGTTGGTCCAGTACGGTCTTTGAGGGTGTGAACACTGAGGCTAAAGCACCCGCAATCCAGGCTGTCTGTGCTGCGGGTGAGTAAAAGCACCCGGTCGGCTTCATAGGGCAAGCGTTCGTCACCCAGCAATGCACCCAGGTCAGGGTCTGCGGCTGCGAACGTCTCGGCTCGAATAGCACAAGCGACTACAATCGCCCAACCATGCCTGCGGGCTAATGCTCGTAGTTGGGCGGCGGCTGC
>CAYVQU010000161.1:0-12306 GCA_964453155.1 uncultured Anaerolineales bacterium | reverse complement strand
TTTTGTTGCTCAACGCTTCTGTTTTGCCTGAGTTACTGCAGTAGAGTCTTGGTTCAAATCCACAATATCTGGTATGGTCCACCTCCTAACATGTTCCGCGGTTAGCAGTTTTCGGAAAGAATTTTAAAAAAGAATCCAAGCTCAATCCGAAAACTGCTTAGGCGTGGCGGTATTTTAAGCCAGTTGAAATTTAGGGCAAAAACCGCCACGCACTTATATACTCCCGGCGATAATATCGCGGCGTTCGTTCATTTGCTCTCGCAGGCGTTCGGCTTCGGGGGGGTAGACAAAGTAGTAAGCAATCGTTACCAGAAATCCAAGTCCCCAAAATCCACAGGCCAAGACCAGGAGGGTTTGAGTCAGGCCGTATTTGTCGGCGAAACCGCCAAAGAGAATGATTACCACAGAGGCGATGGCACCCTGGAAGAATTCGGTCAAAGCCATCGCCGTAGCCCGCAGCTCGGGGCGGGTGACGTTCTGGACCAGCGGCTGCTTGACGCCGCGCCGAGTCCAATCGAGAAAGAAGCCGGCGATGCTGGAGAAGATGATGATGGGGGTTAGTTCGGTGGCCTGAGTCAGGAGCAGCCACATGGCGGGAAAGGCCACCACGATCGAGACCTGCGAAACGATGATGCGACCATATTTTTCAGAGCGACCATCCGCCCAGTCACCGACCAACCCGCCAACGAGGGAACCGACGGCTAATGAGATTACGATGGCCCCAAAGATGAGCGGGGCATCCGCTTCCGAGAAGCCGCGGTCGTCGACCAGCCAGGTGACGAAGAAGGCGGCCAGAGCGTTGATAGGGGTCATCACAAAAACGCCTTGGATGAAGTTGACCCACACCGTCTTCGAGCGGAGCACTTCCAGAACATCGGCCATCTTGAACCGAAATTGGGCGGCAGCCTCCTCGGTGATGAGATTTTCCAATTCGGGTTCAGCGGCACCGCGCACCGGGTCTTTAATCAGCACTGCGATCACCACGCCGGAGAGCATGCTGGTGATCCCCAAAATGATGAAGGCCCAGCGCCAACCTGCCCCGGGTATGGCTAACAGCTCACCAAATGTAAACGCGCCGATCACGATCCCGAACATGCCGATCGCGCTGATAATCCCCATCGCCCGGCCGCGCTTTTTGGGGCCAAAAACATCGGCCAACATAGAGAAAGCCGCGGGGTACAGGGCCCCCAATCCCAAACAGGCAATTACCCGAATCGCCAGGAGCTGCCAGTAATCCGTGACCAGGCCGCACAGCAGGGTCCAAAAGCCCCAAAAACCGGTGCCGATCACTAAAATCCATTTGCGGCTGTACCGGTCGGCGAGCATTCCCCAAAACGGCCCGCTAAAGGTCTGGAAGATGATCCGGATGCTGTTGATGATGCTCAGTGCCGAGTAATTCAGCCCTAGCGAGGCCCGGATGGCCGGGAACAGCATCGGCAGGGCCTGGTCTTCGGCACTGTCGATGAAGAAACCGAAGCCAAGGGCGGTTAGGATTCGACGGGATTGGGGTTTGGCGGGTTGGCTGGTTGGTTCGATGGTTGGTTGACTCATAGTGGGGCCTCCTCTTTATCTATAACCACAAAGGGCACAAAGGAGCACAAAGAAAACACCCCGCCCCTGGTCTTAACCACGGCGATTCCCCCAAAAAAACTTTGTGATTCTTCGTGTCCTTCGTGGTTGAATTAATCTCATTTTTCTAATTCAACACCTAATTTTTCGCGTAAATCGGCATAAGCCGCTTGACAGACTCCCAAAATGTAGAACTCACATTTCCATTCACCCGCGGCACAGAAGTGTTCGAGTTTTTTAGGGGTGATCTTTTCAGCTAGTAGACGCTGCATATCTTCAAAACGAGTGACCTGACCGGTCTCTAGCCCCAGATATTGGAGCACGGCTTTATCTTTACTGAGTTTATTCTTCCAGCCCGTTGAGCAGCGGCCCGCCTCTTCATCCCAATAGCCGCACTGGTAGCAGAAAATGTCGTAGCCGTAGATTGATTCGATTTCAAAATCGGGCGAGGGTTTCAGGCGGGAGACCAGGGTGGCGTATTCCATTGAAAAGCCGGGGTCGGTCAATAAGCGGTCAAAAGCCCCGGTGCAAAGATGGTGATGGCCCATCAGCTTGATCCGTTCGCCAATATCGCTGGGGATGATGTCTTCAATTTGGTCTTCAGACCAGGGGGATTCGTGGGGTGGTAAGTCCAAACTCGGGCGGGGTGGGGGTTCGGCGGCCTCTGGGAGGGGTTCACTCAAAGCCTGGAACATCCCCTCCAAATCGCCAAAGCGCTCCAGGCGGAAGACTTCGCCCATCAGGCCTTCTTCAAACCCAAATTCTTTGGCGACGGCGTTGCCCTGCTCCTGCATTGCCAGCGCGACCAACGGTCGCAGATCACCACTCGCTACCGAAGCATCCAACCAGGGCACCCGCCGCCCCCAGGTTTTGAGCTGCATCCGGTACTGTTGAAAGATGTGGCTCATCATGGTCTGGTGGGTACAGAGCGCATCCACCTTCTTACCCATTTGGAGGGTAACTTCTTCGGCATGGGTAGCCTTGGGCAATTCGCGGGCAAAATACCAGCGCTCACAGACCGAGAATGGTTCCAACCCCTCTTCAAAATGTTCGGGATGATGTTTATCGAAACAGGAAACCCAAAAAGCCTCGTCCACGGCTTCAGCGACAACAACGTGGTCGAGATTGTTCTCGTATAAACCATCGGGGTCGAAGGAGAACACGGCGTAGGGCTGGTATTTGCGGAAGAGATAAACGAATTTTGCCCGTAGCTCTACTCGAGAAACATCCCCTAGACAATCGGTTTCATAGCCAAGTTCAACGATTTCTGATATCCCTAAAATTTCCGCAACCTGCTGGAGTTCGTCTGTATTGGCCTGAATCGTTTCCTCAACGGACAAACCGAACGAGTCTTTTGAGTCATCGGTCACGCGGACCAGGACCACCTTCCAGCCCTGTTCGGCAAATTTGGCCAACGTCGCCCCGCAGAAGGCGGCGGCATCGTCGGCGTGAGGGCTGATTACCATGGCTGTGTGCATCGTTCACCTCATAGTATATTCACCGCTAATCTCGCGAATAGTATCATTTCAAAATTTTGGGGAGAATATGACCAGCATCCTGAGTAACGCAGTGTATCGCCGGTACTGAGTGAAGTCGAAGTAAAGGGTGCGGCGAAGTGCTGCTCCAATGCTTTGAAACGATACCGCGAAAAGAAATAATTCGTGGAAATTGGCGTTATCCGCGGTTTATCGGTTTTGTTATGAAAACGTTTTCAAAAGATTGTAGCAAAAAACCGATAAAGTTCAAGTGTCACCCGTCACGATTTGGGGGTGAACTCTAGTTTTTTTGGGGGTGAGAATCTAAGATGTTGGCCAATTTTTTAGCGAGAGTTGCTCGATCTTGAACTAGGAAAGGTTCTTTGGTGCTGGTTTGGAAGTTGTCGTCTGTGAAACGGGGAATGACATGCAGATGATAATGTAGGATGTGCTGGCCCCCGGCTGGTTCGTTGTGTTGTCGCAGCATTACTCCATCGCACCCAAGGGCTAGTTTCATCGCCCGAGCAATATTTTTGGCGACGGTGTGAATTTCGGGCGCGATTTCCAGGGGAAGATCAAAAATATTCTCAAAATGGTGGTTGGGGATAACGAGTACGTGGCCCGGATTATTTGCCCACCGCCGGACGGCAACCAAGGCGGTTACGTTTTCGTCTTGGAAGATGATATCGGATTGGGTGAGTTGATTCCCGGCAGAAGCTGAGTTTTGTATCAGATCACAAAACCAACACTTGTGATTTTCAGGAGCGTGGGTGTACATTCAGGATTCTGTTTTTTCGATGACCCAAAAATGCGACAGCCCAAAAAAACTCAGGGGGGTGCGTTCCAGAAACTGCAAAATGCCTCTCAAAATTTTCCCAAATCCCCCAAAGCGGGCAATGATATTGTCGTAAGCCCCAAAAATGATCTGTTTTTCAACAATGCGGACCGGAAGACCAACGATCAAATTGTGCATATCTTTGGAGGTGTAAACCTCCACGTGCGGCGCCAGTCGGTCCCGGATTTTGCGGGGCAGCCAGTTAACGAAAGGGATATTCCCAAATTTATATTTCCCGCGCCAATAAATGCCATGCGTCTCAAAAGGATAGCCGCGGTTGGGGCAAAAAATAACGGCCCGGCCGCCAGGTTTGAGCGTGCGAACCATCTCCGCCACTGCAACTCGATCATCTTGAACATGCTCGATGACTTCGTGGCTCAAGATCATATCGAAGCTGTTATCTGGAAATGGTAATCCTTCTCCTGCCGCGTTAGTAATGTAGGATGAATTCTTATGCGCTTCAACTGTCCGCTCATAATCGAACTCTAGCCCAATGATGGTCCCGGCATGGGGTGTGAGTTTTTCAACATACATTCCCACCCCACAGCCGTTTTCCAACACGTAGCCATTGATCCGTTCGCCGGCCGCGCGCCGAATCATCTCCAGGCGGCGCTCTTGCCCCGCTCGCCAGACGTAAGATGGTTCACCCCGCAGGGCAGCTTTATTGAGGTCGCGTACATTCATAATAAATGTAATCTTTACCGCTATTCATTGGAACACGGATGACGCAAATGCCGTTATGTAAACGCGATCTTGACCAAATTAGTGTAATGGAAAACAGCAAATTGAATACTTTTTTACCGCGGAGACGCAGGGTTCGCAGAGTTTGTCTCAAATAGGAGTGAGAATCTCTGCGTTCTTTGCGTCTCCGCGGTATTTAACCTTCTGCTGACTACTTAGAATTGGTCCAGATTTTCAAAAAATCCGCGTTCTATTTGAATTTCCATTCCTGTTTGAATCCAAATCCCCGCGAATTATCCACCAAGCGGATCCAACTTGGCACGAAAACATACATTTGATTCTTCGCAACAATGGCTTTGAGCGCTTTCACAAAGGGGAACTTGGTTTTATATAACTGCCAAGTCTGATCCCAAAGATCGCCAGATTCTACCAGATCAACCCGGCCGCGCAACTGCAAACCGCGAATAGCTTGCCAGCCATCACATTCAGGATAGATGGCGGCTGCCACTATCGGATTTTGGAGAATTTCTTGGCTGTGTTGGCTCTGGGCTTCAGAAAAGAAATATAGGTTCAGCTCCTCATCAGGGACAAAATAAACCGGAGCGGCGTGGGGAGTGCCCTCCGGGTTGGTGGTTGCCAACGTCAGGGTTGAGACGCTATTCAGGAGTTCGTGGACTCTTTCCATTTGAAATATTGATCGTTTTCAATCCCGATCCGGGCCAGGATGCGGCCAACCAGATTATCGACAATTTCATCCATGGATTGTGGCTTAGCATAAAACGCGGGCATTGGGGGGAAGATGATGGCCCCAGCCTCGGCAGCCTGATCCATCAAACGAATATGACCCTGATGGAGGGGGGTTTCACGGACCGTCAAGATGAGCGGGCGGCCTTCTTTTAATGTTACATCGGCCGCGCGGGTGAGTAAATCAGCAGCGAAGGAGTTGGCGATGGCCGACAACGTTTTGATCGAGCAAGGGATCACAATCATCCCCATCGTTTTGAAGGAGCCCGAGGCAATCGAGGCCCCAATATCTTGGTAATTATGGACCACATCGGCCAGCTTGGGCACCTCACTGACCTTCCACTTCGTTTCCGCCGCGATGGTGATCTTAGCGGCCGGCGACATGACCAGATGGGTCTCGATCTCGGCAATCTCACACAGTACTTCGAGCATTCGAATTGACATGCTGACGCCGGAAGCGCCGCTGATGCCGATGATCAGGCGTTTGGGGACTGGTTGGTTCATTGGTTCACTTTGTACCTGAATGGATGGCGATCGTTCCAAAATTTAGCCGCTGGAAGCTGACATTGGCGAATCCCGCAGTAATCATTTTTGCCGCTAATTCTTCAGCGGAGAGAAAGCCTTCGGAAGAATCGGGGAGATAGACGTAAGCATCATCTTCGCCAGAAATTATCCGGCCGAGGAGAGGAATGATCGTGTGCATGTGGAATCTAACGAATGGTGACAGTAAGTTCTTCTTTGGGCGGGTTGTGTCCAGAGCCACGATCCGTCCACCTGGTTTGAGAACCCGGAAGTGTTCAGATAACGTCAGGGGAAGATCGATCACATTTCGCAGCAAGAACCCCGAAACCACCGCGTCAAAAGTTTCATCCGGAAACGGCAAATTCAACGCATCAGCCGTCGACCAATTGGACACCTGACCTTTTAGACGTTTGCGACCTACCGCCAACATATCAAACGTGAAATCCGCCTCGATGGGAATGGTGGCGGGATTCTGTCGCAGGGCCTCGAACCCCAAATCGCCGGTGCCGCCTCCCAAATCCAGGAGCAGACCGCCGGTGGCCGGTAACTTGGCCTGTTGGATGACGATTTTTCGCCAGAATCGGTCTTGTCCAAACGTCATCAACCGATTCATTAAATCGTAACGCGCTGCAATCCGGGAAAACATCCCCTGGACATATTCGGCGCGTTCGGTTCCGGAGAGGTGAGACATAGTAATTAGTTTGTTAGTTTGATTGTTGGTTAGATGGTTAGTATTTGGTGATCGTTAGACACAAACCAACCACCCAACGAATATTTCTCAGTCTGTTGGTTTATTCTGATAGGCTTTGACGGTCGATATCGCCTTTTCCACATCAACAAAGGGCAGAATAATCAGGCCCATCACGAAGAAGAAAATCAGGGATAAGATGGCCGGGCGCAGGCTGCCAAAGGCCTGGTTCATCAAACCGAAAAGGAAGGGGCCGATCCAGGAAGTGCCGCGCTCGCTGATCTCATAGAAGGAATAGTATTCGGCTTCCTTGCCGTCGGGGATCATTTGGGCAAACAGGCTGCGGCTGATAGCCTGGCTGCCGCCCATGACCAGGGCGATGAAGGCCCCCAAAATCCAGAATTGGAGGACCCGGGAATCGCCGTAAAGGCCAAAATAGGCATAGGTCACAACACCCGACCAGATTACCAAGCTGATAATGATCGACTGTTTGGCCCCCACCCATTTAGCCAGTTTGCCCCAAAAGAGCGCCCCACCGAAAGCTACAAATTGGATCATCAGGATGACCATCGTGAGAGTGCCAGTATCGACCCCCAGGCCACCGCGAATAACGGGAGCAGCCGCAAAAGTGGCCGAGACGGCAATCACCGTTTGGATGCCGTCATTGTATAGGAAGTAGGCGACCAGATATTTGAGCGTTTCAGGGAAATTTTTGATCTCGCGAACTGTTTCCCACAGTTGCTTGACCCCAACTTTGATATAGGTCTCCCCTTTGGGGAGTTTGCGGGCCGCTTTCCGGGAGCGCAGCCGAGACCAGGTGATGAAGGAGAAGCCCAGCCACCACAAACCGGCCGAGGCCATATTGATTCGCACAGCCAACCCGCCGGGCACACCTAAATCTTCACTAAAGAGATAAAACACCAGGTTGACGGCCAGGAGCAAACCGCCGCCCAGGTAACCCATGGCCCAACCATAGGATGACACCCGATCGCGCTGGTCTTCGCTGGCAATGTCGGGGAGGTAGGCGTTGTAAAACACGATAGCTGCCCCAAAGGCGAGATTAGCGACCAGGAATAAGACCCCGCCCAACCACCACACCGGCTGCGTGACAAAAAACAGGGCCGTCGCGGCGATGGCTCCGACGGTCGCAAACACGCGCATTAACTGTTTGCGCAAGTGCGAATAATCGGCAATGGCCCCCAAGATGGGGAGGAACAAAACCTGCAAGAGCACCGAAAAGGAGACGATATAGGGCACAAACGAATCCGGCGCGACTGGAATCCCCAAGAAACGGGCCATTCCATCACCGTAGGCTTCGGCCGCGGTTGCCGCCAGGGAGGCCAGATAGGGGCCAAGAAAAACCGTCCCGATGGTGGTGCTGAAGGCCGAGTTGGCCCAGTCGTACATGGCCCAGCCGAAAATTTCGCGTTTATCGTTGATCGGTGCTGCTGTGGCGGTCATAATGTGCTCCTTAGGTGCGGGGGTACTTGCTGGTTTGATTGTACTACACTCTAAAATTCACCAATGGTAGGGGCAGATCTTAGACCTGCCCCTACTCCCCGCGCCCTACATTATTATATGATTCTTATACACTAGTCGTTGACGTTCCCTCCCCCCCATGCTATGATCAGGTCATCATTTATTATTCTTACCTGGTGCCATGAGCCACCCGGGCGGGGCTCAACATCAACGGCCCACATTATTATTTTTTCATTTATTCTGCCGTTGATGAAGTTGCACAAACAACATCATTCATAGCTATCATTCCATCAATCGATTGCTAAAATGCCTCAGGGTGGGGTAAGCCAACCGGATCGGGTCTGATTTCTTATGGCGCAGGTAAGCGGCGCTTTTTTTGTTTAAGTGTGGTGTAACTGAAGGCTTCATGATGAACTCCTTCTTGTTACCACCCCACAGCAGATTTCGACTCGGACTTATTATTGTTCCAAAATTTTTCCGAAGTCTGTTTATCAGGAGTTATTATGAGTGCAGATTTTATTGCGCGAATCATCGGGATGATAGTCATCGGGATCGCGGCAACCTATTGGGGGGCTTCACTAGGGCAGGGAATTCAGGATGCTTCGGCGGCATTATATGCCGTTGTCATGGGGTTGCTGGGAGCTTTGGTGGGATTAGTGCTGACCCCCTACATCACAACCCGACCGGCCCGTTCGCTGCGGGCCCTGTTGGGGCGAGTTTCGGCTCAAACATTAGTTGCTGGCATGGTCGGGCTAATCGTTGGTTTGTTGATCTCGGCATTATTAGCTTTCCCCCTCTCATTACTTCCCTCACCCCTGGGAGAAGTATTACCCTTTATCGGCGTATTGGTCATCAGTTATTTTGGGGTCGCGGTATTTATCATGCGGCAGAGTGACCTCTTTGGGGTCCTGCGGGATCGGCTGCCCCGCCGCGGCGGTTCACCGGAGTCGTCTCCTCCCGCAACCAACGCCGTGGACCGCACCGTTCTCATGGACACCAGCGTCATTATCGACGGTCGCATCCTCGATATCGCTAAAACCGGATTTTTAAGCGGGACGTTGTTGATTCCTCGCTTTGTCTTGAACGAACTGCAGTATATTGCTGATTCCGCCGATGGATTGCGGCGTCAACGGGGTCGCCGGGGGATGGAAATCCTCTCCCAACTCCAAAAAGAACCCCGAATCCCCGTCCAGATTTCGGACGTGGATGTGGAGGGCACGCGCGAGGTGGATGATAAACTCGTCATCCTGGCTCGCCAAATGAAGTGTCCGATCCTCACCAACGACTATAACCTTAACCGGGTGGCCGAACTTCAGGGCGTGATCGTCTTGAATATCAACGAATTGGCCAACTCGGTCAAAGCCGTCTTACTGCCCGGCGAAACCCTGAGCGTCAATGTAATCCAGGAAGGTCGCGAGCACAACCAGGGCGTCGGATATCTCGATGATGGCACCATGGTCGTCGTCGAAGATGGGGTGGACTATCTTAAAGAAGAAATCCCGGTTACTGTGACCAAAGTATTGCAAACTGCGGCGGGCCGCATGATCTTTGCCCGTCCGGAGGAGAACTAAAATGTCGGTACAAATATATAACTCGCTTACCCGTAAAAAAGAAGCCTTTGAAACCCTCGATCCCAACCAGGTCCGCATGTACGTCTGTGGCCCGACCGTTTACGACAAAGCCCATGTCGGGCACGCCATGTCTGTCCTGGTTTTTGACATCATCCGTCGTTACCTCGAATACCGCGGCTATGATGTCCGCCATGTCATGAATTACACCGATGTGGACGATAAAATCATTGTCAAAGCTAACGCCCAAGGCATCGATCCTTACGATCTGGCCGAAAGCTACATTGAAGAATTCCGCCGCCATCTTGATGATCTCAACATTCTCCCGGCGACAGTTTACCCGCGGGCCACGCAAGAGATGGATTACATCATTAATATGGTCCAGGGGCTGATCGATAAGGGGAACGCGTACGAAGCCGAAGGCGATGTTTATTTCTTCGTCACCAGCGACGACGACTACGGCAAACTCTCCGGCCGCAAGGTCGAAGATATGCAGTCGGGTTTCCGCATCGATGTGGATGAGCGCAAAGAAACCCCCATGGACTTCGCCCTCTGGAAAGCATCCAAGCCCGGTGAACCGGCCTGGGAATCGCCTTGGGGGCTGGGCCGCCCTGGCTGGCATATCGAGTGCTCGGCCATGAATCTGCATCACCTTGGCGAGCAAATCGACATCCACGGCGGCGGCAACGATCTGGTTTTCCCTCATCATGAGAACGAGATTGCCCAAACAGAGTCACTTACCGGAAAACCCTTCGCCAAATACTGGGTCCATAACGGCATGCTCCAACTCGCGGGCGAGAAAATGTCTAAATCCTTGGGCAACTTAGTTACCATCGACGATTTCCTCGCAGAAAACAGCGCCGATACATTGCGGATGATGATTCTCAGTTCCAGTTACCGCAGCCCACTCACGTTTACGGCCGAAACCATCGGCCACGCCGAGAAGGCCCTCGACCGCCTACGTTCTGCCCTGCGCCCGGCCTCCCCTGATGCCACTGGCGCCGATCCCTATGAACTCCACCAGCAAATCGAAGCTACCCGTCAAAAGTTCAACGAAACAATGGATGACGATTTCAATACCGCCGGGGCTTTTGGTCATCTCTTCGATTTTGTCCGGGCAATTAACGCCGCTCGCGATGCCGGAGTTGATGACGAAGGACTGACACCCGCCCAGGATTTGTTATTGGAACTCACCGGCGTCTTCGGCCTCCAGATCGATCAAGATTCTGGAACCGAGGGGGCCGCGGCCGCCCCGTTTGTAGACCTCCTCGTAGCGCTGCGTACCGAACTTCGCGCCCAAAAAATGTGGGCCTTATCCGATAAAGTCCGCGACGAATTAACGACTCTCGGCGTTGTTCTTGAAGACAGCAAATCGGGCACGACCTGGAGATGGGAATAAAAATATTGTAGGGGCACAGCATGCTGTGCCCCTACCCAATGGTTTTATGAAAGAATGGATCATCGGCCGGAATCCGGTCTACGAAGTTCTGCGGGCCAAACGACGCCACGTTTTTGGTCTGCTAGTTTCCAAAAATGCCCAGGATAAGGGGCGTTTGGCGGAGATTATCCGCCAGTGCCAGCAGTGGAAACTGCCAATTAAGCGCGTCGCGCGGGAACAACTCGATTCAATGGGGCGCAATCATCAAGGTGTGGCCATCGAAGTCAGCGGCTATCCTTATCAGACCGTCCATGATATTTTTAACCGGGCTGAAGAACGCGGCGAACCCCCATTCGTGCTGATCCTCGATACCCTCCAAGATCCCCAAAATCTCGGCACCCTTTTGCGGACGGCCGAAATTGTGGGAATTCACGGTGTATTTCTGCCTTTCAAAAAGACGGCTACGATCAACCCTACTGTCGTTGGCGCTTCATCTGGGGCCACCGAACATCTTTTCGTCGCCCAGGCTAATCTGGCCCGTACCATTGACACCCTTAAAGAACATGGTGTGTGGGTTGTTGGGCTGGAAGGATCTCCCGATGCGCAGGATCCCTCTAAAATCCGATTGGATGGGCCCTTAGCATTGGTGGTGGGCTCAGAAGGTCAGGGCATGCGGGCCTTAGTTCGCAAATCTTGCGATCTCTTATTAAAATTGCCGATGCGTGGTGAAATCGAATCGCTGAATGCGGCTGTGGCAGGGTCTGTGGCCCTGTATTTAGCCTGGCAGGCGCGCGGATTTGAAGTTCCCCGGAAACTTTAAAGTTTCCGGGGAACTTCAAATCCCAGAATTCATATTGACGACTCTTCAGAATCCTGATAGACTCCTGCCCCGCTGGTAAAAACGCGATTTTTGTGAACAAATTTTGACATAATGGTCTTGTCGCTAAAAAATCACTCTGGTATAATTCGCCAGCTTTGAAAAAGTACGTTTCCAACTTAGCGCCGACGTAGCTCAATCGGCAGAGCAGCCGCCTTGTAAGCGGCAGGTTATGGGTTCAATTCCCATCGTCGGCTCCATCCTAGGCGGTTAGTCCACTAGTCGGTTCGTCTTGTCTGAAAATGAGAGGGCGAAGCGACCAGTTGACTAGCAACTGGACTACCCCGGGCGAATACCCAAGTGGCCAAAGGGGGCTGACTGTAAATCAGCTGTCAGACGACTTCGGCGGTTCGAATCCGTCTTCGCCCACCTACTACACGCTGATGGGAACATGAGTTCCTGTCAGCGCGTAGCTGTGTTAGTAGCGAAACGCCCTCATAGCTCAGTCGGTAGAGCACATTCTTGGTAAGAATGAGGTCATGGGTTCAAA
>CAYVQU010000160.1:0-12628 GCA_964453155.1 uncultured Anaerolineales bacterium | reverse complement strand
GCTTGGATCAAACGTTCCGTCTCTTTCATGGTGTCTCATTGAGCAATTGGTATAAATTATAGCGTTACAGACATTTATGAGCGCTTAAGCCAAATCAACTTGGGCGAAGGCGCCTATTTAATGGTGATCGATGCTAAGGGTCGCATCATCTATCATCCGAACATGGCGGTTTTGGGAAGCAATATCAGCCAGAATTTTCTGGATAATCTCACCCCTGAAGTAGGTACCCTAACTGCTGATGTAGATGGCGAGGAAATGTTCATCACCTACGCCCACTCAAACCGCAGCAAATGGCATATCATTAGTTTTATCCCAGTTCGTACCTTCACCGCTAAAACCGCGCTCATCAGAACCATAACATTGTCACTCTTGGTAATTTTTTATTGTTTTGCTGGTATTGCTGCAATTTTTATTTCTCAAAATATTGTCAACCCAATTCGGCGCATTACCGAACAATTCAGAAATTTTCAGGAGGGGACTCTCGATTACAAGACTCGGTTTAAGTCGAATTGGGTTGATGAAGCTGGTGAACTCGTCGTTTGGTTTAATGCCTTCGTAGAAAGCCTGGCAGCTCGTCAGGAATCGGAAAAGCTGTTGAGCGAAAGTGAAGAACGCTATGCCTTAGCGGTAAGCGGCGCAAATGATGGGCTTTGGGATTGGGATTTGGGGAAAAATGAAATTTATCTATCCCCGCGCTGGAAACAAATATTGGGATATGAAGAGGACGAGGTCAGTAATGACCCCGATGAATGGTTTGAGCGGATCCATCCGGAATGTCGCAAAGAGACCGAAACCAGGCTGGCTTCCCATCTCCAGGGCATAACCCCCCATTTCGAGAATGAGCATCGCCTCCGCCATAAAGATAATACGTATCGCTGGGTCCTGGCGCGCGGGTTGGCACTATTCGATGAAGAGGGGAACGCCTACCGCATGGCCGGATCTCACACAGAAATTACCATCCGCAAACAAGCTGAAGAAAAACTCCGTCACGATGCATTTTATGATGCGTTAACGGGGCTGCCAAACCGGGCTTTATTCTCAGATCGTCTGAGGCGTGCCATTCTTCGCCACCACAGAAACAAGAGCGTTCAATTTGCAATTTTATTTTTAGATTTAGACCAATTCAAACTCGTCAACGATAGTTTGGGCCATAGTATTGGTGATATCCTGCTGCAAGAAGTGGCCCAACGCCTGAAAGGAAGTATGCGCGCCTCAGATACAGTTGCCAGATTGGGGGGAGACGAATTCGGCATCCTGATGGAAGATATCACAGATATTCGCAATGCGACTCAAACCGCGGATCGAATCCAAAACTTATTACTGGAACCGATCAATTTGAACGGGAACGAAATGATTACCAGTGCCAGCATTGGCATCATGCTGAACGCGCCCGAATATAACGCGCCCGAAGAATATCTGCGAGACGCCGACACGGCTATGTATCGAGCCAAAGCAAAAGGAAAAGCACGTTACGAAATATTCGACCAAACGATGCGCGAACAAATTTTGCTGCGGATAGAACTAGAAACGGATCTACGGAGGGCAATTGAACAGGAAGAATTAGATCTTTATTATCAACCAATTATCGATCTTAAAAGCCGGGAAATCTTGGGATTCGAAGGTCTATTGCGGTGGACTCATCCCGAAAAAGGGTCGATTTCCCCGGGAGAGTTTATCCCCATTGCGGAGGAAACCGGGTTAATCCTTCCACTTGGCCATTGGGTGATGAAAGAAGCTGCCCGCCAACTTGTCGCCTGGCAGTCCGAGTTCCCCAATTTGCCCAACCTTCAAATGAGTGTCAACCTTTCTGGTAAACAATTGGCCCATCCAAACTTGGTAGAGCAAATTCGGTGTGTCATTCAGCACAACTGCCTGCAACCTTCCCGTTTAAATATTGAGGTAACCGAAAGCGCGATTATTAACGATACGGAAACCGCGGTCGCAGCTTTAAATCAAATCAAGGCTTTGGGGGTCAAAATTCAGATGGATGATTTTGGAACCGGATACTCATCGTTAAGTTACTTACATCAATTCCCTTTCGACGTCATCAAAGTTGATCGCTCATTTGTAATGGGCATGATCGAAGACCCGAGCAAAATCAGCCTGATCCGAACCATCGTCTTGATGGCGCAGGAACTCCAAAAAGAAACCGTTGCCGAAGGAATAGAAACCCGCGAGGAATTGGAAATTCTATCTGATCTGGGGTGTAAATATGGGCAGGGCTTCTACATTTCAAAGGCAGTTGATGCAACTGCAGCTACAGATATTTTATTAACTCATGTCACGTACGATGATATGAAAAAATGAGCCAGAAATTTCATCCCTTCGACTACGCTCAGTGCAGGTTCTGAGTAGCGATGGCGTATTGAAGGGTAAATTTTCGGATGAGCCGCTCCCTTCGATACGGCCCTGCGGGCCTACACAGGCCAGTCCTGAGCCTGTCGAAGGGATGCTTGGCGCGTAACATGATTTTTTAAACTCACAGTGGGGCAACTCCGGCCGTAATACGCATCAATTGTTGATATCGCGAGCTTTATTGGGTATTTTGATAAGGATGTTGTCTTTCGATCTTGAGCACATAAGCATAATTGCATGGTTTCTCGACCGGCGGAGAAATTTGCAACCCCTCCGGGGTTAAATTCCACGCTAAATCAACCTCAACGCCCAGCATGCGAATGGATCGAATCTCAGTCGGATAAAGCCCCCGACAGGACTTAATCGTCACCGGTCCTTCCGGCCAGCCCAAAAAGATGGCATATAAGTTATCATCCTTAGCCGTAAAGCGGATATCCCGGGCGGTATATGAGACCTCGGCATCTTCCATAAAATAACCCGCTTTCGGCATTTCCGTCGGGCCTTCACCATAAACCAGCCAGGGGGTAGTGCCATAAATCGCTTCTCCGTTGAGTTCCAACCAGTCCCCCATTTCTGCAAGCAGCATTTTGGCTTCTGCGGGAATCTCTCCATTCGGTTTGGGACCTACATTCAACAGCAGGTAACCGTTTTTACTGACATTTTCAATCAGGTAGTGGACAAGAGTGGTCGGGGTCTTATAACCCGCACCTTTCAGATACGCCCAACCATGTCCGTCATCCACGGTGGTATCCGTAATCCAATCATGATATGTCAACCGATCAAAACGGCCCAGTTCAAGATCAACAATACCGGCACCGGGCACTAGATCATGCCATTTGTAAGTTACCGCGACTTCCTTGCCCCACGCCTGGGCTTGATTGTAATAATAGGCCAATAAGGTCCGTTTATAGTGTTCTTGCACCCACTGAATACCAAAATCAAACCAGAGTAAATCCGGCGTATAGTTGTCGATAATCTCCTGAATTTTTCCCAGCCATTGCTCCAGAAAGGCCTGGCTAGGCTGATCCTGCTGGGCCCACTCAGGTTTCCAGTCGTCGAACACCAGTGGGCGCGTGTCGGCCCAGTCGCGATTGTGACCGGGGCCATATAAACCCGCATATTTTTCATCGGCCGTATCAAAGGTTGTCCGCCAATGAGGAAAGAACCACCAATTTTCCGCATGATGCAGCGCGACCATAAAACGCATGCCCTGGGCCCGAATGGCCTGCTCTAACTCACCGACTACGTCGCGTTTGGGTCCCATTCGGGCCGCGTTCCATTGGGAATACTTCGTATCCCACATCGAAAAACCGTCGTGATGCTCACCGACCGGGCCAGCAAACTGCGCGCCAGATTGCTTGAAAATTTCCGCCCACTCATCCGGATCAAATTTCTCTGCCGTGAACATGGGAATGAAATCCTTGTAACCGAATTTTGAAGGGTGCCCATAAGTCTTGACGTGATAGGCATACTGGGGAGAACCTTCGCGATACATATAGAACGGATACCAGGTCACATTCGGGCCAGTCGCGGGGACACTATATACGCCCCAATGGGTATAGATCCCAAATTTGGCATCTTTTAACCACTGTGGGGTGTGATATTCTCGCAGCGAATTCCAGCTGGGTTGGAAATCGATCGGCATCATTCTACCTCCTTGATCACTTATCAATCTTCATGAAGTTTTCATTACCCCCAACTTTTTAGCAACCTGAAACTTTAAAATTGGACACGGGTTCACGTAGAAGAAAACGCATTGCCTCTGGAAGAAGTATAACAAAATCATCGGGATCACCTCAAGGGCATTGTTAGGTTGATAGGGCAATCGCATGTAACCTTAAACGGCAGTTTAAACTGCACCGACAACTTCGAAGTCGCCCTTCGGCGACTGGGTTTCAACCTGCGGAGGCAGGTTTTGCCAGCGCATATGCGCCAGTTGTTGCGACTTCAGTCGCCTTGTTTTCATGAACATGCGATTGCCCTAGTTAGGTTAAGATTTGGGATACCGCACCCTTCGATACGACCAGGAAAACACTAGTCTACTCAGGATACTGCTTGAAACAAATAATTTAACAGAGCACTTGGGTATTACTAAGATAAGATTTGGGATACCGAATCCATCGCATCGATACACTACCCACACTACCCAACCGGGCCATACCTTTTTCAGCCTGGTTTAATGAACATCAACTTCAATTTATCCAGCTTATGTTATACTACTGGGGCAATTGAGAGATAAGGGAGGAATCGCAATTGCTTGAGAGGGTCGTTGAACGAATCAAGGTTTTACTCAATTTTGGGGGATTGAGATTGTTTTTCCCCACCTTATTCGTATCCTACTAACTTCTCTTTTTGTATCACCCTGTAAGATACAGATTGTCATTAGACAATCTGTTTTAGTGTATTTTTAACAGTTCAAATTAGGAGAAATATCTTGACTAAAGTCGTTTTACGTCACAATGAATCACCCGAACAATTACTTAGGCGTTTCCGCAGACAGGTAATGAAAAGTGGCAAACTGAAAGCACTTCGAAAAAAACGCTGGTTTGTGTCCAAAAGTGAACAACAACGTATCGCCAAGAAAAAAGCAATTCGCAGACATAAACAGCGCTTGAGAAAACGCAGACAAAGATTGTATTAATCGACTGTCAGTTGGTAATGCAAGTAATCTAAATCATCTTCAAAAACACCATAATTTAATGAAAGGCAGCCCCATGAATACTCAAAATCAAGCATACAAAGTAGGGGATATTGTGGTTCATAACAATTATGGTGTTGGTACAATCATACTGATTGAGAATAAACCATTGAATGGGGGAAATATTGAATGTTTCAAGGTTGAAACAAAGAACGGTTCCTTTTGGTTTCCAACTGCTGCTGCTGATAACCCTCGGATAAAACATGTAGCTTCAAAAGATGTGCTTCAAAAGGCCAAGCAGATACTATCGACTGCTCCAGAAGCATTGGAAACTGCCCCGGAATTTTGGAAAGAGCGAATTGAAGATATCCGAGCAGAGGGTAAATTTCTAGAAATATGCACCTTGCTGCGAGATTTAACAATTCTTAAAACAATCAAGAAGCTGAATCGGACTCAAGAACAGGCCTTGAACAGCCTTGAAGATCGTCTGACCCGCGAATGGGCAGGAAGCTTAAAAATGCCAACCAATTCAATTCGTCCCAAAATCCAAGCGTATCTCGAAAAAAGTAAGTCCAAGTATGTGAATGCACCCAATCCAGAAGATTCCACCCAAAATGAATAAATACTCATAATTAATACCCACTTTTATCCAAAGGTGTGTTAAAATCCCTTGCTTGCTTAAACATAGTTCTGGAAATAGAGTTATAGCTTTTGATTTGGAACCCATGCTTGACCATGCAATATTCTTTGAAAGGAGTTCCAAATCATGTCTGAAAAACAACAAGGTACAGTAAAGTGGTTCAATGGGAGCAAAGGTTATGGCTTCATTGAACGTGAAGATGGCGACGATCTTTTTGTTCATTTCAATGCCATCGTCGGCACTGGATATCGCAACTTGGAAGAAGGGCAACGCGTAGAATTTAACGTTGTCCAAGGACAAAAAGGCTTACAAGCACAAGATGTTGAAGTAATCTAATCTTTTTGACCCTATCTACACAACAGGACAGCCAAATTTGGCTGTCCTGTTTTTTTTTATTAAGCCGATCAACTATGTGCAAGCTAACCTGGGTGACTGACAAATCTTAAAAAAACCCACCACAAATCGCAGAGAACACTGGTAATGATCAGCCCCGCAATGCACGGACCAAATCGTTCGAATGGGTTAGCTTTTCGCCCAACCCGCTGGCAATAAAGCGGTGAAAAGCAATCGCCAGCTCCGGGTCTTCTTTTTCTGCTTTCAATAAATTCTCGGGGGATAAAGAGCACAGATATCCCGGTTCAGTGACGATGATTGAAGCAGTAGCCGGTTGCTGAGTGTAAATACCGATATCCCCAAATACAGTCCCTGCGGTTAAAACGCGGACGACCATCATTTGTCCGGCTTCATTTTCAATTTGGGCAATGACCTGCCCTTCTTCAATGAAGTATAAACCTTCGACCTTCTGATTTTCTTCTAAAAGCACTTCGCCCGGTTGGATGTCACGCCGTTCAAGATAACGCATCAATCTTACAAAATGGCGTGATTCGCTGGAAGGGGCCAGCGGCTCAATACAGTCTACCGCGTCTAGTTCATCGTCATTTTTTGCTAGCGCATCCTCAATACACTGCACAACTGTTTTGGATTTAGCCGCCAATCCCATCGCGCTAAAATTCGAAACAATCTGATCCTCACACCAAGCCAAGCCCAGATCTAAACTTTCAAAAATATGTAAATTGGCGTTCTGGTCGGTCGTTAAAAAATCATTTTGCCACCTTTTTTGAAAAACCGCCGACAAGTTGGTAAGGACCAGTTGAACATCCTTTTGAGCCAATAAACGTTTTATCTTAGAAAAACTGAGTAACGCGGATGAATCTACCCCAGTAACTAACAAGAAATCCAACACCACATATTTGATTTGCGGTTTGGTTTTCGTCTCAAGGAGGGCATGGATTTGATCGTTCAATTGACTCGCCGTCCCAAAAAAGATAAAGCCTTGCAATTCTAAAATTCGAATGAGATTGCCATTCTTCTTGAGTAATTGTTGATATAAACGGGGTCGCACCATACAACTCTGATAATGTTTTCCAGAAATTGAATGGCGAACAACATCAATTTGGCGATATTTATTTACAAACAAAAATATCGCCACAAAAATTCCTATGGCTACCCCTTCTAGAAAACCAATGAGGGCAATCGATAAAATAATTACCCATACCAAAAAATAATCAAGTTTGGGGAGCTTAAACCAACCATCATACACCCATTCTACAATAAACGAGAGACCCAAGAAAATCAAATAGGCACCCGATATCATTTTAGGGAAAACGGAAATTACATTCGCGCCAAAAAATAAAATCAAACATATAAAAATGGACGAGAAAATCGCGGCCAAGCGATTGCGTCCCGCCAGCCGGTATCCCAGGGTGGATAAACTTAAGGACGGATACCCCACCGAGCTGCCCCCTAAGCCGCCAATAATATTAGCAATTCCGTTGGCTTTCAATTCAGCACTAAAATCAACCTCGCTATCACTGGTAATCTCCAACCCACTGGCATTCAATAATAGTGAAATTGAACTTACGATGATGATCGTCACCATATGAATGCCCTTACTAAATATTATTGACCAATTCGCATGCTGAATAACAGCCAAGTTTTTAGGATGCCATAATCCTTGACTAGGAAATGGCCCCAGTAGCCAGCCATCTGGACCCGCGGAGGCAATTGAGCCATTACTCAAATAGAAAATTATATAAAACAAGCCGATCCCAGAAATCAATAACCCAGGCATCAACAAGAAATGGGAATACCGCCGCGACACGACGTATATAACGATCCCAAATAACAATCCTGGGGCCCACCTAGTTAGCACTTCGGGTTGCATCAGCGCAGGACCTAAAGATTGCCCAACCATCACATTGATCCCCCCCGTAACGAGAAGCCAGCCAGTTCCCGCCAAAAAGCCTCCCACAACCGGATAGGGAAGAAAGCGGACTAAATGCCCAAAATTAAACTTTCCCATTACCCAGAACAAAATACCGGTCAAGGTGGTTGAGAAGATCAAGGCCGCCACCACAGTTGCCAACATTTCTTCTGGCTGACTCAACTGCGGACTTTGGGATATCGCAATGGCCACGACGGCCATAATGGCGGCCGGAGCATCTTGAGGGAGCACTACCGAATTTTCAAACGAACTTAAAAAGGCAACCACCAGGCCATTAACCACCGAACCAAACAAGAGAAACCCGATACCCCCAGGGACATAGATGCTTAAATCCCCAGCAAAAATCAAGGCTGCCAAAGACACAGCCACGCAGATGATTAATACGCTGATGATCAGACCAGCAAAAAAAGTCGGTAATAGGGTCTGAAGTGAAAATGAGAAGTTGTATTTCTGCCAGTATGACTGCATAAACCCTCCCGGTGAAAGAGATTTAGATTACCTCAAAGATACCGTGTTTGAAATCGTTCGTCAACAAAGTTTCCAAATCTGAAATATCCCCGATTATGTTTAATGGGCGGTAAAACAAAAAAACAGTTGTGTGTGAACTGGACTTTTTTTGTTTGCGAAAAGCGGTGGTAGAGCCAGTTCCCCGGAAACTTTTCACAATATGGCCTTAGCAAAATGATCTATCCGGAGTTTCTGGGGAACTTACACCACCCAAAAGATTTAAGAACCATTTTTCGAATGATGAAAACGATGATTCTAACGGGCTGCTTGATCCAATGCCTGCACAAACTCCTGATAAATTTTTTTGGCTTCATCAGGCGAATTTCCAATGGCCGTCAACCCCAAATTACCGTTGGCGGCTACAGCGCTGATCATATGCAAAATAATTCCGGTTTGTTTGGTGTGATCATAGTGCAGGCGATTTTCACTGGCCACATTGATTAAATCTTGCGGGGTCAATTGCTGGTATTTTGGTGCTTCGACGTGATCGCTGGCCAGGTAATATTTCGGGTGACCTAAAGCCGTGTAAAACTTTCCATCGTCGACATTATAGATTCCGTCAGTCAAAAATTGTAAAGCCAAGAAGGGATGAGTCGTGCCACCTTTTCGCAAATTGACTTCAATGGCATAGGGTTCCCAATTTCCATCTTTGGTTTTTACGACGATAAAATCAAGGGCAAATCGGCCGACAATACCCTCCTCTGCAAAGCGCTTTCCAATCTTTTCGGCCTCCCGCATAATGAGGGGTCCATATTCCAATTTGGCCGGAAAGATCGCCCCTAAATAAGATTGCCCGGAGGGGCCGCCCAACATCTGATCATGGGTGGAAAGCATTTGAACTTCGCCTAAAGGAGAGACTCGCAACTGAGCGCTGGGACTGGCAACTTCTTCGCCCAGAATCATTTCCTCCACAATCCCGCCTTTTTTCTCAAACTCAGCCATATACCAGGGAAAATCAATATCCGGCGCTTCAAACTTCATGGTTTGTAAACGTTCAGCAATTGCCGAAATTTCTTCCTTACGGCCCGGGTTGGGCAAATCTGTCAGATTCACTTGGGCATTACCATAGCCAGACACGCCGTCATTATGTTTTACGATAACCCGAGAAATCTCGGGTTTTTCCCCACGCATCTGCGCGATAGCATTCACAAGTTCATCCTGATTGGTCAAATCTTCCGCGCCTAATGGATGTTGGACCCCTTCTTCAGCAAATATTTGGCGACAACCGCTTTTGGTACCAAACGCAAAAAAACGGGGGTCAGCCGCGTACATGGGAATATCTAGCTGAACGGCGAAATCCCGCTCGAGATCAGTTGTCAAGAATGGGACCAGATGGGCCATACCCAAATCTGAGATTTGGGATTTGACCTGGGTGATCAGACGCGGGCGAGATAAGAATTTTTCAACCAATGACCGCTGTGAGCCATCTTGCGCTGAGATCATTGTCAAGCGACTGCGGGCATGGTTGAGGTCTACACCGGGTAATAAATGTAAATAATATTCAACGATCTCAGCCTGAATGGGCATGGATGACAAATAAATGATTCGTTTTTTAGGTTGTCGCAACAAAAAGAGCATAAATAACATCCGCTCTTCATACGCTTGCTGGGCCGGAATGGGAAAATCAATATCCACTGTCAGTGATGGCATGACAACCACCGTATTATCTTCTTCGAGAATAGTCCCTCCGGGGTCGGTGCGCCCAATTTGCTTCCAAAGCGGAATTAATCGCTCTTGTAATTGGTCAAAACGGAAATGTAAATCATATTGCTGCTGAAATTCATAAGACATATTCATATTGCCTCCACAGGATACCAACTTGAAAATCTAATCCAGTGCTTACCAACGAAATACGCTAGAACAGTTGGAGTATATTGGCGCCAGAGTATTTTGTCAAACATATTGGATATATTTGATGAGAAATGGAATTAGGCCGCAGTAAGAAGGGCTTCTCGTGGTAATATTCAGAAGAAAATACTCAAGTGTTTGAACAATAAGTGCGTATCGGTTTATGCTTTAAAGATAAAGTGGCAAGTTTTACCGCCACGCCTTGGCAGTTTTCGGTTTGTTAGAGCAATCCTTTTCAAAATTCTTTCCGAAAACTACTTAAAAATATCGAAAATATGAGGTAAACATGCTTGATTTACTTAGAAAAGTCAGGGGATTTGCTGGTTTGGATGACACACTGTTAGGCTTGATTCAAGCATTATTGCAACCGGCTGAGTATAAACAAGATGATCGGCTGTGCACCGAAGGGGAAGAAGGCGATAAGATGTTCATCATTGCTTCAGGTGAAATCGCTGTCCTCAAGGAAGTTGATGAGGGAGAAATGGTCGAAGTTTCGACCCTCACGGCTAATGACATCGCCGGAGAAATGGGATTATTGGGTAGTAAACTGCGCACGGCAACCTTGGTAGCCAGCACAGATAGTCAAGTTTTAACCCTCAGCTATTCTGATTTTGATAACTTGATTTCTCAACATGGAGATATTGCCAAGGGCTTACTGGCTTATGTCTCTGGCAAGCTGGAAAGAGAGACCTCGGTTGTTGCCAAATTAATCGCCCGCGATATGGAAAAGGGTTTGCGAATCGCGTTCTTCCATACCTCCCCCTACCGCAATGCGTTGTATTCACAGAAGAACCAATTTAAGTATGCCATGCATTTCTTTGAGCCGCGCCTATCCATCGATACCGTCCCCTTAGCCGCAGGGTTTAGTGTCATTGTCGTCAGCGCGAATGATACCGTCGACACCGAAGTAGTTGAGGAGTTGCATTCCTTGGGGATCGAAATGATCGCCCTGCGCTGTGCGGGATTCAACAACGTCGATATTGAAACCTGCGAACGGCTGGGGATCAGCGTCGCCCGCGTCCCGGCCTATTCACCCTATGCGGTGGCCGAACACGCGGTGGCCCTGATGATGGCCCTCAACCGCTCCACCCATCGGGCTCACAACCGGATTCGAGAGGGAAATTTCTCGTTAGATGGTCTGGTCGGTTTCGATATGCATGGCCGGACTGCCGGCATTGTGGGGACTGGCAAAATCGGAGTTAGTCTGATCAAAATTTTACACGGTTTTGGTTGTCAATTATTGGCCTACAGCCGCACGGTTCGGCCTGAACTTGAAGAGGAGTTTGGCGTTCGCTTTGTTGATTTGGACACCTTATTTTCCCAATCTGATATCATCAGTTTGCACGCCCCCCTCACCCCCCAGACTTACCACCTGATTGATGCGGAAACCATTGCCAAAATGAAACCCGGTGTCATGCTTATCAACACGGCCCGCGGCGGATTGGTTGATACGGAAGCCTTGTTAGATAGTCTTAAAAGCGGCCATATCGGTAATGCTGGTTTAGATGTCTATGAAGAAGAGGCCGACTATTTTTACCAGGATTTCTCAGATAGCGTCATTACCGACGATCTTCTAGCCCGGTTGACAACCTTCAACAATGTGATGATCACCAGCCATCAGGGATCCCTAACCGATATCGCCCAAAGCAATATTGCCGACACAACCTTAGAAAATATTCGTGAATTTGAAATTGGGAAACGCGGTCGGCAATTGACCAACGCAGTTTTCCTCAAGTAGATCCGTTTGCACTGCGGTCTGTTTAGTAGTTTTCGGGGTGTATCTGAAAATTTTATTCAAGTTCAAACCAAAAACTACTGAGCCGAGATGTTAAATCTTGTCAGTTTATTCTAGAGCACATACCATCACACACTTAGCTCTAAATACCTAAGAAAAACATGGCAGGTTATTGTATAATCCTTAGTTAGATGATACCTTGATACTTACCAGGATCATCCTTTAACTTTAGGAGGTTTAAGTGGCAAATTTTGAATCGGGCGTTGAAACCACCACGTCTCCCCCGTTTTTTATTGATTTCACCCTGCAAAGTGCTGATTTTCACACCGAATGGCAACGCTGCAGTTTGCTAGCCAACTACCTGGCCGAATATATGGCCTATCAGTTTCCAGAACGCGGTCGGGCAGAAAATCTAATCTCGATGGTGGCAAATGAATTACTGGAAGCTGTCACTCATCTGACCCCGGAAAACTCGACATTAGCGCTGGAATGTGCCCAACTTCCAGACCAGGTTCAAATCTCAGCCCAATTTCAAGTCCGGGCAGAGTTTGTGGGGGCTTTCAAAGATTGGTACGGTTAGATTTTGAGTAAAAGCACCTTTACAAATTAACAACGGGTAGT
>CAYVQU010000159.1:0-12683 GCA_964453155.1 uncultured Anaerolineales bacterium | reverse complement strand
TTCCAATCCCCTCTTTTTTCAAGCCCTTTTCACACTATTCCGTATACTTACCTAAAGTTGATAAGCGCAGATTAAATCAAAATATCAGCGTTTAGCTGCGTAATCTGCATCCTAACTTTGTTTATATCCGTTGTGCAGAATTTAGACTCACATAGCTTTCCGAAATTTGCCAGGTAGATGTGGATTTAGTAATCAAGCATAAACCATACCGCCCTTTTTCTTACGAAAATCTGACATCCGGCACTAAAACCCATCTCTATGGGCTGATATAATTCGAGGGATCATTGCAATTGCAATGATCCCTTTTTGTGCTGTGCGGGTTTAGCAATTTTCTTAGTCCACACGATTTACTGCACAGTATTTGCAAATTTCGGGCAATGGAACTACTTTAATAAAACCCTTACCGAAATTTGCAGAATGCGAGGCTATTATGGCAAAAAAAGATTGGTTATTAGGGGATACGCCTAACCCATTGGGGAAGCGGGTCGAAGAGATTCAGGATAAATTGAAAACGAAAAAACCTGAAAGCCTGGCGGTGCGGACAGGTTCGATCTACACTCCCTTAGATGAAGGCTGCGGGGAATTTAAACTCCCATTTTGGGGGCGGGAGGTTCTGCTCAGTTTCCCGGATTTCACTGGTAAGTACGTTGAGTCCGGTGACGAGGTTAACACCTTCGATCTGACGATGCTGGCCTATTATTTCGATGTCTCGGATGGGGCGCCGATGAATGGGGAGTGGATTGCGTTCAACCAGATTCCCGGCGGGATGTTCTACGCCCAGGCTTTTCAGGGGTATTCAGGGAATGAATTAGCCAAAGTTTTTGAGAATGATGCTGACGCTTTCATTGCAGCGAATGAAAAATTGGGTGGTCGGCGCGAATTTTTTGGCAATGTGGCCTACTCCTATCAAGTTTTGCCGCGGGTGCCGATTATGGTGGTCTGTTGGCTGGGGGATGAAGATTTCCCCCCCTCATATCGGATGTTGTTCGATGCCAATGCGCATCACCATCTGGTGACGGATGCGTATGCGATTTTGGGGAGTGGGTTGACGCGGCAGTTGATCAAGGCGAAAGAATGATTGATGTAGGGGCGTAACATGTTACGCCCCTACAGAGGAATATATTATGAAATTAGCAATTAGTGGTAAAGGTGGAGTCGGGAAGACGACGCTTTCGGCGTTGTTGGCTCAGGCGTATGCGGATGAGGGGCGGGATGTTTTAGCGGTGGATGCGGACCCGTCACCGTGTTTGTCGGGGGCGTTGGGGTTCCCAGATGAGAAATTGGCCCAGCTCAAACCCATCGCCGAGATGGATAAGCTCATCGAGGAGCGGACGGGGGCCAAACCGGGGACAGTTGGTGGTTTCTTTACGATTAATCCCCGAGTGGACGACATCCCGGAGCGGTTTAGCATCCTCCATCGCGGGGTGCGGCTGCTGGAGATGGGTTCGGTCGATATGGGGGGCGCGGGTTGTATCTGCCCCGAGGCCGCGATGCTCAAGACCTTGTTTACCCACCTGATGTTCCGAGATGAAGACGTACTTATTATGGACATGTACGCCGGGGTTGAGCATTTAGGCCGAGCAACGGTCGATTTTGTGGAAGCCATGATCATCGTGGTCGAACCGACCCGGCGTTCGTTGGGGACGGCGCGCCAAATCAAGCAGTTGGCCACTGATATCGGCCTGGACCGCCTATGGCTGGTGGGGAACAAGGTCCGCAATGAAGATGAATCAAACTTTTTAGAGGCCGAAACCCCTGGAATTCCAGTTTTGGGTTTCTTGCCTGCAGATTTGGGCGTTCAAGAAGCGGACCGGTTGGGGATTCCGGTGTATGATCATGTTCCCTCCTTAAAAGTAGCCGCTGAAAAAATGGCGCAGAAATTGGTTGAAAAATAAACAAAACCACGTAGGGGCGCAATATATTGCGCCCCTACAGGAGACAAACAATGGCAACAACAATCGCATTAGCCGGTAAAGGCGGCGTTGGTAAGACCACAATTTCGGGGATGGTAATCAAATATCTGGCGCAGAGTCAGCCGGGAGCAATATTGGCAATCGATGCCGATCCCAGTGCAAATTTGAATATGGTTTTGGGACTGGATTTGGAGTGGACGGTGGGCGACATCCGGGAAGGAATGCTGGCCGAAGTGCAGAAATCGCTTTTGCAAAGCGGGGCCGCAATGGGTGCAATCCGCGGGGGGATGAGTAAGCACGATTATCTGGATTACGAGGTGCGTTCGTCAATCGAAGAAGGCGATCACTTTGATCTGATCGCCATGGGGCGGCCCGAGGGAGCCGGATGCTACTGCGCCGTCAACCATAATTTGCGAGAAGTGGTCGATAGTATTTCGAAAAGTTATCGCTATGTGGTCATTGACAACGAGGCCGGGATGGAACATCTCAGCCGCCGGACGACCCGCGATGTGGAGCATATGTTGATGGTCAGTGACCCAACCCAGCGCGGTATCGTCGCTACAGAGCGGATCGCTAAAATGATCCCCGATTTGGATATTAATGTGGAAAACGTGCATCTGATTTTGAACCGAGTGATGGGTGATATCCCCGCGCCGTTAATGGAAAAAATTGACTCAATGGATGTCAATTTCTTGGGGGCGGTGCCGGCTAATCAGGATTTAATGGAGTTTGAGTTCAGCGGCCGGCCGTTAGTGGAATTGGGGCTTGAATCTCCAGTGTATCAAGCGGTAGCAAAGATGATGGGGGGGATTTTGGCCTGACGATTGATGAATAGCGAGTGGAGCATGATGATTTCGAGAGCAGATGAGTTGGTTCAGGCCTGTGAAACGAATACCTGGTTGATTGGCAGGTTGACGGATGGCGTGACGCAACGTGAAAGTTTGTTGACGCCCAATTTCCCAACGAATTGTGTCAATTGGATTTTAGGCCATATTTTGGTCAGTCGGAATGAAGCCCTCGAATTATGTAACAGTCAGATATGGCCGGACGAATGGGTAGCGCGCTATAAAGCTGGATCCCAGCCGGTAGCGTGGGGCGATGACGATGTTTTGCTGTTGGAGCAATTGCTTACCGATTTGCGCGGCAGCCTGGAATTGTTCGGCGAGCTTCTCCCAATGATGACCGCTGAGTTTGATGAAGTTGTGAAGACAGCCCGCGGCGAGAAGCCCCGCTGGGAGCATATTCGCGGTTTGCACTGGCATGAGACTTATCATATTGGGCAGTTGGAGATGCTGCAGAGTTTTATCGAGAAGCTGCGAGAATAAAGTTCGCTCGTCAAAAATTTTCACTAAGAAATCCAGGAAACCGGGAGAATGGTTCCTGGATTTTTTAAATGGGATATACAGGACGTTTGGGATACTTTACAATCTTATTACTCTATCCCCTGATTAATGGTGAAAATCAATATGAGCGACAACCAAGAAAAGTTCACAGTCGAGTCAATCCCCATAATGCGGCGCTTTGCAGTAGATGCTGGTATTCTGGGTAGAAAACGGCATATTGTTCATGGTCTGATCGAAGTTGATGTGACGGAGGCTCGCAATCGGATCAAAGCACACAAATTAAAAACCGGGGAACAATTGTCTTTCACTGCATTCCTCATTCATTGTCTGAGCGCGGCGATTCAGGAAAACCCGCATTTGCACGCCTATCGAAACTGGCGGGGTCAACTGGTAATTTTTGAGGATATTAACATCAATACCATGATTGAAATTGAGCGGGAGGAGCGAAAAATTCCAATTCCCCACGTATTTAAAGCCACGAACCGCAAATCCTTTTTAGACCTTCACACTGAAATCAGAGCGACCCAAAAACATCCCCGGCGAACCATCGAATCAAAATTCATGGAACGTTTTTTGATCTTGCCCGGATTTATCCGCCGCTGGTTTTACTGGGTTGTGATGAAAATGCCGCAAGTATTTCGGAAATATTCAAGTTCGGTCATGGTCACCGCGGTGGGGATGTTTGGGGAGGGCGGTGGTTGGGGGATCACCATGGCGAATGTAACGTTAACAGTGACCGTGGGGGGCATTGCCAAAAAACCGGGTGTCGTTGATGAGCGGATTGAGATCAGAGAATATCTCAATCTCACCATTAGCATAGATCACGATGTCGTGGATGGCGCGCCGATAGTGCGGTTTGTCAATCACTTTCGGAAACTCATTGAGAGTGGATTTGGCTTAGAACAGGTCAGTTAGGATGTAGAAATGGAATTTCCAGGAAAAAATAAAATATCAAAACCACTGGTTGATCTACGCTATGAGATTACCATCTTGGCAAAACCAGCCGAAATCTGGCCGTGGATAAAGCAGCTTGGTTATCATCGGGGTGGCTGGTATATCGATACCTGGTGGGATAAATTCGCGCAACAATATTTTTGGCCCCTGATGGTGCCGAAAGACGCCCGTCCGGTTTTCAAAGCGCCAGCAGACGAGATTTTCCCCGCGTATCAACAATTATCTGTTGGGGACATCGTGCCCGATGGCCCGCCGGATTCAGCCTATTACGAGGTCATTGATATTCACGCGGAACGCCTGTTATTGCTTTATGCGACCACCCATTTCAATTACATGGCTCCCCAATTTGTGTATAAAACCAAATTTGCACCCCAAGGCGCATTTTGTTGGGCCTTCATCCTCAACGAGATTAGTGAACGAGAGACCCAAGTGATTAGCTGGTGGCAATCAGAAGCCAAACCGAGAAAACTTTTTGCGATTCTGAAACCCATCTTTATCTTGATCGATGGGGCTCATCAAAGGGAAATATTGAAGGGTATCAAAAAACGGGTCGAGACAATACACTAGTCATTTTTCGAGGTGTTATATGACAATAAAACCATTTATCGCCACAGCAATCCAACATCCACCCGTATTTTTAGATTTAGAAAAATCGGTTGAAAAAGCCTGTGACTTAATTGCTCAGGCCGCTGCGGAGGGAGCTAAACTCATCGTGTTTGGCGAAACTTGGCTGACGGGGTATCCGGTCTGGTTTGATTTAGCCCCCGGCGCGGCTTTGTGGGGTTCTGAGGCGGCCAATGATGTTTATCAACGGTTGTATGCGAACAGCCCCAAATTGGGCGACTCAGAAATTCAGCGATTGGGACACGCGGCAAAATCTGCCGAGGCACATGTGGTGATCGGGTTGCATGAAAAAGAAGGTAGTACGCTCTACAATACCATTCTCTACCTGGGCAAAGATGGTGAAATTATGGGCCATCACCGCAAGTTGGTACCGACTTACACCGAACGCTTGATTTGGGGCCGCGGGGATGGTTCCACCCTGGAAGTTTTTGATACCCCATTGGGGAAACTGGGCGGCCTGATTTGTTGGGAGCATTGGATGCCGCTGGCCCGGTACGCTTATCACTCCCAAGGGGAGCAAATCCATGTGGCTCAGTGGCCGACAGTCAATGAAACCCATAATATTGCCTCGCGGCATTATGCCTTTGAGGGACGTTGTTTTGTCATTGCCGCCGGAACCGTGCTCCACCGGGACGAAGTGCTCGCCGCAGGATTGCCAATATTGGAACAAATTCCGGAAGAAGATACGTTGGTAATGCGGGGCGGTAGTTGCATCATTGGGCCGGATGGAAAATATTTGGCCGAACCCGTATTCGATGCACCTGGTTTTGTGACCGCTGAGATTGATCTAACGGGATCCATCCCCCATTCAATGACCCTGGATGTCACCGGGCATTATTCGCGCCCAGATGTGTTCACGCTAGAGGTTAATAGCGAACGGCAGAGCAATATTGAGTGGAAATAATTGGGAATTTAACCGCGAATAACGCTATTTTTCACGAAAATTCTAAACATTAGTGTCGATTGGCATAATGAAAGATTAATAACATATACAATGAATGATAAAAAAGTCGAAATTCGAACGGGAGAGGTTTGCGATCTCCCATTTTTGCGAGAAATGCTGTTTGAAGCCATGTATTGGCGAACTGATCAGGAGCGACCGGCTTTAGAAGAAGCCCTGCAACGCCCGGATGCAGTTCATCATTTGGTAGATTGGGGTCTGCGGGAAGGGGATACTGCGGTAATCGCGGTCACTGCCAGTGGAGAGAAAGTTGGGGCGGCCTGGTACCGGTTTTGGGATGATGAAACGCATTCTTATGGTTACATTTCCCCAGATATTCCAGAGATTGCTATTGGAGTCCGGGTCGATTTTAGGGGGCAGGGAGTTGGTAGTTTATTAATGACCGCGCTTCTAAAAGCAGCTGCTGACCAGGGCCTGAAAAAGGTGAGTCTTAGTGTTGAAGTTGATAACTACGCTCAAAAACTATACCGCCGCCAAGGATTTACGCCCGTTGAAAAGGTGGAGAATTCCTGGACGATGGTCGTAGATATTGAGTAAATAGAACGATTGTGCTAAAATATATCTGGAGTTGATCATGACCGAAATAGAATTTCGAGCATTTCTGATCCGCCAGCGGCGTAAACCTTCCGCCATTGATCAGATTATGGAATATCTGGGGGCTTATCAGGAGTTTGTCTCTGAATTTTATCCAACCCGCACTGCAGACCAAACTAACACCGAAATGCTCGAGAGCTACGTCTTCTGGCATGAAAGCGAGACCGGTGAATCGGCCTCCAAACCTCTGTGGGCCATTCGCTATTATTTCGATTTCATCGCGGATAAGGAACTCAGCGATTTAGCCGGACAGTTGCGCAGCGAACGCATCAAGCGCAAACCGTTTTACATCCGCAAATTTCGCGACGTCAATCTGGAACATGTTGCCCAACTCGAATCTATCTATATTGAGAATATCGACCAACTCATCGACGCGGCCCGCACTCCCCGGCTACGGCAGGAACTTGCCGATCAAACCGGCCTACCTATGGCGGGCCTCCTCGAACTCATCAAGCTCTGTGACCTGGCCCGTTTAGGCGGGGTCCGCACGGTTAGGGCCAGGCTCTACTACGACGCCGGGTTGACCCCCGAACTTATCGCCACCTGGGAGCCGGAAGCACTCCACCAAATGCTGGTCGACTGGGTCGCTCAAAATAACTTCGATGGCATCGCACCGACCCCCAAAGAAGTCCAAAATCTTGTGGAGGATGCGCAGAAATTGCCCAAATTAGTTATCTATTAACCGCGAATTACGCTAATCTGCACTAATCTGATATGGATATTCGTGTGAATTCGCGAAATTCGCCGTTGAAAAAATCATTGTTGAGAACTTACAACCATAAACCTGAAAGGAGACCGAAACCATGCCCTCAACAATCACGATCCAAGATAAATCCACTCTCACCAGCCCCGGTTATTTCTGGGAATTACCCGTCGCCGAGGAATGTCTGACTGTCCAAGAACTCATCAAAATCCGGGTTTTTGAAGAAGTCACGGCCCATAATGCCCAGCGGGCCAATCTGTTCCGGGGCCTGGTCAAACCCACTGATGCTGAACAAACCCTCAACGGCTACAAACTGCTCAAACGCCGGGAAATCGACTGGGAAGAGCAGTACACCGCCGCGGTGGCGGCTTTTCAGTCCAACGGATTTTTGATCCTGGTTGACGACCATCAGGTGACCGAGTTGGACGAAGTCATTGAAATTCAACCTGAAACAGCGATCACCTTTTTGAAATTGGTTCCCCTGGTGGGGGGCTAGTCATGAAGTGGCGACTACTTTCTGATAAACCCTACGCCAATCTAATCGAACGGTTAGCCGATGACCACCTGCGTTACAACCAAAAAACACTAAAGCACTCGGCCTATTTTGACGACCTCCAAAAGCTAGACCGGGAAGCCCAGAAAGATTTTGTGCTGACTCTGGTAGATTGGCTGACTAAAAAGAAATGGCGCAATGGGTTGCAATTCTTTGAAGGTAACTACTACAACCTGACCCAGCGGCAGCGCGAGCATAATCAAATGCTGAATAAACGTCGGCATGCTATTCGCAATATTCTGACCCAGTTTTTACGTCGCAAATTGCCATTTCGACATGATGAGGTAGTCTCATTGTTGGAATTTTCGGCCCAACATAAATACGGATCCGATTGTTTTGCGCCTGAAATGCTGCGGGTGTTAGAACATTACCTGGCAACGCAGCCCCTTACACCCGAAATTCAGGCCAAAATCGAAACCATCCTCCCCATTTTAGATCTGGGCTGGTATGGATCTAAAGCCAAAACGCGGCGTTGGACCCAACGGTTTAAAGAACTGGGAAATTTACTCGAAACCGATCTCCCCTTCATTCTTGGTGAGGCCTGGGCCGATTACGCCCTGATCGAGATTTCACAGCAACCCCCCGAAATCGTAGATAAATGGGTCAATTTGCTGCAGCATTGCACCACGGCCACCAGTTCGAGGCCTTCTAAAAAATGGAACACCAGCGCCCAATCGGCGGTCGCGGTCTTAGGAACCGAAACTTTCAAACAGGCGGTTCTAGATTGGTTTCCATTGGTAGCCAAGCCCCGCACTCAAACACTCGACCACACCAATAACTGGGGCCCCGACCCCAATCTGCTTATCGACGATCTCAACGCCGATATCCTCAAAGGCCTGGTCTGGATGTGCGGTTTAGACCCCGACCCAGAAATCACCCGCGCCCTCACCGATTTAGCCCTCTCGGCGTATAAAAAAGTCCCCCAACGCGGGCCACGCTGTACCAAATTGGGGAATGCCTGTGTAATGGTTTTGGGCACCGTCCCCGGCTTAGATGGCGTCGGGCAACTGGCGCTGTTAAAAGTGAAGGTTAAGACCCGCAATGTCCAAAAAGGGATCGACCGCGCCCTGACCGCGGCGGCCGAACGCGAAGCTATTACCCGCGCTGATATCGAGGAACTGGCCGTTCCTACCTACGGTCTAACCGCGGTTGGCTTGCGCCGGGAAGAGCTGGGTGATTTTTTTGCCGAACTGACTGTCACCGGTACCAGGGCCACCAAGCTGGGCTGGATTCGGCCAGATGGCAAACTCCAAAAATCAGTCCCCAAGCAAGTCAGAGACGAATTTCCCGCCGAATTGAAAGAACTCCGGCGCGCGGCCCGTGATCTCAAGAAAATGCTCCCGGCTCAGCGCGATCGGATTGACAATCTCTATTTGCGCCAGAAAACTTGGGATTACGCCGCCTGGCGAGAACGTTATCTCGATCATCCCTTGGTCGGCACCCTGGCCCGGCGCTTAATCTGGCAGTTTGGGGAAGGGGAGCAAGCGTCGGCTGGAATCTGGCTGGAGGAAAAACTAGTCTCGCATGACAACACCCCCCTGGAATTTGAGGGGAATCCGCCCCAAGTCAGTTTGTGGCATCCTATTAACGAATCCACCGAAACCGTCCTGGCCTGGCGGGAGTTCCTGCTCCGACATCAAATCCAGCAACCCTTTAAACAAGCTCATCGCGAAGTCTACCCCCTAACCGACGCCGAATGCCAGACCGAGGTCTACTCCAATCGCTATGCCGCCCATGTCATTCGCCAACACCAATTCCACGCTCTGTGTGGGGTGCGCGGCTGGCATAACCAGCTCCGCCTGATGGTCGATGATTTTTACGGCCCGCCGGTCAAACATTTGCCCGAATGGGGCCTGCGGGCCGAGTTCTGGGTCGAAGGGATCGGCCGGGACTATGGCACCGACACCAACGATGCCGGGACCTATCTCTACTTGACCACCGACCAGGTCCGTTTTTATCGGGAAGGCGCATCCGGGAATTATAACCACGCGGCCGGGGGCGGCTACCGCACCGGCCGCTTTGGCCGCGACGATGGTGATCCGGTGCCATTGGCAGAAATCCCACCGCTGGTCCTGACCGAAATCATGCGCGATGTCGATCTCTTTGTCGGCGTCGCCAGCATCGGCAACGATCCCAACTGGCTCGATGGCGGTCGCGACGTCCCCCACCGCGACTACTGGCATTCCTATTCCTTTGGTGAGTTATCGACTTCGGCTCAAACTCGCAAGGAACTGCTGGGGCAATTGCTCCCAGCCCTCAAAATCAGCGGAAAATGCGAACTGACCGCCAAATTTCTGGTCGTGCGCGGCCAAATCCGAACTTACAAAATCCATCTCGGCAGTGGCAACATCCTGATGGAGCCCAATGACCAATACCTGTGTATCGTCCCCGCCCGCGGTGCGGCCGTCAAAGGTCAGGCCGGAAAGGTTTTCCTCCCCTTTGAAGGCGACCAAACCCTGGCCGTCATCCTGAGCAAAGCCTTCCTCCTGGCCGATGACAAAAAAATCACAGATCAGACGATCACGCGTCAAATAAAAAGTTAATCTTTTGTACCTGTTTAATTAGGACGCAGATTTACGCGGATGCCGGGGATATAATGAAGTAATCAGCGTTTATCCGCGTAAATCTGCGTCCAATTATTTCTTTCAAATTTTTGAGTGATCGATTTATGATCCAAGAAATCACCGCCAAAACAATTCTCAATCACGTCAAGCAGCCCGATACCTATTTCGGCCTGAAATATAACTTGAACTTGTACCGCGGCTGCCAACACCAGTGCATCTATTGTGACTCGCGCTCCGACTGCTACCAGATTGAAAACTTCGCCGACATCCACGTCAAAACCAACGCCATCGATTTGCTGGCCGACGCCCTGCCCCGCAAACGCGTCCGCGGCACCATTGGTTTCGGCTCGATGAATGACCCCTACATGCCGGTCGAGAAGCAATACCAACTCACCCGCCGCGCCTTGGAAATCATTGCCGAACATCAATTTCCGGTCCATATGATCACCAAATCGGATCTGGTTTTACGCGATATCGATCTGCTCACAGAAATCAACCAGGTTTACGCCGCCATCAGCTTTACCATCACCACCGCCGATGACGATCTGGCCAAACAAATCGAACCGGGCGCGCCACCCTCCTCGGCCCGGTTTGCGGCTATGCGGCAATTGGCCAATGCCGGAATCCATACCGGCATCACGATGATGCCTGTTTTACCCTTCATCGCGGACACCGAAGATAATGTTATTCAACTCGTCGAAATGGCCCACAACTCCGGTGCCGAATACATCCTGCCCTGGTTTGGTTTGACCCTGCGATCCGGCTCCCGCGATTGGTTCTACCGCGAACTCGACAAACGTTTCCCCGGGGTCAAGCAAAAATATGTTAAACAATACGGCTGGAAATATGAGTGCAATTCCCCCGAATGGCGCCAACTGAATGACGTTTTTCAGAAATTGGTTTACAAATATCAGATCAAAACCCAAATGCCCATCTTCACCCCAGAACCGGTCAAGAAAAAAGGGGCGGGGAAACAGTTGTCGATGTTTTAGTCAATCGTTATGTCATTGCGAGGTAGTTTTATCGCCGAAGCAATCTGAATGCCAACTGGAGAGATTGCTTCACTCTGTTCGCAATGACGTTAATAATTGGTCGTGATCTGTTTTGTTTAGAAAAATCTCTAAAACTGAATAAAATTTTCATAAGAAAAACCTCCCACCAGTTTCAAATCGGCGGGGAATCTGTATAATTCAGGGGATGAAATCCAGCAACCCGAATCAACCCGAGATAAATAAATCGGAACCCACTTTCTACGTCGACGATATTCCCATCTACGGCGACACTATTCTGTCCCCAATGGATGGCTATTCCGGTTGGCCTTTCCGGTCACTGTGCCGCGAGTTGGGTTCGGCGATGAGTTACACCGAGTTCGTCAACGTTGCCGACATTCTCAAGCGCCCGGCCTACGTCTTGCCGAAAATGCGCTTCACAGAGGATGAACGTCCCGCGGTGGTCCAAATCTACGGGGACGATCCCAATCAAATTCTGGAAGCCGCCCTCGAAGTCCAAGAGTTAGAGCCCGATATCATCGATATCAACATGGGTTGCCCGGCCAAATCGATCTCCAATCGGGGCGCGGGGGTGGGGTTAATGAATACGCCTCTCAAAATCGCGCGCATCTTCCGCCAATTAACCGCGGCCCTCGAAGTCCCCGTGACGGGCAAGATCCGCCTGGGTTGGGACGACGACTGCTTGACCTACCCCCTGGTGGCGCGCATCATCCAGGAGGAGGGTGGCCAACTCCTGGCCGTTCACGGACGGACCAAGAAACAGGGCTACGGCGGGGAGGCCAATTGGGACGCCATTGCTGAGGTTGTTCAGGCCCTCTCTATCCCGGTGATTGGAAATGGGGATATCTTAGCCGCCGCCGATATCCACCGGATGAAGGATCACACCGGCTGCGTGGCCGTCATGGTCGGGCGAGCCGCGATCCACAACCCCTGGATTTTCAAAAGATTGGATCGTGAGCAGGTCACCGTTTCCCAGGTGCGGGCAACGATGTTGATCCACCTGGAGCGCAACCTGCAATTTTATGGTCGTGAACGGGGGTTGAAACTCTTCCGCAAATACGCGGCCAATTATCTGGCCCCCTACCGCCTGCCCAAGGAGATTAGGCAGGATTTGCTCACCCGGGAAGAGCCAGAAGAGTTTTTGGAACTGTTGGACAAGATTGTACAGACGGAAGGTGGAAGGCAGGTGACGGGGAATTAACGCCTAACTCATAGTTCTGCGATACCCCTTTCGTGCGCGGCCCTCAAAATCTCCCGATTCTCTTTCACATTTTCCAAGTAACTTTTACGCCGATCATCGTCTTTGGTCTTACTCGCTACCAGCATGACGCGCTCGTACGCCTGCTGGAGATAGTCATCGGCTTCTGCGATGCGATTGTTGGCGCGATAAACTCGTGATGCCATGAAATACAAGAGAGTCTATTCACAATAAGGGGTGAACATGGTAAACCAGTCCAAACTGAG
>CAYVQU010000158.1:0-12873 GCA_964453155.1 uncultured Anaerolineales bacterium | reverse complement strand
AACAAGAGTCTACACCATGACTGATCATTTGCATCCTAGATGTAGGGTAGAGAAAGATGAATTATATTGAAGTTGAACAATTTTTTTGTCACTCTACCTGGACCGGGACGGTGTGAGCGAGCAGAGCGAGTAAAGAGTCCCTGTGAAGCTGATACTACAATTAAGATCGTAGGGATTCTTCAGTCGCTGCGCTCAATCAGAATGACATTATTGTTCAATATTTATTCGTTTCGTCTATAAGTCCTTAGCTATTCTTCCGCGTCCTGTTTCAAGCCGGCACGGGTTCAGATTTCACCGGCCCAAACACTTTATTGACAACCCGCAGATACCAGGCCGCCGCCTGCACCTGGACCACATACGCGACCGCGATGATCAGGGCAATGTCGATCCCATCTTTGCCAAAAGCCACCACCGCAATCGCCAGAGCAATCGATAAATTCCGCATCACTGAGCCGTAGACCAGGGCAATGGCATCGGCTCGGGAGAAGAAAAATCGGCCGATCAAAGTTGTCAAGATAAAGTTTATGCCATAGAACAGCAGTAAAGGCAAGATCATGCTCAAAATCGTTTCAGGGTTTTGGATGATCGCTTTGGCCTTCAGGGCCATCGCGACAAAAATGATCCCCAATACGGCCACTGCTGAGAGCGAGGGGAATATGGGTTTAACTTTGGATTTAAAATGACCGGCCCCAAACCGTTTGATCAGCAAGGTTTGGGTCAGAAATCCTAAAATTAGGGGGATGAAAACGACGGTCAAAATTTGTTGGGAAATCTTCGCCAGGGATACGTTGACCACTTCCCCCATAAAAGTTTGGACATAAATTGGGGTCGCAATCGCCCCCAAAATGAGGCCAAAAATAGTCATTTTGATTGCGACGGGCACATTTCCTTTGGCAAACCCCGTCCACGAGATCGTCATACCGCTGGTGGGGAGCAATGCCACCAAAAACAATCCCAGGGCAGTTAAAGGTGCTGTAGCGAAAAATAATTTTCCTAATAGAAAGGCAATGACGGGAATCGCGACAAAATTTATGAGCTGGGTACTACCTTGCAGCCGGTATTCACACCCCGAGAAAACCGCTTTGACATTCAAAGCAACCATCATCGGGTAAATCATCAATATCGTAATCGGCAATATCCAGGCCTTAAGGAAGCCCACTTCAAAAAAGTATCCCACCCCTAACCCCAAAACCATCATGATGGGGATATTCCAAACCAAGTTTTTGCGAATCCAGAGTAACACTTTCAACATCGGCAGCTCCTGTTTTATGTATATTGGTTAGATGGGAAATTGGAGAGAAGGTTACAAAAATCTGGTTGCAACGCTCAGCGGTAGCGGGGTACTTAACCGTGGAGTTCCCAAAAAATTCAAAATTAACCGCGAATTTCGCTAATCTGCACCAATTTTGAGAAAAATGTATTGGTCAACAGTAGCTTGAATACTTTTTTCACCGCGGAGACGCTAAGTTCGCTGAGTTTTTCTCAAGTAGGAGTACGAATCTCTGCGTTCTCTGCGTCTCTGCGGTGTTCAACCTTCTGCTGACTACTACAAATTTTGAGAAAAAAGCCCTAAAAATGTAATCGTCAACAGTACGTTGAACATTAACGTCATTGCGAACGGAGCGGAGCGCAGTGCGGCAATCTGAATCCTGCCAGGACGGAGACTGCTTCGGCGATAAAGCTGCCTCGCAGTGACGTTAATTCTTTCTTCGTGAAAATTCGCGTGATTAGCGGTTAAAAGTCAGCCCACGTTTAAGTACCGTCTTACCCACTCAGCGTTGAAACTAGATTTTTGTCATATTTCAATTGTGATGAATGTCACAGTTGACGATTAACCACCACATTGTTAGAATTTTCACATATCAAAGTATTCGGGTATACGAATACATACATGTAACCTAACTATTTGGACTAAGTATGGACAATTTACCCACATTAGAACAAGAAGTCACCCAACTGCACGCCGATATCTGTTCCGCCCTGGCTGACCCGCGACGGATTTTGTTGTTGTATTCGATTGCCGATACCTCCCTCAATGTCAGTGATCTGGCGAAAGAGATCGGTATCAGCCAACCTGCTGCTTCCCGCCATCTTAAAATTTTGCGCGACCGCGGTCTGGTACAGCCAGTTCGGCAAGGTGCGAGTGTCGAATACCACCTCACCGACGAACGCCTAATCGAGGCCCTAGACATTTTACGTACAGTTTTGCGGGATCGACTGGCATATCGTGCCAGTCTACTCGAAAATCAGTAGAAAACCACGAATAACGCGAATGCACGCGAATTTTTTTTTCAAAAAATTAGTGAAGATTAGCGTAATTTGTGGTTCGTTTTTCTCTCCAGGAGAATGTGAATGCGAGAATATAAACAAATCTGGATCGTGGGGTTGATCGTCACCCTGGCGATCATCATCATCCCCGTGATCATCTTCATGCCCAAACAAGCCGGCCGGAACGATGATCCCTGGGCAAATTTACCGCGCCACCCTATTCATACGGATCACAGCGATATTCTGCAAGGTCCGTTTGAAACTGGTAGCGATGTCACTAAGGCCTGCCTGGAATGCCATGAGGAAGCCGCGACGGATGTAATGACCACCGCCCACTGGACCTGGGAAAGCCAACCTTATGATTTACCCGGCCGAGATGGTCCGGTAACGGTCGGCAAGAAAAATGCTATCAACAATTTCTGTATCGGGATTCAGGGCAACTGGGAAGGCTGCACGTCCTGCCATGCCGGTTATGGCTGGGACAGCGCGAATTATGATTTCTCGGCGGCTGAAAATGTCGATTGTCTGGTTTGTCACGATACGACTGGGACCTACGTCAAAGGCGGGGCCGGCCATCCAGTTGAGGGCGTGGATTTGGAGATGGTTGCTAAAGGAGTAGGGGTGCCGACCCGCGAAAATTGCGGTGGCTGTCACTTCAAGGGTGGCGGCGGGAACGCGGTCAAACATGGTGACCTCGATGAAACTCTATATTTCCCCCCGGCCGATGTCGATGTCCATATGGGGAAACACGATTTCCTGTGCACCGACTGTCATCAAACTGAAAATCACCTGGTCTCCGGGCGTTCAATCTCGGTCAGCCTGGACGATGAGAACCAAATCTACTGCACCGACTGCCACAACGAAGACTTGCACGACGATGAGCGCCTCAACGCGCATGTTCAGAGTGTGGCTTGCCAGACCTGTCATATTTCAGTGTTCGCCACCCGTGATGCCACCAAGATGTACTGGGACTGGTCCACCGCGGGCAGTGATGAGATCGAAGAGAGTTTACACACCTACCTGAAGATCAAAGGCAGCTTCGTCTACAGCGCCAACTTCGTCCCCGAATACCGCTGGTACAACGGCGGCGCCTCCCGCTATATCTTGGGCGACGAGATGGACCCGAGTGTATCCACGCCCATCAACTACCCTGGCGGGGATATCACTGATGAATCCGCCAAAATCTTCCCCTTCAAAGTTCACCGCGCCAAACAGCCGTATGACAGTGTCCACAATACTTTGCTCCAGCCGGTAACTTACGGCGAGGGCGGCTTCTGGAAAGAGTTCGATTGGAACCAGGCCCTGCAACTCGGCTCGGACATCATCGGGCTCGAGTACAGCGGCGAATTTGGTTTCGCCGAGACCGAAATGTACTGGCCGACCACCCACATGGTCCGCCCGGCCAAAGATGCCCTGACCTGCGATCACTGCCACGGCCCCGCAGGCCGGATGGACTGGGAATCCCTGGGCTATTTCGGCGACCCCCTCGATTGGGGCGGCCGCTTCAAGTCCAATCAATAGGCAGGGAGGAAATTTCAACCATGAAAAATATTATGAGAAATGAAAATCTTCTACCACGAAGACACAAAGACACAAAGTTACACCAAAACTTTCTTAGAGCTTCTTCGAGACTTAGTGTCTTTGTGGTGGGTTTAACCGTTCTAGCAATTAGTGTACTAATTTCGGTAAACGCAGTCTTCGCAGAGAAAGCAGCCGCGCCAGTTGAGCAAGTTTCACCCATACATCCAGCTTTTCCGCTACTGGATGAAAATGGCGAGAATGTGTTGGATACCGGCGAACCAATTTCCACGATGAACACCTGCGGCACCTGTCACGATGCTGAATTTATCGCCGGGCACAGCTTCCATGCCGATGTCGGTTTGAGCGCTGTTGGCACCGCGGGAGCGACCAGCAGCGGCCGTCCGTGGGATACCAGTCCGGGCTGGTTTGGCAAGTGGAATCCGATCATGTACCGGCTGCTCTCCCCGGAGGGTGATGAGCGCGTTGATCTGACGACCCCGGAGTGGATCATGACCTTGGGGGTGCGGCATGTTGGGGGTGGTCCCGCCGTTTACGGCCGAGATGGATCTCGGCTAGCCGATCTGGCAGTTACCGCTGGGGATTTGCAAACCCATATCGTGGACCCAACCACTGGTGAACTGGTCCCCTGGGATTGGGCAGAATCAGGGGTCGTGGAAATGAATTGTTTCCTGTGTCACACCCCCCATCCGAATAATGCCGCCCGGTTAGATCAACTTCATTCCGGCAATTTCAAATGGGCGAATACGGCTACCCTGTCTAACAGCGACATCGTGGCAGAATCCGCCAATGGGTTAGCTTACAATCCGGCCGCTTTCAATGCCGATGGCGAACTCCAGGCCGATTTCGTCGCCATCCAAGACCCGACCAATGAAAACTGCGGGATGTGCCATGGTTTGGTCCACGCTGATGTCGAAGATCCCCTGGTGACCACCGGCTGTGCGCCTGAACGGTTCCGCACCATCACCACCGGGCAGATTATTTCGCCCCAAAAGATGTCGGATTCCGGCATGAACCTGGCCAACAAAGCAGAACTGCATCGCTCCTGGGATATCCATGCCGAACGATTGCTGCAATGCACCGACTGCCATTACTCCCTCAACAACCCGCTGTATTATCAAGAAGCCAGTGCGACCCGGCCGGATCACTTGTTGTTTGATCCCCGGCGAGTGGAGATTGGTGAATATCTGGAAAAACCGCTGCACCAGTTTGCGCGCGGTGACAGCGCGCAGAGTGATTTAGCCCCAGAATTGCAGAATACCATGCGGCGTTGTGAATCGTGCCACGATACCCGCGAGACTCACGAGTGGCTGCCCTATAACGAACGCCATATGGCCGCGATCAGTTGTGAGACCTGCCATATCCCCCAGATGTATTCGTCTGCCAACCAGACCCATGACTGGACGGTAATCCGCCTTGACGGCAGCGCGCGGTTAGAGTGTCGCGGCGTCGATGGGGATCAGGGCTCCATTACGGGCCTGCTGACCGGCTACGATCCCGTCTGGTTAGCCAATACGGACGTTGATGGAGAAACCGCTCTGGCCCCTTACAATTTAGTAACCGCGTTCTTCTGGGTCTACGGCGATCCCCCCCGCCCGGTCCGGCTGGCCGATTTGGAAGCCGCCTATCTTGAAAATGGCTACTATCATCCCGGCGTTATGCTGCGGTTTGACGCCGATGAAAATGGGACCCTGGATGATACCGAACTGATCATCGATACCCCCGAAAAAGAAGATTTCATCCGCAACCGGCTGGCCCAACTCGGGTTGAGTAATCCTCAAATTTCGGGCGAAGTCCAACCTTACAGTATCAATCACACCGTCACCAATGGCGAGTGGGCCATTCGAGATTGCCAAACCTGTCACTCGGGTGAATCCCGGTTGACCCAGGGGCTGCAACTGGCCGCGGTCGCCCCCGGTGGGGTAACTCCGACCTTCGTCGGCGATGCCAACATCGCCATCCATGGTGAAATCGTCACCACGGACGAAGGCGCGCTAGTCTACCAACCTGATCCTACCGCAGCCGATCTTTATGTTTTAGGACAAGACAGCGTCAACTGGATCGACCGCTTCGGTATATTGATCTTCCTGGGCACACTGGGCGGGATTGCCCTGCATGGCGGGTTACGCCTGCGGGCGGCGAAATTAGCCCCCAAACATGAGACCAAAGTCGAAAAGGTCTACATGTACCACGTCTACGAGCGTCTGTGGCACTGGTTACAGACCTTCGCCATCGTCCTGCTGATCATCACCGGCCTAGCGATCCACAAACCGGATTTCTTCGGTTTCTTGAGTTTCCGGGGGATGGTCGTCGTCCACAATGTAGTCGCCGCCATTTTGGGGCTGAACGCGGTCTTCTCGTTGTTCTACCACCTGGCCAGCGGCGAAATCCGGCAGTATCTGCCCGAACCGCGCGGTTTCTTCAATCAGTCGATCACCCAGGCGTTGTATTACGTCCAGGGGATTTTCAAGGGTGCCGAACACCCCATTGAGAAAACGCAGGATAAGAAACTGAACCCGCTGCAACAAATGACCTATTTCGCGATTTTGAACGTCCTGCTGCCCTTACAAGGGATCACCGGCATCCTGATTTGGGGTGCCCAGCGCTGGCCCAAGATCGCGGCCTCCCTGGGCGGCCTGCCCTTCCTGGCCCCCTTCCACACCCTGATCGCCTGGCTGTTTGCCACCTTCGTCGTCATGCACGTCTACCTGACAACCACCGGGCACACCCCCATGGCGGGGATCAAAGCGATGATGATGGGCTGGGAAGATATCGAAATTCATGTCGAAGCGGCAAATTCGGAAGATGGAGAGACTGAAGGGTAATGTTGATTTAGTTTTTTGTACACGGATTGCACGGATATTACCGAACAAAAATTAACGTCACTGCGAGGCAGCTTTCGCCGAAGCAGTCTGTAACATGACATTGGTAGAGATTGCCGCACTGCGCTACGCTCCGTTCGCAATGACGTTAAATCAAAAATCCGTTGAATCCGCCAAATCCGCGTACGAAAAGAGGAAGAATTATGACTACTGCAACACAAACACAAAAAAAAGAAAGTAAATTCAAACGAATTTTCAACCGGCCGACGAAGCCGTATTGGAATTCGTATCTGGGCGGGGTGCTGTTGGGGACGGTGCTGTTCGCCTCGTATTTCCTGACGGGGAACGGGCTGGGAGCCTCGGGCGGTTTGAGTCGCTACGTGGCCTTCATCGAGGATATCGTGGCCCCCGGACACATTGACCAGGTGCCTTATCTGATCAAGATGGCGGGTGGGGAGAAAAACCCGCTCGACAACTGGATCGTGATGATCAGCACCGGCGTGATTTTGGGTGGGTTCATCTCCGGAACGATTAACGGCCGGACCAAATTCGAAACAAATAAAGGCCCCAGCATCACAAAGCAGCAGCGCTGGTTGGTCGCCTTCGTTGGTGGAATTTTGTTCACCTACGGCGCCCGTCTGGCCCGCGGCTGCACCTCCGGGCAGGCACTCTCGGGCGGCGCAACCCTCTCGGCTGGTAGTTGGGTCGTGATGTTCGCCATCTTTGGCGGGGCGTATGCGCTGGCTTATTTCGTTAGAAAATTATGGAACTAGATTCACGCATCACGCTTCACGAAATCATTTAAGCGTGACACGTGATACGTGAAACTGGAGTACAACAATGGCACCTTTTCCTCTATTACTCACAGACTTACTTGGTAAGTTCGGCGCTTACCTGGTATTTTTAGCGATTGGGTTCGCATTTGGCTACGTTCTCGAAAGTTCGGGTTTCAACCACTCCCCGACCCTGGCAAAGCAATTCTATTTTAAGGATTTGCGAGTCTTCAAGGTTTTCTTCACCGCGATTGTGGTCGCGATGTTGATGATCTTTGCGGCCGCAGCGATCGGGCTGCTGGATTACAACTTGATCTGGGTCAACCCGACCTATTTGTGGTCGGGGATCGTTGGCGGGCTGATCATGGGGGTCGGCTTCATCCTGGGCGGGTTCTGTCCGGGGACTTCGCTGGTGGCGTTGGCAACCCTGAAAGTCGATGGGATTTTCTTCGTCTTGGGCGGCTTGGTCGGCGTCTTCACCTTCAGCGAGACCGTTGGTTTCTTTGAATATTTTTTCAACGGCAGCAATTTTGGCCGGGTGACCCTGATGGATTTTATGGGCCTGCCAACGGGCGTGATCGTGATTGGCGTAACGCTGATGGCCATCTTCATGCTGTGGGGCGGTGAGCAGCTTGAGATCGGGATCGGCGGTAAACCCAAAGGAACCGAACCCAAAGCTCGTTACATCGGCGCGGGGATCTTCGTGGTGGCCGCAGTCGCCATCGCCTTGATCGGGCAGCCGACCACCCAGGACCGCTGGGAACGTTTATCCATCCAGAAAGGCCCGGAACTAGAGAAGCGGGTCTATCAAATCCACCCCGGTGAATTGCTACACACGATGCACGATCCCAAAATCAATCTGGTCATGCTGGATGTGCGGACCGAGAGTGATTTCAATATGTTCCACCTGCTGGATGCCGAACATGTCACTCCGACTGCAATCCCCGAGATGATTGACGAGTACATTCAGGAACCAGCCAATACAGTCTTCGCAGTCATGAGCAATGATGAGGCCGCGGCGACCGAGGTCTGGAAAACGATGGTGGCCGAGTCGGTCCCCAATGTTTACATCCTGGCAGGCGGGATCAACGGCTGGTTAGATATCTTTGCGGGTGAATTCGAGGGGCAATATTGTGCCGGTCAAATTCCATCAGCAGGTGATGACGAGTTACGATACGAGTTCACCGCCGCGCTGGGCTCCGGCTGCCCGGCCGCCTACCCAGACTATGAACATTTTGAGCTGGAATACGAGAATAAGATCAAGCTGGAGTTGAAACGCGCCCCATCTGGGGGCGGGTGCGGGTAATGAATTGTGAATGGGGAGTAATTATTGGGTAATTGTGAAGAGGCACCCCTCCAAGAGCGGAGGGGTGTTTTCTTTAAAAATGGATGGCTTTTACTGGTGAACAAACTCATTCCGGCCATACAATTTGAGTAGGGCGGGTGAAACCCATCACATTGGGCTGGCCGGCCGCACCCAGAAGATTAATTACCCGGTGGTACTTCCGGGTCCAGATCCAGATCTTTAGCTTCTTGGGTGATCATTTCCAACCGGTGACTGATCAGGTCTTGGGGTGATTTTGCCGGTTCAGGGGGTAAATTTTTTCGGATAAATTTGGACAAATCACCGTTGGTGGCATATGGTTCACCGTCCGGCATGATCGTGCGCTGCAGGCTGGCGTCTTTAAGATTCGCGTGGACAAGAACAGCATCGGTAAGATTGGCATCATTTAAATTAGCCCGACTCAACCGGGCCCGCCGGAAATTGGCCTGTTCTAACAGGCAGCCTTCCATCATCGCACCGACCAATTCGGCGTTTTCAAAATTGGCACTCGTGAACGCGGCACCAAACAGCAAAGATCCATTTAATTGGGCCCCCTCAAATTGCGCCTGATCAGCAATCCCCTGGATCAAAACACCGCGATTCAGGTTGGCATTATTTAGAAAAGCCTGGGATAAATTGGCCCCATTGAGATAGACGCGGTTCATATGAGCGCCAGCCAATGTTGCTCCAGTCAGGTTCACTTGGTTCATATAGGCCCCAGTCAGAATCGCGCCCTCTAATTTTGCCCCCGAGAGATCGGCATCTTCCAAATTTGCCCCTTCCAGGTTGGCACGGTTAAGATTGGTATTTTTCAGGTTGGCCCCCCTTAATTCAGCGTCTTGAAGATAAGCCCCCGACAAATCGGCACCTTCCAAATTGGCGCCGTCAAATTTCGCCTGTTGTAGATAAGCTTCACTCAAATTGGTTTCGCAGAGGGTAGCATTGGAAAACTGGGCTTGCTCTAACGTCGCGCGATTTAATTGGGCTTGGGCTAATATCGCGTTTTCAAAATTTGCATTCGTAAAAATGGCCGCAACCACATCCGCTCCAGTTAAATCTGCATTATGTAAATCTGCATTCGAAAAATCTAAACCTTGCAAAACACCGGTGTGTAAATCCCCATTTTTGCGAAGTTTGTTAACAGCTTCTAAAGCTAAAAGATTAATCGAGCTCCCCAACTGGGTGCGAAGTTCGACAATTTTCTGTTTTTTGTAATATTGGCGAATGAGAATATCGACAACGATCACCGTCACCCCAAAGCGGACCAGTTCACGGGCTATCTGCCGAACAAACCCATCGAAAATGAGAGGTTGGACGCCGCCCAAAAAATCAGCAAAGATTCGCGTGGTGCCATAGAATAAGTAGATGATCAGGGCTAATCCAATCATCGCCAGTCCACTAGATCGGACCCAATTTCTTTCTTTTGGTTCGCTGCTTGGTATTTTTTTCTTCATGTATGCTGAAAAAAGGTGCAATTCTCAGTCCAACTGGTCACATAGCAAATTTACGTGATAGTAATCGCAAAATCAATAGCCTGAATGGTACATCCACTTTACGATGATTCCCGAGTTCCCATATTTTTTTGGTTACATGCTATACTCTGTGCCGATGGTAACAAAACGCAATCAAAACAAACAATTTCTCCTGGGGTTTATATTATCTGTTTCGGTTATCCTCCGGATTGGATTAGTCCTTAACGGTGGGCAATTTTTTTTTCCAGATGAAGAGCGTTACAATATTGCTCGGGAGGTCATCCACTTATTTGAGAATGATCTTAAAACCGATGCGTTGGCCACTTTATTACAAGATGCCGACCATCTGGGCTTCAAAATTTTAGGGTTACTACCCGCTTTCGTGGAGTTCCATTTTGGGGAAAATGTCCAAATCCCAGGACTATTCTTCAGTTTTTTCAGTATCGTCAATGTCTACCTTTTTTATTTAATTGCCAACCAATTCGATCGTGAAAACCATCTGGCCCTGATCGCCACATTTTTGTTAGCCATTTCAAATTCATTTTTCTATTTTGGGGGTCACCTATTACCGTATGATGCGGCATTAACCTTCGGACTATGTGGTTTGTTTTTTGCAGTTCGAACCCCAAGTTTGGCATCAAATCAATCATCTGGACGTTCTACTAAATGGTTTACTCCCCTGTTTAATTGGTTAAAAATTGATATCCATATGAGATTTCGAATCAGAACCATTTTTTCCCAATGGATGAATTCGACGTTGGCAGGATTTTGTACTTTTCTAACATTTTTTACCTATAATGGTTATTGGACGCTGGCTGGTTTAGTATTATTCATCCACTACCTTCCATTTTGGGACCCGGACAGAAAATTTCTGACCAAATTCTTGGTCTCAATCCTGGCTGTCATCTTACCTTTTATAGGCTTATTTTGGATCGATGGGGTCTTTGGCCAGGATTTACTCCAAAATTATCAGTCGTTCTCAAAAACAATTCATCAAGGGGCTTTTTCGGAAGGTGGCATCATGCCCCTGAAATATTTGTGGGCCAGCGAAGGTTTCAACATCATTATTTGGGCTGGACTAATTGGCTTTGCAATTAGTCAAAAGAATATTTACCATCACAAACCCTTTCAGTTTGGTCTGGTGGGAATTTTGATCGTTTTTGGCAGCCTGTTAATATTTTCTGTTTTTCTTCAGAAATTTGTTGTATATGGCCGCCTTGTACGTCAGATCATTCCATTTATAACTATGATAGCTGCCCAGGGACTAGCTTTAATAGGTGAAAAAGGCCGGTCGGGGAAAGTATTGCAACTTTCACTGATCGTTGCAATGATATTCATTGCCGGTTTCAATTTTAAAAAACCTTTAACCCTCACTTTCCCCCTTGATTTTGCTAAAAACGTTCAAACTCAGTATCCAGAAATTCGAATCAAACCGTATCAAATCAGCTATGAAGCGCCAGATATTATTTCAATTGACAAATATCAGGTTACATTTATCAAATATATATTTCCAGCCCCAAATAATCATCCTGAAATCCAAGGACAAGTTTTAATACAGGCCGAACATCCCCAAAAATACCTGCCATTTTTATTTGAGGGCATCTCCCCCGAAAATCGGGTTAGATTTCTAACAACCGACATTTCCATGAAACTAATAAAGGTTAGTGAATAAAAAAAAAGAGACCCCGCAACTTTGGGGTCTCTTTTTGAGGGGATTAGCGGCCCCGATTTCTGGGGATCCAGTCTTTGGGATCATTCCAATCGTCTGACTTCCATTTAAGGTTTTGGGGCGTCGCAAGGGGAATAATTTCTTGGAAGAATTTCAGACGGTCTTCATCGGTCATGGGGGTAAAGTTTTCGGCAATTTCTAAATTCTGCTCGAGTTGAGCCATGGTTTCCATCCCGACGATAACAGTGCTAAGAGGTAGGCTAAAGGCATAGCACAGAGAACGTTCGACTTCATGAGTGAGGGCCCCCAGGCCAAGAACTTTCATCCCAATCGTACCGATCCCTTTGGCATTGGCAATCGGTAAAAACTCTTCGGCGAAACTTAGAATGAAGTGGTCGAGGGCCGATACTGAGATCAAGGCACTATCAAAGGGGAAACGATCAAGGGCTTCGACCAAAATTTGGGGGTCGGTATGACAACTAATGCTAATGTGTTGGATCAATCCTTCTTCCCGCGCCTGGATGGCGGCTTCGAGCGCGCCCCCTTTACCGGTGAATTCATCCAACCGGGCAAAATCCCACACATTGTGCAACCGCCATTCATTGACATGATCGGTTTGGAGGCGTTCCAGGCTCGTTTCGAGCTGTTTCCGGGCACCATCTTTGGTGGTATCCCAAGTTTTGGTGGCGATCCACATTTCATTGCGCCGGTGTTTGACCACTTTACCCATTCGGGTTTCAGCCTGACCATTCGAATAAATCCAGGCAGTGTCATAATATTTAATCCCGCGATCAATGGCGGTGTTGACGATCTCGATTGCTTCTTCTTCAGTACAATTATGTTCGTCTACGATCCGTTGCCCGCCAAAACTGAGGATGGGGAATTCTTTTCCAGTTTGTCCAAAAGGTCGAGTTTCCATTTTTTTCTCCTATACTCTAATTTCCACACTTAGGTTGTATCTTTTCAATGATTCGGGGGTGAAACAAAATCACACACCAACCCCAAG
>CAYVQU010000157.1:0-12900 GCA_964453155.1 uncultured Anaerolineales bacterium | reverse complement strand
GCTCAGTTTGGACTGGTTTACCATGTTCACCCCTTATTGTGAATAGACTCTAATCGTAGATAGCCAGGCCTGTCAGTTTGATTAACCCACTCGGGCGTCATGGGGATGCGTAAAGCTTGAAAATTAATCTCGATTTCGGGGGTATTGAAATCGAGATGGGCTGGTTCTGGATCGAAGGGATGGTCCAGTAAATCGGGCGCTTCCACATATTGGCGAGGTTCATTGCCTCCACAAGCCAACCGCAGCCAGCCATCAGCCGACCAAACCACTCTTTCGATAGCCGATTCGCGCCCCGTAATACAGCGTCCGCGTTTCGTCAAAGGCCGGGATGCCAAGAAAACGGCATACCAATCCCCATCCTGAGTTTGGACGAGGTCCCCATGACCCGTTTTTTGCAAATACAAGTCCGGATTTTTAGCTGCAGAGATGAAGGGGTTTTGGGGGTCAACTTCATAGGGTCCAAAGAGGGATTTCGAGCGCGCCATTGTCATGGCGTGATCGTAAGATGTGCCACCCTCAGCGGTCAGCAAAAAGTAATAACCGTTCAACTTATAAATATGGGGGCCTTCGGTACGACCCAATTCGGTACCTTCGAAAATATGGTGGATGTCGCCGACCAGTTTTTTCTTCACCTTATCATATTCTTGCAGCACTATGCCGCCAAAATAGCGACTCTGGCGGTGATCCATGATCATATTGACCAGCCAGGTGCGGCCATCATCATCGTGGAACAGAGAAGAATCAAACCCGCTGGAGTTCAAGTAAATGGGATCTGACCAATCGCCTAAAATATCGTCAGTGGTGACCAAATAATTGGGAGTATCCTTGAAGGCCCAGTGACCATCAAAACTGCGGACATTGGTATACAGCAGATAAAAAATACCGTCATTGTAGGTCAGACAAGGAGCCCACACCCCGCCCGAATCGGGAACGCCGGCCATATCGAGTTGCGACACCCGGTTCAGGGGTCGGGCGACCAACTTCCAATGGCGTAAATCACGCGAATGATGAATTTGGTAACCCGGAAACCACTCGAAAGTCGAGGTCACAATGTAATAGTCAGCACCCACCCGTAAGATGTTGGGATCCGGGTTGAAGCCGCGTAAGATGGGGTTTTCAATTGTAGCCATGTATCTTCCTTGTCACAAAAATTAACCGCGAATTACGCGAATTTTTTTATATTTGTGAAGATTGGCGGGATTAGCGGTTTATAAAATCAATCACAAAATTCCGCGCTGGCTGAGATTTTTCATCAACGCAGAAAAACCAAATTCCCAGGGAGGCGCCTGATGGGTATACGTGACTGTATTTTGAAGTTTGCCCAGTTTATCGGCACTGATGATGACGATATCACCCGGTTTATGGGTGAAGCCCTGCCCCTCACCGCCGCGATCCTGGGTGGGGGCGAAGAGTGTTCCCGTAAATAGGGCCAACCCATCGGGGTATTGGTGGTGTTCGTTGATCGTCTGGGCGACTAAATCCAGTACATCCCGGCTGATCTTGTTCATCGGGCTGACTTCGGTGAGGGTGAAACCATCGTCACCTGTAACGGTCAGTTGTATTTCGGCAGTGCGAACCTCGTCCAAATTGAAAGTTTCATCAAACAGCCGGATGAAAGGGCCAAGCGAGCAGGAGGCGTTATTATCTTTAGCTTTGCCCAACAACAGCGCGCTGCGGCCTTCGATGTCCCGCAGGTTGACATCGTTCCCCAGGGTGGCACCGACCACCTTCGCATCCGGGGTAACGATCAGCACAATCTCCGGTTCGGGGTTGTTCCAAGAGGAAATTGGCAAAATACCAATCTCAGCACCGATCCCTACGGAGGACAATGGCTGGGCTTTGGTGAATACTTCGGCATAGGGGCCAATCCCGACTTCTAAATACTGCGACCATAAACCTTCAGCTTGCAGCACCGTTTTCAGTTCTTCGGCTTCCACTGATCCCGGCACAATGTTGGAGAGATCGACATCGATCCGGGCCTTGATCTTTGACCGCACCGCCTCAGCTTTGGCCGCATCACCCCCGGCGCGCTCTTCGATGACCCGTTCCAACATGCTGACCATGAAAGTTACCCCGCAGGCTTTGATGGCCTGCAAATCAATGGGCGACAAGAAATAGGGGATTTCGAGACTTCGATGGGCAGCCAAAGTGTAGGTCATAATCTCAGCATAACTACCCAGGCGCGGGAGTTTATCAAAATCGAGACCTGAATGCGAAAAACCATTGTTTAGGAGTTCGGCACAAGTGGGTGCGATCTGACTCAAATCGAAGACTCCCTCGGCAGTCAGTATCACTGGACTGGGGCCGGGAACACTACCCGCCAGAGAGACCGGTACCCAGGCGCGTCCGATCAAGGTGCCGTTTAATTGGTCTGTGGGTAAATAATCGTTGGGATCCATACGGGACCTACAAAGTCTTTATCGATACTTGAGTATTTTCAAGTTTTGAATGTGCTAACGAATTTCGCAGGGGACGACCAAACCCAGGGGCAGAAATTTCGAAGCGGTCACCAGGTTTGGTCAATATGCCTGCATTCCGGCTCAAGGTCGCGGTGCCGAAAAAGTGGCAATGAACGTCACCTGGCTGGCGGAATATGCTGTATTTGAAATGATGGTGCTCTAAATTGGCAATAGTGTAAGACATGTAATCTTCGCCAGTTAGGAAAGGGGCTTCCCAGAAAATTTTTCCATCCCGGCGGACCACCACTTGTCCAGAAATTTGAGTGGGTGCCGATCCAAGGCGTAGTTCCGGCCCAAAGGAACACGGCCTCAACTTCGAATGTGCCAGATAGAGATAGTTTTGGGCCTCCATTTCATGGTCTGAGAACTCATTCCCGAGAGCGAACCCAACTCGCAAAACGTTGCCTCGATCAGAGATCACATACAGTCCCACCAACTCGGCCTCCTCACTGCCTTCTAGCGCAAAAGAGGGACTCTCCAAGGGTTGTTCCGGCGAGACGACGTTGTAGCCATTACCCTTATAAAACCACTCTGGTTGCACACTGATCTCACCCTCCGGGGGTTTGCCACCTTCCAGCCCCCATTGAAACATCCGCATCGAGTCCGTAATTGGTTCATTTGTGTTTTTATCAGTCTCATCGGTGTGCATGGCATCCCGGGCCTGAGCGCTGCCGAGATGGGTCAAACCGGTCCCGGTCACCAAACAATGGGCGGGATCGGGGTGATCGAGCGGGGGAAACAGGCGTTTTTCGGCGATAATCTCATCATAATCAACGAGTTCGGTACCTAATCGAGAGGTTGCTAATTCTTCCAGGGATGTTTTGGCCCGCTCAACTTCGAGGGCCAGATCATAGACCCGGACAGTATCCGCCAAGATTTGCAGATTATTATCAGCTACAATTTGAGCGACTCGCCGCTCTCCATTTTTGTCCACAAATTGAACTAAACGCATGACCACCTCCTCAAAGTTTTCTGGCTCTTTGAGCTTTTGTGGGGTCAAAGTTCCCCGGAAACTCCTGATAGGCCACCTTGCGAGAGCAATGTAGCTCAAAGTTTCCGGGGAACTAGCTCTACCACAGTATTTCTCAAAGAGCCGGTTTTCTTCTGGCTAGACCCCAGGGGTTTTATAACGCTTGAGTAAATACGACAAGCTTATGGTGAAACCCCTGGGGTCTCTATTGACTACCTACCAATCCGCAATGCCGCCGTCGGGGTGGTACTCGCGATACCAGGCTATCCGCTCCCGAGTTTTCTCGACCGAGAAATCAGGTTGATGTTTAAGTACCGCGGCTTCATCGACCTCGACGCCAATCCCCGGTTTTTCGGGCGGCAAAATATGCCCGTCCACGATGGGTAGCGGGTCCTTGACAAACGTCATCGCTTCGGGGATCACAATCGGGTCGACAATTTCCTGAATAACGAAATTCGGCGCGGCGAAATCCACCTGGATGCAAGCCGCGGTCGAAACCGGACCCAACGGGTTGTGCGGGGCCAAACCAGCATAGTAGGCTTCGGCCATGGTTCCAATTTTACGGACTTCGCTGATCCCCCCGGCATGACAGCAATCGGGTTGGAGCAGGCTGGCGGCTTCGGTTTCGAGAATGCGGCGGAAGCCCCAGCGGTTGAACAAGCGCTCGCCGGTCGCAATTGGAATACTGGTGGCCTTTTTCACCTGGGCCATCGCATCCGGCACTTCGGATTGGACCGGCTCTTCGATAAAGAGGGGGTAAAAGGGTTCAAACGCCCGGGCATATTGGATCGCCATTTGAGGCGTCACCCGGCCATGGAAATCGAGCAAAATATCAATTTCATCTCCCACGGCCTCCCGCACCGCGCCTAACATCGCGGCCGCGTCCTTGACCATTTTGGGACCCTGCAACACATTCGTCGGCGGCATGGGAACAGTTTTGATCGCCGTCCATCCGGCCTCCACTTTACTGACCGCGCTTTCGATTGCCGAATCAATGGAATCCCCACCAAAATGGGTATACATCCGGACTTTATCGCGTACCCGGCCGCCCAACAATTCGTACACCGGTTTCCCCACTTCTTTGCCTTTGATATCCCACAAAGCTTGATCAATGCCAGAGATGGCCGACATCCCTACCAAACCCTGACGCCAAAATGCACCCCGATACAAAATCTGCCAGATATATTCGATGCGGCGAGGGTCTTCGCCGACAATCATCGGTTCCATATCGGCGATGCAACCCGCGATGGCCCGTGGTTTGGCTTCCAAGGAGGCCTCCCCCCAGCCTATCAGACCGGGTTGATCGGTCTCAACTTTGACAAAAACAAAGACGCGCTGGCCGCCATCGGCAAAAAAGGTTTTGACGCCAGTAATTTTCATGTGAACACTCCTTTATCCAATCACAACTTTTTCACAACCTAGAGCGGACAATTCCGTCAGCCAACCATTTTTAGTCGTTTCATCCGCATTTTTGACACCATCTAAGGGATATTCGTGCCCCAAACGCAAGCCCTTATCATTACCCAAGTCATGATAGGCCATTAACTCGATCCCCAACAGTTGGGGATATTTTTCCGCAATCGCCGCAATCCCGGCCAGATGTTCGGGGGTGTCGTTCACGCCAGGGATCAGAGGACAGCGCAAAATGATGGCAGCCCCCTGGTTATAGAGAAAATCCAGGTTTCCGAGGATCAAATCCGTGGGAACGCCAACCAACTTTTGATGGATTTCGGGCTCTGTGACTTTGTAATCAAAGAGAAACAGATCCACCAGGGGTAGGATTTCATGATATTTGCGGCGGGGGGCGAACCCGCTGGTCTCTACACAGGTATGGATACCCTGCTCCCGGCAAGTCTGTAGGATTTCCATGGCGAATTTAAACTGCCCCAGCGGTTCACCGCCTGAAAGCGTGATCCCGCCCCCAGAGTGTTCGTAGAAATCAATATCGCGTTCGACTTCGGCCATGACCTGGGCCACGGTCCATTCTTCGCCGATCAGTTTGAGGGCGTCATTGGTGCAGTAAGGCAGACAGGTTCCACAGGCGATGCACAACGCGTGGACCATGATATGACTATCGCCCTCAATTTGATGGGCCCCTTGCTCACAATGAGCGACACAGGAGAAACAACTGACACACTTCTCCCAATTGAACGAAACTTCGGGTTTATAACTACGCGACTCAGGGTTGTGGCACCACAAACAGTGCAGCGGACAGCCCTTGAAGAAGACCGTGGTACGAATCCCCGGTCCGTCATGGAGGGAGGTGCGTTGGAGATCGAAGATGAGACCTGTGGTGGTCATAAAAGTTTTTGGCGTTAATTATTTTTGGACGCAGATTTTCATGATAAACGCAGCTATTTAGTATTTTCAATCGACGTTCATCTGCATAATCTGCTTAGGTTTGGCGGTAAATCAGTTGATTTTGTTATGAACAACCAACCGCCAAACTCTTATTCAATCAGCGTCCGATTGATGATATCGATTTGAACTTCGAGGTTCAATTCCACAAATCGAGCGCTGAAGCCGCCGACCCGGACAATCAGGTTGCGGTATTTTTCGGGTTCTTTCAGGGCATTCTCAAGGTCGTCGCGGCTGACAACGGTGATCATGGCCTGAGTACCACCTTTGGCGAAGTAGGTGTTCAGCAGAGCTTCGAGTTTGACCCGTTCCTGAGTAAACATCTGCTTGCTGAACTTCATATTATGGACGTAACCCGCATGCACACTCGGATTGGGTTTGACGATGGAATTCAAAAAGGCGGTCACACCCTTAGTGTCGTTCCCGGCGGTGGGGGTATTACCGTTGGCATAGGGCGAACCAGCGCGCCGGCCATCCGCGGAGGCCGCGGTGACCTGACCAAAAGCTACATTAGCAAAATTATTGATATTGACGACCAGGAAGTAATCCAGCCCCACCCGTTCGCCCAGGGCGCGGCAGGCTACGGCCACATGCTCGCTGACCGCCTGCATGAGCTCATCAACATAGTCTTCATCGTTGCCGTATTTGGGAACGGCTTTCACCAACCGATGTTCGGTTTCATACGTTGCAAAGTCAGCCCGCAACGTGGCCAGCATTTGGTCTAGCGTCAAAACTTGATCATCGTACACCAACTTTTTGATGGCGGCCAAACTATCGGCCGTATTGACCATCCCAAAAGTTTCCACAATCCCGCCAGTATAGGCTGGACCGCGGTTGACCAGCGAACTCCCTGTGGCAATACAATCGTCATACAGCATGGATACATACAAAAACGCGGCCGACTCATGTTCGGCCTGATATTCCAAGGCATGTCGTTGGGCCAGATGATACAGGTGATGCTCAATCTGTTTTTGGTAGGCTGCGAATAAATCATCGAAAGTTTCAAAACTGCTGAACTCGCCGAGTGCTAACCCCAGTTCTTCATTGGTCAACATATCGCGGCCATTGTTGAGGGTGACTTCTAAGGCTTTAAGTAAGCTGAAACCACAGTTGGGGGAGCCAAAACCCCGGTGATCCAATCCATATTCGCCGCAGCCATAGGGAACATAATTGGTGGCTTCCATTTCGTCAACTCCGAAGGAACTGGCGACCGCGGGGATATTAACGTCGTCGTTGTAGAGCATCGGGTAGGTGCGGCCCTCGGCAATGACGTCCAAGGCTTTCGCCATCAGGGCCGGATTCTGGCCTTTATAAAATCGCAAAGTCAGCTGGGGTTCGGTTTCGATCACCAAACGGGTGGCTTCCATCGCCAGGAGGGCGAACCGATCGGCGTTGGCTTCGCTGGGGCGACCCTTCCCGCCGATAATTACCCGACCATTGAAGAAAATATGACGGTCTGCGATCGCTTGCCAGAACGCGACGAGTAAATTCAGGGCTGATTCTTCCGTAAGGATGCCGAAATCTAAATCGTTGGCGAGCAAATCCCCAAGGGCGATATCCATCCGGCCGTAGTTGACCACCCCGGCGATTAAAGAGTAGAGCCAGTAAAGTTGAATCCCTTCTCGCAGGTTTTGGGGCGGAGATTGGGTAATATTTTCGAGCGTCTCTGCCATTTGGAGCAAATTTAACTCCTGGGTTTCGTCCTGCATAGTCGCGGCTAACTCTCGAGCCTGAGTTGCATATCGGGTGCAGGTATCCATCAACAAATCCAGAGCCAAGAGCATCCCAGTATATAAATCAAAGTCCCCACCGCGCGCTTGAGCCTGTTCCACTTCAGCCCTTAATCCTGGCAAACCTAAACGGATCAATTTTTCATAATCCATCATCGCCCCCGCCAGCCGTCCGCCCATGTTGGCGATCTCGTTGGAAGTATTGAGTTTGACATCCTCGGGGAGCAAGGCCATCAACTTCCCCTCGATGGTCTCTTCCGCCGCCCAAAAATCGAGCGCGGCTTCTAGCCGCGCTTGCGTTTCCGCGTCAACATCGGAATTTTCGATCTCGGTTCGTAGATTGTCGGGATAACAGTAAAACCCAGATCCCCCTGTGGCGTTTTCCAGACCAAAACCAATTTGGCGGTAAATAGTTCGTCCGGCAAAGACATCCCCGAGTTGAATGGGCTGGAAAACCTTGGGCATGAGTACCTGGAGGCAGCGCGCTTCACGGACAGCGACATGTTCAGCAATATTTTGACGGTACGTTTCGGTAAACTCTAATTCCAGATCAAAATTTGGAACATTCTTAAGAACTTTAACTTCGGCGTAATCGGGTGCATGGATATTGAAGGGCGATTCGAGTTTTTCTCGTTTGGCCATGGATATCTCCAAAGATGGTGGTCAAATTTTGCTGCAATGATACTCTTCCGGTAACGTTTCCGCAAGTATAATTGAGGTTGATTTGCGCAATGTCAATGCATATTTGGGACCTCTGAAAAACGAACCGGATAGCCGCAGAGAACACAGAGATTTCTCGATTTTATTGAGAAAATGTAGTGGTCAAGAGTAGCTTGAACATTAACGTCATTGCGAACGGAGTGGAGCGTAGTGCGGCAATCTGAACCTGGCCTAGGCGGAGACTGCTTCAGCGGAAAAGCTGCCTCGCAGTGACGTTAACTTTAGAAGTGTTCAACCTTCTATTGATGAATACAATTTTATTGAAAAAAACGCTATATTCTTTGGTCTCGGCGGTTTTTGATAACCAACAAAAAAAATCCGCGGGAATCCGCTGAATCTGCGGCATCCGCGTTCTATGAAAATCAAAATGGAGAACCCCATGTCTATTACGATCAAAGACGTAAAAACAATCCTAACCCAACCCTGGCATTCGCGCCTGATTGTCGTCAAAATTATCACTTCCGAACCGGGGCTGTATGGCTTAGGCTGCGCGACGTTTACGCAGCGGTTTCATGCCGTCCAGGCGGCGATCGAGAAACATCTCAAACCCTTTCTGATTGGACGGGATGTTCACAAAATAGAAGAAATCTGGCAAATGTCGATGGTCAACGGCTATTGGCGTAATGGACCGGTGCTGAACAACGCCATTTCGGGAGTGGATATGGCTTTGTGGGATATTAAGGGCAAACTTGCTGGAATGCCCGTGTATCAACTTTTGGGCGGGAAGTGCCGGGAGGCTGCGGCGGTCTATGTCCATGCCGATGGCCGCGATCCGCAAGAAGTCGCGGCCAATATTCGGGATTTTATGGATGCGGGTTATCGTTATGTGCGGGCCCAAATGGGGCTGTATGGGGGCCAAGGGGCATAGCTGGTGAAGCCAGAGGGCGCGCCGGAGGGAGCCTACTATGTTCCCCGGGATTATGCTCGCAAGATGCTCAAAATGCTCACTTATGTCCGGGCTGAATTAGGGGAAGAGATTGAGTTGCTCCATGATGTTCACGAGCGGTTGAAACCGATCGACGCGGTTCAATTTGCCAAAGATTTGGAACCGATCAAACTTTTCTTTTTGGAGGATTTGCTGGCTCCTGAGGATATCCCCTGGTTTGAACGCATCCGGCAACAATGTGCGACACCATTGGCGATGGGCGAACTCTTTAACCATCCCCGCGAATGGCAGCCCTTAATTTCGGGGCGGCAGATCGACTTTGTCCGGATGCATATCAGCCAGATGGGCGGGATCACCCCAGCTCGCAACGTAGCCGCCTTCGCCAATATGTACGGTCTCCGCACCGCCTGGCATGGACCGGGCGATGTCTCCCCCGTCGGCCATGCCGCCAACCTGCATTTAGATTTGTGGGCCCCTAACTTCGGGATTCAAGAGTGGTGCCGGTTCCCCGAACTGGTTTACGAAATTTTCCCCGGCACCCCCGAAGTCCGGAACGGTTATATGTACCCCAACGATCAGCCCGGTCTGGGAATCGACATCGATGAGAAGCTCGCGGCCCAATTCCCCTGCACCGATGAGATCATCCACTGGACGCAAGCCCGGCTGCCGGATGGGAGTCCGGCGCGGCCGTAAATGCTACAAACCCCCTATTTTAGGGCGATATTGCAGGGCTTCGGCCAGATGAGTTGGGGTAATATTTTCGTCCCCCGCTAGATCAGCAATCGTCCGTGACAGTTTTAAGACTCGGTGATAAGCCCGCGCTGAGAGTTGCATCTGGTTCATGGCCGTTCTCATGAGGGCATTGCTAGCAGTATCAAGTTGACAAAATGCGCGAACTTGGGCCGGGCGCATTCCCGCGTTACAAGTGATGCTCATCTGCTGATTCGGTGTTTCGGTGAATCGATTTCTCTGAATTTCCCGCGCCATTTCCACTCTGGCCTGCACAATCGTTGAAGCTTCTCCAAGCCGGTCATCGCTGAGTTGGTCATAATCAACCCGCGGCACCTCGATATGAATATCAATCCGATCCAGCATGGGTCCCGAGATCCGTTTCTGGTAACGGGTGATGACTTGATTCGAGCAGGTGCATTCTTTCAAATTATCACCAAAATAACCACAGGGACAAGGGTTCATCGCGGCGATGAGCTGGAAATCAGCTGGAAAGGTTAGTGAGCCCTGCGCGCGTGAAATCGTGACATGTTTATCTTCTAAAGGTTGGCGGAGAACCTCGAGGACCCGGCTGCCAAATTCGGGAAACTCATCGAGGAACAGCACGCCTCTGTGAGCCAGAGAAATTTCACCGGGATTTGGCCAATTGCCACCGCCAACCAGTCCAGCATGGGAAATCGTGTGATGTGGGGCCCGAAACGGCCGCTGCTGGATCAGGGGAACATCTCCCGGAAGTTGATCTGCGATGGAGTAAATCCGGGTTACATCTAAGGCTTCTTCGACCATCATTTTGGGCAAGATTCCCGGCATGGCGCGGGCGATCAGGGTTTTACCGGCTCCGGGCGGGCCATTCATCAGCAGATTATGACCACCGGCCGCAGAGACTTCCAATGCCCGTTTGACGTGCTCCTGGCCTTTAATATCAGCAAAATCTGTCAATAGGGGTGAATGTTGGTGGTCATCAGGAGGGGTGTAATCCATTGCAGGGATCTGCAAACCTCCTGAAAGGTGATCGTGCAACTTATCCAAAGAAGGGACCGGGATCACTTCAATATCAGGAATCAACGCGGCTTCCGGAGCATCCATTTCAGGCACAAATATGCGGTTAAACCCTTGTTCGCGTGCCACTGCGGCCATTGGCAAGACACCCCGCACATGCCGAACACTGCCATCCAGTGAAAGTTCTCCAACAAAGAGCGAGTTTTCAACACTGAGAGCTGGGATCTGCCCAGACGCGATCAAAGTTCCCACCGCGATGGGTAAATCATAGGCCGGCCCCTCTTTGCGAACCGCAGCCGGGGCTAGATTAACCGTCACCCGTTTGCGCGGAAACATAAACCCGGAGTTTTTGATTGCCGATTGGACTCGCTCCCGACTCTCTTGAACGGCGGTATCCGGCAAGCCCACAATAATGACCGCGGGAAGGCCCTGGTTCGTATCGACTTCAACTTCAATGACCACTCCCTCGAGTCCAATAACAGCACATGAAAAGACGCGTGCAAGCATAAGTTTTCTCCCCATTTAATTTTTGGAATACTTATTTCTTCACCCAACTGCGATGTAACCATCCCATTGAAAAAATTGTAGCATGTTGGTTGGGTCGGGTCAACCACAAGCAAAATAATAGCTATTTCCCGTAAAAATACTTCCCGGAGTCTACTTTGATAAATTACAATTCCAAGAACAAACCACCTCCCTCTTGTGCTAAAATACACATTATGAACGAGACTCCTGAACGCAATCCGGTAACCCATGCCAAACACCGCCGTGAAACCTGGTGGCAAATTACTTTCCCATTCATTTTGGGAATGCTGTTTATTTTGGGCCTGGGCGGTTGGGCCATTTTTGCCGCGGCGACCGGCGGCAATGTCAGCCAATCCGCCGACACCGCCCTGATTTGGATCATCTGCCCCAATTTTTTCATGGCACTAATCCCCTTAGCCATCTTTGGGGGCCTGGCTTATGGCGTCATCGTCTTGAACCAGAAAATCCCGGCCGGTTTTAAGCGCCTGCAAGATGTTATGATCCAAATTCGGGATGGGGTGCAAACCGGGGCTGATAAAGTGGCCGAACCGGTCATCAACCTAAAAAGTAAAATGGCTTCTTTGGAAGCGCTCAAACGTAAAAAATAATACAAAGGGAATCCAATGTCTGATAACGAAATCATTACGTCTGGAAATCAAAACGCCAAAATCTTAGCCCTCGGAACCATCGTTGGCGCGCTGGTCGGATTAGGGGCCGCGTATCTCATTTTACAGCAAGTCGATGATGAAGAAGGTTTACGTTTAACCCCCGGTGAGGGCGTGAAATTAGGAATTTCGGTCTTCAGCTTCTTCAAACAGGTTACCCAGCTCGGAAAATAAGATGCGGGAACTCACCCAGATGAAGTGTGTGCCCTGTCACGGCGGGGTACCTCCTCTCTCTGAGATCGAAGTACGGGAATTGCTCCCCCTGATCCCTGAGTGGGAGGTAGTCGAACGGGAGGGAATCCCCCAGTTAGAACGGGTGTTTTCTTTCAAGAATTTCGTCCAAGCCCTGGAATTCACTAACCAAGTTGGAGAAATCGCTGAAGATGCCGATCACCATCCGGCTCTCCTGACCGAGTACGGCCAGGTCACCGTCACCTGGTGGACCCACGCCATCAAGGCCCTGCATCGCAACGATTTCATTCTGGCCGCCCGTACCAGCGAACTTATCGCTAATAGGTGATTCCAAAATCGAAAAAATAATCCGAAAAACCTAGATGCGCACACTGAGTGCGCATTTTTATATTCGCGTGAACAAACGCAGAGATGCCAAGTCGCAAAGACAATTGGATTTTAAACCGGAGTAATTGATCACGAATGACACGAATTATTCGAATAACACGAATATTTTTGTGTTTGGAAACATCCAATTCATCATATTCGTTACATTCGTGTTCCCCTGAGAATTAACCAAAATACACCTTTGCGTCTCTGCGCCTTGGCGTTAAGCTTTTACAGTATTCTTTCAATTTTAGTTTCCGGTAAAGCGGACAAAAAAGTCTCACCTTATGGTATGAAAAGG
>CAYVQU010000156.1:0-12972 GCA_964453155.1 uncultured Anaerolineales bacterium | reverse complement strand
CACAGACCCAACGATGGCGAACTGCCGCTGCTAATTCTGCATAAACTCTATTATTAGTCGATTGAAGTAAAAAAAATCCGCGCGAATCCGCATAATCCGTGTCATCCGCGTTCTATCAAATTCCCCAACCGCCTGATCCCCACCTCAATCCGTTCCGGCGTCTGGGTCGCAAAATTCAACCGCAAATAGCGCTCTCCCTCCGCGGGGTCAGGGAAAAACCGCGTCCCCGGGGCGTACTCCACCCCGGCTTTCAGAGCATCCCTTAATAATTCCTGAGAAGATACTCCCTCCGGCAACCGTAGCCAGATGAACAAGCCCCCCTGCGGTCGTTCAAATCTCACCTCGGCCGGTAAATACTGTTTGAGCGCGGCCAGCATCGCATCCCGCCGCTGGCGATAAACTCGCGTCGACCGCCGCAAATGCTTCTGATACCAGCCCACATTGACATACTCGTTTAGGGTATATTGGATCAGGGTTGAAGTCGTCAGGTCGGTGACCATTTTAGCCTGGGCCAGCCGCGCAAAGATGGGGCCCTCTGCAACCAGGTAACCCACCCGCAGGCCGGGCATCAACATCTTTGAGAACGTCCCCCCATAAATCACGCGGCCGCCAGGATCCAGGGCCTTGATCGCCGGTTGGGCGCGACCCTCGTAGCGCAAATCCCCCACAAAATCGTCCTCCAAAATGGGGATATTGTAGCGGTCGGCCAGTTGGATCAAGGCCCGCCGCCGGGCACCCCGCAGACACACCCCAGAAGGATTTTGAAAATTGGGGATGGTGTACGCTAACTTCGGGTGAACTTGCTGTAAAACCGGCTCCAGCCACTCAACCGGCAGTCCAGCTTCATCAATCTCCACGCCAACGATGTCCAAATCCAACGCTCGGAACAAATCCAGTGCCAGGTTGTAGGTCGGTTTGGCGACCAAAACCACATCCCCCGGTTTGAGCAAAATCTGGCAGACCAACGCCAGTGCCTGCTGCGATCCCGACGTGATCAAAATATTGTCTGGATTGGCCCGAATCCCCTGACTGGCCAAAATATGGGCCACGGTCTCGCGTAGGGGGCGATAGCCGCCCGAAAAATCGCCGTAATCAAGGGCTTGCAACCCTTCAGCACGAATCACGGTTTGGAGGGATTTATAGAAATCTTTGATGGGAAATTCGTGGGGGTCGCCTACGCCAGTGAAGGATATCAAATCGGGGTGGGTGGGGATTTCGGGGGTAACCTCCTCGTCAAAGGAGTCCCCGGCCCGAAGATTCTGCTGCCAACGCGGCCAAACGATTTCGGTCTCATCTTTGGGGTGGTGCTGCCCCCCAACGGGCGGCAAGACATAGGCGCCGCTGCCCTCTCGGCTGGCGATCAACCCCTCGCTCTCTAAATCCGCATAAGCATTCTGGATCGTGATCCGGCTGACGCCTAAATCCGCGGCCAATTTTCGGGTCGCTGGCAGCCGGGTTTCCGGGGCCAATTGGCCGTTCTGGATTTGGTCCCGCAAGTAAATTTGAATTTGCTGATACAAGGGGGTGCTGTCCTGACGGTCGAGGGGAATTCGCATGGATGCCTCCGAATGATAGCGAGAGTATATCAAATATTTACGATTAAACAATACCAATTATAAAAAATACAAAATTGGTATTAAGTAAATTGGCATTAAGTGGGTATACTAATAAATCCGATTTTAAATATAATCTAAATCAAAACAAAAAATAGTCAAGGAGAATCCCCGATGAAAACCCGAAATTTAGGAAATACCCAGGTCAGCCAAATTTGTTTAGGCGCGATGTTGATGGGGACCGCCCTCAACGAAACCGATTCATTTGAAGTCCTCGATCATTTTATCGACCAGGGTGGCAACTTCATCGACACGGCCAACTGCTACGCCTGGTGGATGGGGCCCAACTACACCGGTGACGAAAGCGAAACCATCCTCGGCAACTGGATGCAGGCGCGGGGTAACCGCGATAAAGTCTTCTTGGCGACCAAGGTGGGCGCCCGGATCATGGACATCGAAACCATCGGCCAGGAAGAAATTTTAAAGCGCTACAGCGACGAAAAGGGGAATGTTCGCTGGGACCTGATCTATAAAGCGTTTGAGAATCTCTCCCCCAAAGCCATCCGCGCGGGTGTCGAGAACAGCCTGCGCCGTTTGCAAACCGATTATATTGATCTCTATTACGCCCACATCGACGATCGCAACACCCCGCTGGCCGAAACAATGGGCGAGTTGAATAAACTGGTACAGGAAGGGAAAGTCCGCCAGCTTGGTGGCAGCAACCTCCGCACCTGGCGTCTGGAACGCGCCCGTCAGATCAGCGCGCGGCACGATTGGGCTAATTATACAGTTCGACAGGAAATGTTCTCATATCTGCGCCCCAAGTCTGGCGCCGGCTATGATGAGATGCTCGATTATCTGGCCGCCAACGAAGACCTGACTTTGTTAGCCTATTCCCCCATTTTGAAGGGCATCTACAACGATGCGGAAAAACGCAAAAATCACGATATGTGGCCGGGTTTTGACACCGCCGATTCAGCCGCTCGTTTGAAAGCGCTCGGAGAACTTTCCACCGAATTGGGCGTTACCAACAACAACCTGGTTTTGGCCTGGATGATGCAGCAACCCCGGATCATCCCCATTTTCGGGTTCAGTAAAAAAGAGCAGTACTACGAAAACATGGAATCCGTTAAAATAGAGTTGACTGCTGAGCAAGTCGAATTTTTGAACAACGCTGGGGCATAATATCAGGGTAGGGGCGTAGCATGCTGCGCCCCTACAACATAAATCTAAAATTGAGAAATAACCATGAACAATTCCACCCAATTTGGGCTTTTCATCCCCGCCTTCCCGGTAACCAATAACCGCGGCACCCTATTACCCGCCGACATTGTAAACTACCTGACCGCGTTAGAAGGGCAATACACCTCAGCTTGGATGGCGGATCACTTTGTCCCCTGGCACCCGGATGTGGATATGCTGGCCGATACCCTGGAATGCTGGACTGGGTTAACTTATTTGGCCGGGAAATTCGAAAGTTATCAGTTCGGCTCGATGGTGATGTCTCAATCCTATCGCAATCCGGCCCTGCTGGCCAAGATGGCGGCCACTTTTCAGACGCTGTCCAACGGGCGGTTGATCCTGGGGATAGGGGCGGGCTGGATGGAAGACGAGTATCGGGCCTATGGATACGATTTCCCCGCGACGCCAACCCGCATCCACCAGATGGGCGAAGCCGTCCAGATCATCAAGCAGTTGTGGACGGAACCGAAAGCCACTTTCGATGGAGAATACTATCAGGTGACCAACGCGATCTGCCAACCCCAGCCCGATCCGGTGCCCCCCATCATGATCGGCGGCGGTGGGAAAAAACTGACTCTGCGTTATGTGGCCCAATACGCCGACTGGTGGAACTTCCCCGGCGGCACTCCCGAATTTTATGCTGACCTACTTGAAACTCTACAGGGACATTGTCAAGCTGTCGGCCGGGACTACGCTGAAATCACCAAAACCTGGGTAAACCAATGTGTAGCCATCGCCGACACCCACGCGGCCGCGCTGGCAGTTGCCCAGACCAGCCCGTTTTATGACCCCGCAGCCTCCATCATCGGCACCCCGGATCAGATTGAATCTCAACTCCGGCGTTTCAGCGATCTGGGCGTCACCCACTTCGTCTTCCGCTTCGCCGATTTCCCTCAAACGAACATGGCCGAACGCTTCGCGCGTGATGTCGCACCTAGATTTGGGTTATGAATGATTTTGATGGTAGAAAACCAAGCAAAACTTTAGATAATGCATGTCATTCTGAAGGAGCGCAGCGACTGAAGAATCCCTACAATCAATGTTAACTTTCGATCAGCTTTATGGGACTCTTCACCCCCCTACGGGGCCTCAGAGTGACATTACATAAAACACAAGGAGAATAAAATGAAACGAAAATTAGGACCTAGTAATATTGAAATCAGCGCGATGGGCATGGGTTGTTGGGCCATCGGTGGCCCGTTTTGGGGTGGTGGCACCCCCGCCGGTTGGGGCGAAGTCGATGATAACGAATCCATTCGGGCCATTAACACCTGTCTGGATTTAGGCGTCAACTTTTTCGACACCGCCAGCGTTTATGGTGCGGGTCACAGCGAGCGGGTTTTGGGCCGGGCTTTCGCCGGTCGCCGCGATGAAGTCGTGATCGCCACGAAATTCGGCCCCGTTTTCGACGAAGCCTCCAAACAGGCCACTGGCGGCGATGCTTCTCCTGCAGGGATTCGCCATTCTTGCGAAGACTCCCTCCGCCGCCTGAACACCGATTACATCGACTTGTTCCAATTCCACTTCAACGACCACCCGGTTGCTGAGTCCCAGGAAGTCCGCGCTACGCTTGAAGAGTTAGTCAAGGATGGCAAAATCCGCACCTACGGCTGGAGCACCGACTTCGCCGATCGGGCCGCGTTCTTTGCCCAGGGTGAGAATTGCAGCACCGTTCAGTTGCAGCTCAACGTTTTGGATGATAACCCCGATGTCCTGGCAGTCTGTGACCAATATGGGCTGGCCGCCATCAACCGCGGCCCGTTGGCGATGGGCTTGCTGACCGGCAAATACCAGCCCGGCGTCAAACTCGGCGAAGACGACGTGCGCGGTACCAACAGCCCGGATTGGATGAAGTACTTCCAAAACGGCGAACCCACCCCCGAATGGATCAGCAAAGTTGGTGCCGTGCGCGACATCCTGACCACAGAGGGTCGCACCTTAGCCCAAGGTGCCTTGGCCTGGCTCTGGGCCCGCAACGACAAAACCATCCCCATCCCCGGCATCCGTACCGTTGCCCAGGCCGATGAGAACTGCAAAGCCATGCAATTCGGGCCGCTGACGGCTGAACAGATGAAGGAAATTGATACTATTTTAGGTCGGTGAGAATGTAAAAATTCTCCCATACTCGTCCAAGTTTGGCTAAACTTGGACGAGTTTTTATTTAAACGACGAGGAGAACGCATCCTGCATAGACCGACTCTTTCCTAGTCGTATCGCCCGTGCTGAGCAGAGTCGAAGAAAAGTGTGCGACGTCCATTTCAAATCGCACCCCTCGATACGCTCTCCATTCTTCCGAGCTACTCGGGATGCTTCTGGGCTCAAATTTTCGGCCCTTTTGAACAATTTCCCTTTTTGATTATCTATCCACCTCTGTGCAGATTTCGAAAAGTGTCAAAATCCAGAAATCGAGCTCATACCGAAATCTGCCAACGCGTTGCGGTAAATCTTGCCAGAATAATTGAATACAGCAACCGCAACGCACAACCCTCCATTAATACACCAAGCTCTTATAATAAAGGCAAACGAAATTTCTGGAGGCTCCCTTGTCCGAAACCATCCAAATTCGCGGCGCCCGGCTGCACAACCTGAAAAATGTCGATCTAACCCTGCCAAAGAATCAATTCATCGTCATCACCGGCCTGTCGGGGTCGGGGAAATCGACGTTGGCGTTCGATACCCTGCACAAGGAGGGCCAGCGGCAGTATCTCGAATCGCTGGGGATGGTGACCGATGCCATCTCGAAACCCCCGTTCGATGCTATCCAGGGGTTGTCGCCCTCGATCAGCGTGGACCAGCATTTTCGCAACCGCAGCCCGCGCTCGACGGTCGGGACCGCGACCGAAATCTACACCTACTTGCGGGTGCTCTACGCCCGCGTCGGCCGCCGTCCGTGCCCGGCGTGTGGCGCACCAGTCGCCCCGCCGTATGCTGAGATGGACACACGCGCCCCAACCGAAGATGTTGAGAGCGGGGGCACTTTCCCCTGTGTCCACTGTGGTGCGACCGTCTCGGAGCTGGGGATGGAACATTTCTCGTTCAATAAACCCGCCGGGGCCTGCCCAACCTGTACCGGCCTCGGCTCGGTTCACAGCGCCAACCTGCCCAAACTGATCGATGAGACCAAAAGCCTGGCCGAGTTCGCCATCCACGGCTGGGACATTCACTACATCAAACACCACACCAAAACCCTGCGCAACGCGGTCCAAACCTATGGCTTCGATTTCGATCCCGACCTGCCCATCCAGGATTACGGTCCGATTCAGCGCGATTTGCTGCTCTACGGGGTCCACAGCCCGCAGTTTCAGGCCCATTATCCTACCATCGAGCCGCCGACTACGGTGGGGCAGGGCCGCTTCGAAGGGGTAGTGACCAATTTATTGCGTAGATATGCAGATACGACCAAGGATGCCGCCTATCGTAAAAAAATGGCCGCGTTGGTAACCCAGCAAACCTGCCCGGATTGTGAGGGGACGCGCCTGCGGACAGAGAGTCGCGGCGTGGCGGTGGCCGGTGCCAAAATCGTGGACGTGCGGGCCTGGCCCTTGGGGAATTTGGCCGCCTGGTTGGATCAACTGCCCCGCAGTCTGACCGCCGCCGAAATGCAGATCGCGGCGCCGATTTTGGACGATCTGCACGGCCGGATTCAGCGGCTGGTGGAGGTCGGGATCGGGTATTTGACTCTCGAACGGGCGACGCCCAGCCTGTCGGCGGGGGAGGCCCAGCGGCTGCGGCTGGCCGCGCTGCTGGGCTCGGGGTTGACGGGCGTGCTCTACGTCCTGGATGAACCGACCATCGGGCTGCACCCTAAGGATAACGCCCGGCTCATCCAAGTTTTGCGCCAACTGCGAGATTTGGGCAATACGGTCCTGGTGATCGAGCACGATCTGGATGTGGTGAGGGCCGCGGATTATGTGGTCGATTTTGGGCCGGGGGCCGGGCGGTTGGGGGGTGAAGTCGTCGCCGCGGGGACTCCCGAAGAAGTCGCGGCCACTGCGGGGTCGGTGACGGGGCCGTATCTCTCCGGGCAGGCAGCAATTAAATTACCGGCAACCCGCCGGAATGGTTGGAACAAGTGCCTGAAAATTACCAGGGCGCGGGTCCACAACTTGCAGAACATTGACGTAAGTCTTCCCCTTGAAAAACTGGTAGCAGTCACTGGGGTGTCCGGTTCGGGCAAATCGTCCCTGCTGTTCGACATTCTCGACCGGGCCGCCCGCCAGCGCTTCAATGGGGCCAGCGAAAAACCCGGCGAGCATGATTCCATCACGGGCTGGGACCAGATCGACAAGATCATCACCATCGACCAGACCCCCATCGGCCGGACGCCGCGCTCCAACGCCGCGACCTACACCGATGCGTTCACGCCCATTCGGCAGGCCTTCGGTGCGACGCCGGAGGCCCAGGCCGCCGGGCTGCGGGCGCGGGATTTCTCCTTCAACGTGGTTGGGGGGCGGTGTGAAACCTGTCAGGGCGCGGGGGTGCTGACGATCAATATGCACTTTTTGCCGGATGTGGAGGTGCGGTGTGCGGCGTGCGGGGGGCGACGATTTAAAGATGAGATTTTGGCAATTGAATTCAATGGTCACAATATCGCCCAGGTGTTGGAAATGACGATCGCTGAGGCTCTGCCGGTGTTTGCGGAGATCCCGGCAGTGAAGTCGCGGCTGGGGTTGATGACCGAGGTCGGGTTGGGCTATTTGCAATTGGGCCAACCGGCGACGACGCTCTCGGGCGGGGAGGCCCAGCGGGTCAAACTGGCGAAGGAATTGGGCCGTCGTAGCACCGGCCGGACCCTGTACCTACTCGACGAACCTTCCACCGGCCTGCATGTGGCCGACGTCGAACGCCTGCTGCTGATCCTGCAGCGGCTGGTGGCCGCCGGGAATTCGGTCATCGTGATCGAGCACAACCTGGACGTGATCAAGTCGGCCGATTGGGTCCTCGACCTGGGGCCAGAAGGCGGCGCGGCGGGTGGGGAGGTCATCGCCGCGGGGACACCGGAGGCGGTGGCGGGGGTGGCGGAGTCGTTTACGGGGCGGGCGCTGCGGGGGGTTGGTCTGATTGACTGACAAATCTTGCGAAACCCACCGCAGAGCCGCAGAGAGCGCTGAGAATTTTATATCTCTCTAGAGAAAAACTCCGCGAACGCTGCGTCTTCGCGCAGCATACCCCTGGGGTACTGCGGTGAAATTGTTAATTTTGTAGTCAATCAGGGTTGTTGGGATAAAAACGATCCATTAACATCATCGCGAGGAGCCCCGCGACGAAGCGATCTCCCCAATAACGGGGAGATTGCCACACTCCGCTGCGCTGCGTTCGCAATGACGTTAAGGTCCCCCCAACCCCCAATCCCTTCGACGGGCTCAGGACAGGCCTGGGGGAGAAATTCCCCCCCCGGAACTTGTCCTGAGTGAAATCGAAGGGTCGAGGGGTTAGGGGGGCGAGGGCCTGTCATTCCCACGTAGGTGGGAATCCACTTGGATGGAGTATAGATTCCTGCCTCCGCAGGAATGACAGGATTACCTGATTATTTTGTAAAGCTCAATCAAAGGAGATTGCCACACTCCGCGGCGCGGCGTTCGCAATACCGCAAGGGTATACCCGTTGGTATGACGATAAGGTAGGGGAGAGGGGATAGGGTAACCAGGTATTCGGTAACGGGGTGATTGGTTCGCTGGGTGCGGCGGTAAATTTCGCCCGTTTTAATTCAAAGCTTACCCGTCCCACACGCCCCCCGGCCCCCAATGCTGGGGGAGTGAATTCTCCACAGAATTGTCCTGAGCGAATCCCCCCCGAATTCGGGGGTTAGGGGGGCAGGCACTACCCCAACCGCTCCATCAAAAACAACACATCGGCAGCATTAGAATACCCGATGCTCATATCTTCAGCGATACTCAGATCACGAGTGCCTTTGATGATCATAAAGAATTTTTCTGCAATTGATTGGTACCAATCCGGTAAGTCTCCGTCACTGGTAATTTGTTCCAAATGTTTATGAGCCTCATCCACTTGTCCTGTTCGGATTAGCTCAATAATTTGATCAGCCAGTTCTCCCCCAGGCGTTTGCGCATACCCCCCCTGCCGCCGGTAGGCCAGGTAGGCGTCCCGGGCCTGGGTCCAGGCGGTCTGGGCGGCCGCGTGATTCCCGGTCGCGGTTTCGATTTGGCGCAGAATTTCGAAGGATGTCCATGGTTCAGCCGCTAGCCCAACCTGACTTTTACACTCAATCGCCCGCTGGATTTCAGCCCGGGCTTCGGTGTAGCGGTTGAGTTTGAGCAGGGTGTTGGCGGTATTGCTGCGTGCGACCCCTTCATAACGTTTATCACCAGTTTCAATGTAAAGATCAACAGCTTGGCGATAAAAAATAATTGTTTCTTCTGGTCGATTCAAATGATCGTTATAAAGAACCCCTAACGCGGTTAAACTGTTGGCCTGCCCAGCCCGATCCTGGTTTTGGGTCTTAATCTCCAGCGAACGGCGATAAGCGGCTTCGGCCTGATCGTAGTCTCCAGCCGCCTGGTGGACCCTCCCGATCTGGTGCCAGGCAGTGGCAACCATTTGGGGTTCGTTTTGGGCTTTAAAGATGTCCCGAGCTTTTTCATGCCCGGAAATCGCTTCGGAATATCGGCCTTGCATCTCTCGCACGGTCGCCAGTTGCCCCTGCCCCACCGCCACCTGCCGGAAATCTGCCAGTTTTTCAGACCGTTTGATGCATTCTGTACTGCTTCATCCAGCCGTCCCAAGGCTGTCAGGCAGTCGGCCTGGAGTTGAATAGCTTTGGAGGCCATATTAGCAGCGCTTTCGGAATTTAACTTCTCAAACTGAAACTGAGCCTCATCATAGTGTTTTAAAGCCAGAATTGCCTGACCGGCAGTTTGCAATACTCGACCAAGCAACCAATTTGTATCAGCTAAATCATAATCAGCGCCTTCATAGACCGCAGTCTTTGCCATCTCCAACAAAGCCTGAGCCCGTTCATAAGCCGGTTGGAGCTGCCCGGCCTGGAGTAGGCGATCGACCTGCAGGCGCTGATTCGCAAACCGGGCCTGGCCCCACTCGGGCACCTGGGCAGCGGCCTGCTCCCGGACGGCGACCGCCCGGGCCATAGCGGTCGGCCGGTTCAGGTTGGCCAGGAGCTGCTCAATGTGCCGGGTCGTCTGACTGACTGCTTCGGCTGCCTCCGGATCGGCTGCGAGCCACCCCTCCAGCCAATCCAGCAGCGCCAGCAGGTTGGGGAGTTCCAGCAGGGTCAAATTGAGGGCCATCCGGCTGTCTTTGAATTGCTCCCGGTACAGAGAATCGACCAGTTGAATCATGGCCTGGGCCCAGGTGGTTTCCCATTCGGCCAACAGTTCGGGATCTTGGCTTAATCGCAGGTAGGCGGGTAGGGCCGGGTCCAGGCGCAGGTAGTTATAGTCCTGCGGTTCGGCCAGGCCGGTGCCGATCAGGTGTTCGGCTAGGGGGTTCATATCATCGGGTTCGAGTTCTAATACCATCCCCATAACGGCCAGATGGCCGCCGCCGTGGAAAACGGCCAGGCGGTCCACGCGGTCCCGCACTTCGTCCGGCAGGCGGCGCAGGGAGAGTTCCACGCTGGCGTAGAGTGAGTTTTCGCGGTCGGCCGGGTTTTGGGCGTCTAATTTAGCCATCAGGGTGGCCAAATTTTCGGTCGTGGCCTGCACACCATGCGCTACTTCGCGGGCCAGCAGGACCAAAGCCCGCGGGTGGCGGTCGACGGCGTTGACCAACTGTTCGATCTCTTCGGGCGTCCGGGCGTCATCGCTGGGCGGGGGTTCCCAGCCGTGCTGGGCCATCACTTTTTCGACCAGCAAAATGGCTTCGGTTTTACTGAGGCGGCCCAGTTCGACCGTGTTCTGGGGATGGGCGAAGGGTTTGGGCAGCAATTCCCGGCTGGTGAAGATCAGGCGGCAGGTGTCCGCCGCGGCCAGTAATTTTTGGCAGAGTTCCAGCAACTCAGTCACATCCGCGGCGCCCGCGGGGTTGACCCCGTCCTGGTCGGGGAGCACGCTCTCCAGGTTGTCGAGCAAAATCAGGGTCGGGGCGTCCTGCAAGGCCCGTTCAATCGGCTGCAAGGCCGCGGCCCGGTCGGCGCCGTATTGGGCCACGGTATATTTGGGCAGCAGTTGGCGGCCGAGGGCGTCCAAAACCCCGTTGACGTCCTGGACGTTATGGGGCTCCACGCTGACAAAGGCGGCCCGTTCGAAGCGACCCGAGCGCACCAGCCAGCGGGTCAGCTCGACAGCCAGGGCCGTTTTGCCCAATCCGCCGCTGCCGCGGATTACCGCGTACGGCTCCTGGGCCAGCAGGCGTTCGACGTGCAAGAGCAGCCGGCTGCGGCCGACGAAGGTGTGGTCGGGGGGCGGCGGGAGTTGGCCCAGGCGCAGTTCCCGACGCTGTTGGACCAGGCGGGTGACATCATCGCTGGGTCTGAGCGTGAACAGGTAGGGATCGGCCTGCTCCTGGTAGAGGACGGGCACAAACCAGTCGTCCAGGTACAGGCTGCCAGCTCCCATGATCTTAAAGCGGTAGGGGTCTTCAAATAAGGCCGTTTGCCCGGCCAGCATGGCGGCCCCCACTCGCTCACCCGCGGCCAGGGCCTGGTAGAAGGGCTCCACAAACCGCCGGGCGGTCTCGACCAAGACGGTGTGGCTCATCGCCACCACCGACCCGACGCCCTCCTCCAGTAGTTTGGCGGCGACGGAGGCCTTGGGGTCGGCGATGGATTGGGCCGTCTGGCAGGCATCCAGATAAATGAGGGGGACGCCGTAAGTTTGCAGTTCGGCCGCCAACTGCTGGGCGTCGACCAAATCGAGTAGCCGTTTACCCAGTTTGCTCCGATCACGGTGGGCTTCGAAACACAAGGCCCCCAACCCCACCCGGCGGTCATAAATCCCGTGGCCGTCAAAATGGACGATCTCATAGGGGTTGTTTTCAGCTCGGGTCGTTTTGAGAGCCTGTTTGAGGGCCGGGAAAGTCGGCGGCTGCAAAATATCGAGTTCGACCAGGGCGGAGCCCAAATTCTCCACCGCCTGGACCAGGGGCAGGGCGCTGCTGCGGTGGTCCAAATACCCGACCGGATTGCCATCTTCGTCAATTTCCGGGCGCGGACTGAGCAAGAGCACCCGAATGGGCAGATCGGCGGTTTGGGTTTCGACCGCTTTCCGGTATGGCAGCCGCCGTCGAACTCGGACTGGTGGCTCCCCCTGAGAGAGATAGCCAGTGCCATCGTGCATAATCTCCCAGGGTAAGGCGAGCAAGTTGCTGGCAGCGGCCTGCATCAGGGTCTTTTGGGCCTCGTTCGTCCCTTCGAGTGGTTCCGGATCAACCTGGACCGAGAAGCGGCGGTCGCCGGTGCTGTTCAACCAGGCCTGCAAAGGGGGCTGGGCCGACTTCCCGCTCAGGGCGGCTGTGTAGAGAGCCTGGCCCCATTCCGGGAGAGCCTTTTCAGTTTTCTCGGCCCGGGTTTTGAACACTCCCGAGGGCCATTGATAATAACGTTCGATATACCAGCGGATTTCGCCCAATTCCACCGGGCCTAAGGGGGCCGTGAATTGGTAGCGGCGGCTGGTGACGGGATTGCCATCGGCGGGGTGGTAAGTCAGCTCAGCGGTGGTTCGGCCCGACGAGCGCCATCGGTCTCAACGATCTGGGGATCGGTCAATTCCAGGATCAGTTCGGCGATGGGTTCGGTTTCAATAATTGGAGGAGTTTCCCAATCATTCGGGAGGGTTTTGCCCAGCGCAGCAAAAATCTTGGGAATGGCCTCGCTGTGGCCCGTGGGGGTATCCGCGACGAAGATGTGGACCGGTTCCGTGGGGAACAGCAGCTTGAGAATCCCCGGCTCCACGCCGGGCAAGACCACGGAGATGACTTTGTAGCCATCATCTCGATCCTCTGCTTCGGCCAGGGCCAGCTTGACTTCTTTTTGAACCCATTCCGAGCTCAGGGCCGCAATGCTGATCACGACCAGAAAGTGGCGCGCAGTGCGAATACTGTCGGCAATGGTGGCTTCCAGCTCATCGCCCCCGGTTAATTCGCGCGAGTCCACCCAGGGGAGTTCCCCATGCAGTTCCAGGGTCGCGCGCAGTTTTTTAACGATCCCATGTATCTTTTCAATGATTCGGGGGTGAAACAAAATCACACACCAACCCCAAGC
>CAYVQU010000155.1:0-13069 GCA_964453155.1 uncultured Anaerolineales bacterium | reverse complement strand
CTCAGTTTGGACTGGTTTACCATGTTCACCCCTTATTGTGAATAGACTCTATAGTTATTACTCCCTTTCAATGAAAAGGTGATTGTCATTTTTTCCATTTATGCTCGCAATTTTATCAGGAAGATATCTAAATTAACAAAAAAACCGCCCTCAATTTGAGAGCGGTTTTCAGTTATTCAGTTTCAATTTAGACAGTGATCTCTTCGGCAGCTTCAGGAATTTCGTACCCAAATTTGCGGAGACCCTTCTTGATATCGGCCAGTGATTTTCGACCGAACCCGTCAAGGTTCAATAGGGCAGCTTCGCCTTTTTCAAGCGCAGTCATCACATGACCAACATTGGTCATTTCGGCGCCTTCAAGGATACCCAAAACCCGTTTGGTTAGACCGAGGTCGGTCAAGGGGCGCTCGGGAGAAATCTGAGCGGCAGCTTTGGCTTCCTGGTCCGCAATGTAATCTTCACGGGCCTGAAGTTTCTTGTAGAAGCGGTCAACCTGACCCTCGGTATCGACGATACGCTGCTCACCTGTAAAGAAGGGGTGGCATTGGTAGCATACGTCGGTGCGGATTTCTGGTTTCGTGGAACCGGTCTTCCAGGAATTTCCACAGGCGCAACTTACGGTCGCCTCGGGAAAGTAGTTAGGATGAATGTCTTTCTTCATGATAAACCTTCTATTCAGCCGGAACAACGCTGACGCGTTTGCGGCCACCACCGACGGTTTCGAATAACACGGTCCCATCAATGGTTGCGAAAATGGTGTAGTCTTTACCGAGGCCTACATTGCGACCTGGTTTGATTTTGGTACCGCGCTGACGCACAATGATGTTGCCAGAACGAACGACTTCACCGCCAAATTTTTTGACGCCTAAGCGTTTTGATTCACTATCTCGACCGTTGCGGCTTGAACCGCCACCTTTTTTATGTGCCATGATCTGCTCCCTATTTCACCAGGATTTCATCAATTTGGAGCCGCGTGTACTGCTGGCGATGGCCTTGTTTGCGGCGATAGTTGTTACCTGATTTGTACTTGAAGACCAGGATTTTCCGGCCTTTGAAATGCTCGACTACCGTAGCTTTGACGCTGGCACCCTTCACAGTGGGGGTCCCAATTTGGTAGTTTTCGTCATCGGCAACCATAAAGACCTGATCGAGGTCCAACTGAGTGCCTTCTTCAATGTGCAAGCGATCCACCTCAATGGTGGTGCCAGGGACGGCTTTATATTGCTTGCCGCCGCTTTCAACAATAGCGTACATTTTTTTCTCCAATCTTCACTTCACCGACCGCCTCGCGTGCGACCGCCAGGGGACGGGGAAGTTGGAATTTAGATTATTTTTTTGTCGTACAAACACTTGCCCCAGCGACCTTCTGCCGGGGCCGAGCAATTATACTGAGGTCAGGTTTAATTGTCAACCAGAAAAAGGGAGCTTTGTCATTTATCAAATCCCGGTTTTATGACGGTTGTAACTACCCTTTGACTGCGGTTATTGTTACGATATTCGTAATACGAATTTCGTAATCCGAGGTTCCACAACTCTTGGTGAAGCCCGGTGTTTTATGGTTTATAACATCATATCTATCGCAAATTTCGGTAAGTACGCCCACAGAAAACGATCTTTCACCGAAATCTGCCCAGGTTGTGCGGCATTTTAGCGGATTTGACTCAAAACATCGACCGTACAATCTAAAGGAGAGGCTCAATGCCCGCTAAAGGTTGGATCGAAGTCAACGAATACCATTGCAAGGGCTGTTCTTTATGTGTGGCGGCCTGCCCCAAAGACGTCTTAGCCCTCGACATGGATCGGTTGACCCCCAAAGGCTATCACCCGGCCTACTTAATATCTGAAGGGTGTACCGGGTGCGCGATCTGTTCTATCGTCTGTCCTGATGCGGCGATCACCGTCTATCGCGAAGCCAAAAAGAAAGTCCCGGCGACTGTTTAAACCTCGTCGCCAATCGCTAATCTCCAATGACCTATCTCATCACCATATTACAATCCATACTGGGGAACCTAATTATTTCAATCCTTAGGAGGTTTGAAACGTGGCAAAGCAATTGCTAAAGGGTAACGAAGCCTTCGCCGAGGCAGCAGTAAGAGCCGGGGTCGAAGGTTTTTTTGGCTATCCGATTACCCCCTCAACCGAATTTCTCGAATACATGTCCAAGCGGATGCCCGAGCTGGGGCGCGCTTTCGTCCAAGCTGAAAGCGAAGTTGCAGCCATCAACATGGTTTATGGTGCAGCTTGTACCGGTAAACGGACCATGACGGCGTCCTCCAGTCCCGGTATCAGCCTGAAAATGGAAGGCATTTCCTACATCGCGGGGACCGAGGTGCCCGCCGTAGTCGTTAACGTGATGCGCGGTGGTCCGGGACTGGGCAATATTGCCCCCGCCCAAGGTGATTACTTCCAAATGACCAAAGGCGGCGGACACGGCGATTTCTTCCCCCTCGTGTTAGCACCGGCTGGTGTTCAGGAAGCCATTGACATGATCGTCCTGGCCTTTGATTTGGCCGAGAAATACCGTTCAGTCGTGTTCGTCATCGTCGATGGCAATATCGGCCAAATGATGGAACCGGCTGAACTCCCCCCGATGCGAGAACTACCTAAACGCGCCCCCAATTGGGCCGTAACCGGTGCCAAAGACCGCGATCCGAACATTCTCACTTCAATTTATATTGATCCGGCCGATGAGGAAGTGACCAATATTCGCCTCCTGAAACGCTGGTTGGAAATTGAAAAGAACGAAGTCCGGTATCAGGAAGCTGATATGGACGACGCCGAAATCGCGGTGATCGGGTTTGGTACTGCCGGCCGGGTGGCTTCATCTGCGGTACGGGAGGCGCGCGCCGCAGGCATCAAAGTCGGGCTATTCCGCCCCATTACGCTGGCCCCCTTCCCGAAAAATGAAATCGCGGCCATCTCGAAGAAAGTCAAACGCATTCTGGTCGTCGAGATGAATTCGGGCATGATGCTCGAAGATGTCAAAGCCGCAGTCCAAGGCCGGACCCCGGTTGAATTTTACGGCCGGATGGGAGGGGTAACCCCCTTTCCCGATGAAATCTTGGATGAAATTCGGCGAGTGGCCGTCGCCGATGAATCGGCGGAAGAATTGGAAGACCTTGACCGAGTCCAATGGCTCGAACGGCTCGAAGAGCGCATATTGGGAGAGATGTAATGGTTGTTGAAAAAATTACTGACCAACTTGTATATGATCGCCCTGAATCCCTAACAACGATCCACACCCACTATTGCCCAGGTTGCACCCACGGGATTGCTCACCGACTGATTGCCGAAGTGATGGACGAGATGGGGATTCGCGAGCGCACCATTGGTGTGGCCCCCGTCGGCTGTTCGGTGTTTGCCTACAACTACTTCAACTGTGACTTTGTCGAAGCCGCCCACGGTCGCGCCCCCGCGATGGCAACCGGGATCAAACGGGTTCAACCTAACAGCCCGGTTTTCACCTACCAGGGGGACGGTGACCTGGCTTCCATTGGGATGGCCGAAATCATGCATGTGGCCGCCCGCGGCGAAAATATCACCACCATCTTCATTAACAACGCCATCTACGGGATGACCGGGGGTCAGATGGCCCCCACCACCTTACCGGGTATGAAAACCACCTCATCCCCGCTGGGCCGCGATGTTGAACTGGCCGGGTTCCCCATCCGGATGGCCGAAATGCTCTCCACCATGGACGGGGCAGGATACATTGTTCGGCGTAGTTTGCATAAACCAGCCGAAATTCGCAAGGCCAAGAAAGCCATTCGGATGGCATTCGAAACCCAGGAACGCGGTTTGGGGTTCTCAATGGTTGAATTACTCTCAACCTGCCCCACCAACTGGAAAGTCACCCCAATTGAGGCCATGGATTTCGTCGCTGACCATATGGTCCCCGTTTTTCCCTTGGGTGATTACAAAGTCCGGCCCGAAGTTGCCGAGATCAAGGTATAGGAGCTAAACATGGAAACCTCTGTCATTGTTTCTGGATTTGGCGGTCAGGGCACCCTTTTTGCAGGTCAAGTGTTGGCCTACGCGGCCCTCGATGCGGGCAAGCACGTCACCTGGATCCCATCTTATGGGCCGGAAATGCGCGGTGGAACTGCCAACTGCACCGTCGTCATCTCGGATGAAGAAATTGGCTCTCCCATCGTCCGCAACCCAACGATTGTGTTGGCCCTCAACCTGCCCTCCCTCGACAAGTATGAATACATGATCCAACCCGGTGGATTGATGGTCGCCAATGCCTCCCTCATCAACCGCGAAGTTGAACGGGAAGAAATCGACGCCATCCACATTCCGGCCAACGAGATCGCTGAAAAACTAGGCAATATGCGGTTAGCAAACATGGTCGCGATGGGTGCGATGGTCACCGCCCGACCATTGATTCCGCTCGCCGCGGTCAAACAGGCGTTGGAAGATCATCTTCCTGAACGGCATAAGAGACTTTTACCGGCCAACTTCAGAGCCCTTCAGCAGGGGGCTGATTTTGCTCAAAATGTACTAAAAATGATAGCTGCTTGATCGATGAAGTCTCAGCCTTTTGAACGTTAAAGGTAACGTTCCCTCGGAGCAGCATCTTGAGTAGCAGCCGCACCCCCTTCGACAAGCTCAGGACACCGCTTCGATACAGTCTTCAGGTTGTTCAGTACTACTCAGGAGGCTTCGATTTTTACGAAATCATTAGAGCGTATCGAAGTAGGGCAATCGCATGTAACTTTAAACGGCAGTTAAAACTGCACCGACAACTGCGAAGTCGCCCTTCGGCGACTGAATTACAACCTGCGAAGGCAGGTTTTGCCAGCGCATATGCGCCAGTTGCTGCGACTTCAGTCGCCTTGTTTTTATGAACATGCGATTGCCCTACGTATCGAAGGGTGCCGCGTCAATTTTCCAGAAAAAGTGTATAATTCGTAAGTCACCGCAAGCGACGCATCGTCAAGGTGCGTCGCTTTTTTTGCGCAAATCAAGGTAGGACTTACTGGCTTGAGACCTGATGGTTTCCTAAGCATTACTAGTCCTGATAAAGGAAATATGAAATACAAACTCACCGCTCCCGCCCGGATCAACGTATTGGGCAACCCCTCCGATGCCAATGAAGGCGACTTCGCCACGATTTCGGCCGCCGTCAATCTTTACGCCCATGCCAAGGTCGAACCGGCCAAAAAGATATTTGTCGAACAATTAGAAAAAACCGCGAATGGTTGGGAAGTAGAATGCCGCGAAGAATATGAACTCGACCAAATTCCCCTACCGTATACCGGAACTTTGGATTTAGTAAAAGGGGCGCTCAACCGCCTGCATCGTTACAGTCTTGAATTACAAGAGAAAATTGCATCTCAGGGGATCAAGATTACCACCTGGACCGAGGTTCCCCGCCAATCAGGATTGGGGGGTTCTTCCTTGTTTGTGATCCTCACATTAGGCGCGCTGCGGGTGCTTTATGATCTCGATCCCCAAATCCATAACGACTACGTCTTGGCTGAATTGACTCAACGGGTGGAAGCCAAAGAACTGGGGATCACTGCCGGCTACGCCGATCGCTATGTGCCCCTCTTTGGCGGGATCGCTTACCTCGATTACCGGGATAAACTCCATCAAAAAATGCTCCACGCCGAACCCTACACAACCTACGAGCGCCTGGACCCATGGGTGGACGAATTCCCGCTGATCGCGGTTTCGAGCGGGGTCAAGCATGACTCAGGTGACGTTCACGGCCGGATGCGGCCGCGCTATGTTGAAGAGCATGATAACTGGGTCGATACAGGTGGCGAAGCCCCCCCCATGGTTAATTTCATGCGGTCGGCGTATGAAACAGCCTGGCGGGGCAAAATCGCGCTGCTGCAAAAAGATTGGGAAACTTTTGGGGCACTGATGAACCAAAACCACACCGCGGTTGACAATATGATGACCTACTGCGGTTTCGTTGATGGCGCGGGGGAAGCCAATAACTTACTCATTAAAGCCGCCCTGGCGAATGGGGCCTTGGGGGCCAAACTAACCGGGGCCGGCAGCGGCGGCTCAGTCTTCGCGATCGCCCATCCTGAGAACCTGGTAGCGGTCAAAGCCGCCTGGGAAAAGACTATCGTCGCGGCTGGCTTAGATGAAGCTCAAATCTATCAACCGATAATTTCGAGACAGGGACTGGTAATCAAAGAAATTTAACACGAATGCCACGAATTGAACGAATAATTCAAATATGAACCCTTGGGGATTGGATCGTTGGTTAGTTAGTTTCATTCACCAACAAACTAGCCAACTAACAAACCATTTTAAAGTTTTTCGTGCCATCCGTAGTATTCGTCATATTCGTGATTTTTTAGGAGTTTTTTGTGCAAGCTGTCATTTTAGCTGCGGGGCGGGGCACTCGCCTCCACCCCATTACGTTGAACCGCACCAAAGCGATGTGCCCGGTGGTGGGGAAACCCATCGTCGAGCGCGTCATGGACACGATGGTAACCAACGGGATAAGCGATTTTGTCCTCGTCATTAGTCCCGATGACCCTGAGATTCAATCTTATTTCCAACAGCAATCAAAAATCGAAGCCAACATTCAATTTGTCCCCCAAATGGAACGAAAAGGGATGGGGCACGCTTTGTTACAAGCCGCGCCGCATATTCACGGTGACTTTATTCTGTCATCCTGCGATAATCTCGTGGCGGACGATCAAATTGCGGCAATGCTGGCGATCTGGAAGCGGGAGCAACCCAACGGAATTTTATCAACATTACAGATCGAGCCAGAAGAAATTATCCGGATGGGAATTGTGGAACTCGATGGTGACCGGATCGTTCGGATTGTCGAGAAACCGACTTTGGCAGCAGCCCCTTCAAACATAGGCAGCGTTCCGCTGTATATGTTCGCGGCTAAAATGAAGGAGTATTTGCCGTTGATCCCCAAATCAGCCCGCGGCGAGTACGAATTGCAAGATGCCATTCAAATGCTCATCAACAAAGATGGTGAAGTACGCCAATATCAACTGCCCACTCGCATCGATCTGACAACCCCCGAAGATTTATTGGCCTTGAATATGCATTTCTTGCCAAAAAAACAAGAGACAATCGAAATCAAGCACGGCATTTTGGGGGAAAACACTCGGTTTAAGCAACCCGTCATTGTGGGTGAGAATGTGAGCATCGGTGATGACTGCCAGATCGGGCCCAATGTATATTTAGAAACTGGCGTCACCCTTGAAGATGGAGTCCAACTTGAAAATACGGTCGTTTTACGTGATCGGGTCGTAGCCGCCGGGTCACAATTTCAGAACCGGGTTGTTTACTAATACACAGGAATGGGGTTCCTGACAGGAACCCCATTCCTAAAGGCAGAATCTATGTCTGACGAATTTGATAACACCGCAGAAGGTTTGCTCCCCATGCTCGAACCAGCCAAGTGGCTGGCAGAAATGGAAGAATTTGATATTCCCGTGCCCATCTATCAACGTTTTGCGGCTGGATTGTTTCTAACCTATATTTTAGATATGGGTTCCTATATTGTGACGATGGCCCCCGATGTCGTTCAACAATTTATGGGCGAATTTAATCCCCCGCTCGAAAAAGTTCATGCGACTGCGCTCCAAAATTTGCGTAACCGGGTAACACCCGCCGACTTTCAAGTTGAAGGGGAGGGCGCGCAGATAACCATCCGCTGTCAAGCCACGGATAAATTTGCCGCAGCACGGATTTTACTGCGAGAGCTGCTGGATGAATGGGATGAATTGGTGCCCGGAAATTTGCTGATCGGGATTCCCTATCGCGATTATTTGGTCGTTTTCGGCGATCAAGACCCGGATTTTGTCGCCCAGATGCGCGCCGAATTGCAATTTGAGTCGGAGGAATTCGGATATCCACTCACAACCAAATTGCTCACCTGGAAAGATGAGTATCTAATGGAATACGAAGGCTGAAAAGATAATTTTGGACGCGGACGAGCGCGGATGAACGCGGATTTGTAAAAATATCCGCGTTCATCCGCGTTCATCCGCGTCCCATTCCGAAAAGACTAACAACTTGAACGGCTGCACTCGTGGTTAGCGCTCGATCCAGGGTAACAGACACAACGCCCGCCCCCTTAAAAACTTCACTCCCTTCAAAGCATATTTAAATCCCGCAGCCGGTTCGGTGACCGGGGGTAGATATTGTTTTTCAGGTACAAACAACCGCACTGCGGCATTCGCGTCTAAATCAGCCAATTCTCGGGCTGTGGCTAAAGCTTGCGCCACCCCACCGATTTCATCGACCAAACCATTTTCAAGGGCTTGCCGACCGGTCCAAACGCGACCGCCGCTGATGGCATCGGCAGCCTCCGTTTCCATTTCTCGGCTGGCAGTCACCCGGGAGAGGAACATATCGTACACGCGCTGGATATGGGCCCAAACTTTGGTCCGTTCAGCCTCTGTAAACGGCGCATCAGGTTGATACATTCCGATATTTTCACCTCGAGTGATGTTCTCCTGATGGATTAATAGTTTCTCAAGCAACCCAGTTTGGGCAATTTTGCCGAAGATGACCCCAATCGAGCCGGTTAGGGTATTGGGTTGGGCCAGGATAGTTTTGGCCGGGGTTGAGACCCAATAGCCACCCGAAGCGGCCACCGATCCCATAACAACCACAACGGGTTTGTGCGCCGCAATGGCTTCAATGGCGACCCGCATTCGTTCGGAGGCCGTCACCGACCCGCCCCGCGAATCGACATAGACGACTACCCCGGCGGCGCGTTTATCAGCCAAAATTTGTCGGGCGGTTTGGACCACGCTGAGATCACCGGCCCGGTCATCCATCACGATGGGGACCGGCACGGGCGGATCGACCGGCGGGCTGCCGCTGCGGCCGTCCATGATCAGCCCCTCGATGCTCATCAGGGCCACGTATTTACCGGGTTTGCGCAGGGGGCGGCGGAAGAATTTGCGGTGAACCTCGTCATAAACCGCCAGGCGGGGTAAGTCCTCCCCGTCTTTGAGCAATTCGGCCCAATCTTCTTCGGCACAGCGTTCATCTACGAGCCCCAATTCTTGGGCTTCGAGATCAGTATAAGGCGAATTATCGATCCAGGATTTGACCGTCTCAGGTTCAACGCCCCGTCCGGCCGCAATCGCGGCGACAATTTCTTCAAATGTAGAATCCGCCAACCAATTGCCCATCTCTCGGACTTCTTCTGACATGGTGGTACGGCCGAACATATCCCCGGCCGATTTATAGGGGGTGATCTGCACAAAATCAGCCTGGAGACCGACAAATTCCAGGGCCTCGGCCAGGTAAGTATAGGGGCGGTAGAGACCCAAAGGATTCACCAGCCCCCCCGGTAAAAACCAGATGTCATCGGCCGCGGCGGCCAGGTAGAGCAGACCGGTATCGAGGGTGTAGGTCCAAACAATGACGCGTTTCTCAGCCGCTTGCAGGTCAGCGATCCAGCTCCGGATTTCATCCAACTTCGCCAGGGGCATTTCAAGGGGCCGCAGATTGAAGATAACGCCCTTCACCCGCGGGTCGGCGGCGACGGTTTTGATTTGGTCGGCAATTTCCCACAGGCTAACTTTGGGGGGGCGAAAATAGCGCACGATCGGATTGCCCCCGACCTGGGGCAGTTGGGGATAATCCCCCTCCAGGTTGAAAATGACGTAATCGGGCGTTTTTCCCAGTCGGCGGCGCTGGTTGCCCAGCCACCAAAAAACGTAACGGAAGTAGTAGTAGAGTTTTGAAAACATAGGGTGTCCTCAAGAGACTCCAGGGGTTTTCAATATCCCGATCTTAAAAGAAGCATTCAGGTATGACTTCGCCTGATTGCTATAAAACCTTTAGAAACCCCTGGGGTCGATATTATTTGTTCTTTTTCTTTTGTTTACGGCGCACCAGGCGGATGATTTCGTCGGCGCTGGTTTCAATGGGTTTGGCGGTTACATCCACCAGGGGGACTCGTTGGCGCTTGAGCATCTTTTCGATGGCCTCGATTTCTTCGAATACTTTTTGAGGGGCGACATAATCGGAGCGGGACCCGCTCACCCCTAACTCGCTCTGGCGAAAGACCCGATGTTCGATTAACTCGCTGGGAGCCAGGGTCAATCCGACCAACTGAGGCTCATCCAACGCAAACAGGGATGGATGGGGCTTGATCCCCGCGACCAGGGGCACATTGGCAACTTTCCAACCCAAAACCGAGAGGTAGACGCTCAACGGGGTTTTGCCCACCCGCGAGGCACCCAAGAGAATGATTTCAGCCTGCGCCCAACCCCCGCGATTTTTGCCATCATCATGATCCAGCGTATAGTTCATGGCCTGGATGCGGTCAAAATAGGATTTGTGCAACTGGCGGTAAAGCCCTGGTTTGCCTAATGGGGTTTGATCCAACTTAGCGGCGAGGGCCTCCATCAGGTCTTCGACTAAATCGATGGCTGGCACCCCGATTGAATCGCCATATTCGTGGACTTCACGGCGCAGTTTGGGATTGACAAAGGTGTGCGCCACGACCGCATTGGCCGCCCCAGCCCGGTCTAACACCGATCTAATTTGTTTTTTGGTGGTTATTCTCGGAAATACCTGAATCTCAATATTAACTTTTTCAAACTGCGCCAAGACCGTGCGGGCCAATTGCTCGCCCGAGGCCCCGATGCCACCGGAAAGAATATAGAGCGGAAAAGTTGCTTGAACTAGGTCGTTTGCGGCCATGTGTTTATCCCGAGTGAAAAGTTGATATCTGCGGAGATTATTATACCGCCCTCAATAGCACCTCTTGGCAAAAATACTCAGCGCACAAAAATCCCCCGATGGTTGGAACTGTCACCGGGGAGTGATTACTACCGAAAGCGAACTGGATCTAGCGCTTCTGCAACCAGAATGTCAGGCTGCCACCTACCAGTACGAGAAAGGAGATTATCACCCAGTTCAATGGCAGATTTTTCGCCCGGGAGGAGAAATTATGCAAGGTAACTACGCTGGGATCACTGCGATAACCATCATCCCAGTTGCTGAAAGGCGAGCAGTTAGCATCACCATCACAGACTTTCACGGCATAGTGATAGGTCACTCCGATGCTGCCAGTTGAATCATCATAGGGTGTCGCGGTGTCATCTGTAACCAAGCAGGTGGCACCCACTTCACTGGCGCTGCTGTTCCGCCAGATTTCATAACGCATTCCTGAATCGGGTTGATAAGGTTCATCCCAGCTCACCTGAACTTTGTCGGAGTAGGTTCCGTCGGTAGCGCTCGTATTTGTGGGCCGACTGAGATCGATTGATTGGGTTTGGAGGCTGCCGGTGTCTGAATTCGCGGTTGCCACAGTGTTACATCCCACCCAATTACAAGCGGTCACCCAATAATGGTAGGTTTGATTGGTAACCGCAGTGGTGTCATCATACGGACTAGCATTCTGATTAGCTGCTAGTCGGGTAGCCGACCCAGTATTATTCGTAGTGTTCCGCCAGACTTCGTAATGCGACGCCCCAGTCACTGCAGCCCAGGATACTTCGACTTTGTCGGCATAGGTTCCATCACTGGCGTTTACATTAGCGGGATTATTGGCCAGGCTATTGGTACTATAACCCGAATCATCCGCATCGTGACCGATTTGATGGCATTCATAGTCTGTACAAGCAGTAACCCAATAGTAGTAAATCACATTCAGGCTGACATTGGTATCATCGTAGGTTGTTTGGATCTGATTGGTCACTAACTTCTCGGCTGTTTGCCAATTATCCGTCGTATTGCGCCAGATTTCGTTATAGGCCGTTCCGCCTGAATTCGTCCAGGTTACCCGCACCTTATCCGCATACGCCCCATCGCTGGCACTGATGTCGAAGGGGCGACTGATGGCGACATGCTGTTGCGGCTTACCAGTATCATCGGATGTTTGATTCAAATCTCTGCATGCCTCCGCATTGCAAGAGATTACCCAATAATGATAAGTCATCCCGCTGAAGGTACTGGTATCATCATATGAAGTCCCCGTTACGTTGGTCACCAGCTGCGTCGCATTATCGCGATCATCGCTGGTGTGACGCCACACTTCGTAGTAGGTCGCGCCTGTAGCGGCGTCCCAGGTAATCGCCACTTTATTAGGATACGTCTCATCACTGGCATTCACATTTTCAGGGTTGCTGATCGCTGAACTGAAGCCGGTATCATCCGCAGTTTGATACAAAGCGTTACACCCCTCGACATTGCAAGCGATCACCCAATAATAATAAGTCGTTTCGGCTACGGCACTGGTATCATCATATGAAGTCCCCGTTACGTTGGTCACCAGTTTTGTCGCATTATCGCGATCATCGCTGGTGTGACGCCACACTTCGTAGTACGTCGCATCCGTGGCGGCGTCCCAGGTGAGCGCTACTTTATTAGCGTAATTCCCATCACTGGCATTCACATTCGCAGGGTTGCTGATCGATGAACTGAAGCCCGAATCATCCGCATCGGGATGGATACTATGGCATTCATAGTCTGTACAAGCAGTAACCCAATAGTAGTAAATCACATTCAGGCTGACATTGGTATCATCGTAGGTTGTTTGGATCTGATTGGTCACTAACTTCTCGGCTGTTTGCCAATTATCCGTCGTATTGCGCCAGATTTCGTTATAGGCCGTTCCGCCTGAATTCGTCCAGGTTACCCGCACCTTATCCGCATACGCCCCATCGCTGGCACTGATGTCGAAGGGGCGACTGATGGCGACATGCTGTTGCGGCTTACCAGTATCATCGGATGTTTGATTCAAATCTCTGCATGCCTCCGCATTGCAAGAGATTACCCAATAATGATAAGTCATCCCGCTGAAGGTACTGGTATCATCATATGAAGTCCCCGTTACGTTGGTCACCAGCCGCGTCGCATTAGCGCGGTCATCGCTGGTGTGACGCCACACTTCGTAGTACGTCGCGCCTGTAGCGGCGTCCCAGGTGATCGCCACTTTATTAGGATACGTCTCATCACTGGCATTCACATTTTCAGGGTTGGCAGCTGGCGGCGTGACGCCATAAACCCCATTTCTCGGTGCTGGGGACGCGCCAGACGGTTGGGCCTTAAACAAGAGAGTCTATTCACAATAAGGGGTGAACATGGTAAACCAGTCCAAACTGAG
>CAYVQU010000154.1:0-13075 GCA_964453155.1 uncultured Anaerolineales bacterium | reverse complement strand
CACGTATGGCAACGTTTGATTTTTTGAAAAAAGTACCCTTTTTTGCCGACTTACCCGATGCCGATCTAGATCGGTTGTGTGCCATGGTCGTCGAAGAGCAACTGGCCCCCGATGAGGTGCTCTTTGAAGAGGGCGAAATCGGCGATAAGGCTTATGTCATCATGGCCGGGGAAATTGACATTCTCAAAGAGTCAGGCGGCCGGCCGGTGTTATTGGCCACCCGGACGCAGGGGGAAGTAATTGGGGAGATGTCGCTGCTCGATCAAACCCCGCGGTTCGCCAGCGGGGTGGCGAAAACAGCCGCGAAATTACTCGCTATCACCCATGAGAACATGGAAACCTTGCTCGACACCAGCCCCTCCGCGGCCCGAGTTATGTTATCGACGTTCACCAACCGCCTACGCAGCACCGAATTGATCCTGCAGCAGAGCGAAAAAATGGCCCAATTAGGGACATTATCGGCCGGAATTGCTCACGAGTTGAATAATCCCGCCTCAGCCGCCCGACGGGGTGCCGAACACCTGCAAACTGCGATTACCGAATTTCAACAAGCCTATCAAGAATTTTTTGGGTTGAATTTCTCAGCAGAACAATGGCAAACCATCGCCGAACTTCAAGATTTAGCCAAAATTCGGGCGGCCCAACCGGTTGATCTCAACAGCCTGGATCGCAGTGATCGCGAGGCCGATATCGAAGATTGGCTTGACGACAACGAGATCGATGATGGCTGGGAATATGCCCCCCACCTGGTCAATTTAGGTTACGAGGTTGATGATTTAGATGATCTTCTGGATCAATTTTCAGCTGAAGGGGTCACTGTCATCATCAAATGGCTCGGGACCCTATTCTCGATTTACAGTTTGCTGGAAGAAATTCACCAAGGGACCTCTCGAATTGGCGAGATCGTCAAGTCATTGAAATCCTATGTCTATCTGGATCAGGCCCCGGTGCAAGCCATTGACCTGCATGAAGGACTCGACAACACTCTGGTGATGCTGCGCAGCAAACTCAAAACCGGGGTCACGGTGGAACGGGATTACGATAAGAATATCCCCGAAATTCAGGGGTACGGCAGTGAATTGAATCAAGTCTGGACCAATATCATCGACAACGCCGTCGACGCCATGGAAGGGGTCGGGACGTTCACAATCCGCACTCGGCTGGAAGGCAATTGGGTCTTGATCGAACTGGAAGACACCGGCCCGGGGATGCCAAAAGATGTCCAGGAAAAAATCTTCAGCCCCTTTTTCACAACCAAACCAATGGGCAAGGGTACCGGCCTGGGGATGAATATCAGCTTCAATATCATTCAGAAACATAAGGGTGAAATTAAAGTCTTCTCCCGGCCGGGGAAAACCTGTTTTTCGATCCGGTTGCCAGTCAATTTTGACGATGTGGACACCACCAAAGCCGCCCCACCCCCTGTCCATCAGACCAGTGACGACCAACTCAAAGATATTTTACAGACCGCCAAAACGGTCGCCGTGGTGGGTATCAGTAACCGCGCAAACGTCCCGGCCAATACGGTTCCGGCTTACCTTAAGGATCAAGGCTACGAGATTATCCCCATCAACCCGAAATATGATCAAGTTTTGGGCCTGCCAACCTTTCCTAATCTAGCAGCCGTAGATAAGCCCATCGATGTGGTTCAAGTTTTTCGGCGCAGTGATTTTGTGCCCGAGATCGTCCAAGAAGCGATTGATATTGGGGCCAAAGTGGTCTGGATGCAAGCCGGAATTGTAAACCCCGCTGCGGCTGCGCTGGGCCAGGACGCAGGTTTGCGCGTCGTCATGGACACTTGCATGCGGCAGGCCCATCAAAGATTATACGGCGGGGATGAATAAGCATGGTTTGGACTCTATTATTAGCCCATTTTTTGGGGGATTTCCCCCTACAACCAGACTGGATGGTCCGCCGGAAGCGCGAGTTAGGCGTTCTGGCGCTCCATGCCGGGGTTCATTTGGTGCTTTCACTAATCCTGGTGGGGCGTATTCGAGCCGTAATTTGGCCCCACATTATCTTGTTCTCTGGGATCCATATGATCCAAGATTATTTGAAAATCGTGGTCACCGCTCGCCGGCCTCAACAGCGAGTATTTTTATTCTTTCTGGATCAACTACTGCATTTTGTGGCAGTTTGGGGCCTAGTAGTGTGGGTTTCGGTTAGTTTCCCAAGTTTTGAAATCGAACCTAAGCCAGTGTGGGCCATCATTGGAATTGCCTATCTGGTCGTGACGCATGCCTGGTACATCTCTGAACGCGTCATCCACATGGAGGATGGTTCATTTTTGCAAAATATTGAGATGACAAAACTCCCGCGAATGGTGGTCCGGAGTGGAATGATCAGTTTATTTTGGTTGACTCGGGTGACAGGTATCCCCAGCCTGGCATTGTTAGCGCTTTCACCCTACCCCACCACAGAACATCGCGAACGCGCCATTATTTCGGATTTAGGTATTTCTTTAGTCGTTATCTTGTTCCTGTTCCTGACGCTGGGAACGGGGTAAATTGTGAACTTTAAATCTCACGCAAAGGCCCCAAGAATATATTCTTTCTCACTTATTATTTACCCAACAAATAATTCTCACAAAGCTTCATTCTGAGTAGCGGCCGCCCCTTCAATATGTGCTTCATGCCATTCTGCACTACTCAGGATACTGGACTTCTTGCACATCAAGAAGCGTATCGAAGAGTGCAGCGATCTAGGCATAAGAAAAAATTTAGGAGACAAACATGGCAAAACCAATTATTTTGACCGTAGACGATGAAATTCAAGTTCTGAATGCGATCTCGCGCGATCTACGCAAGCATTTCCGCCGCGATTACCGCATCATGAAAGCTAATTCGGGGGCGGAATCGTTAGAAACCCTTCAACAGCTCAAACAGCGCAATGCCCCTGTCGCCCTGATCCTGTCTGATCAGCGCATGCCAGAAATGAATGGGACCGAACACCTCGCCAAAGCCGCCGAGTTTTACCCCGAGGCGAAGAAAGTATTGCTCACCGCTTATGCCGACACCGAAGCTGCGATTGCCAGCATCAACGATATTGGCTTAGATCACTATTTGATGAAGCCGTGGGATCCCCCTGATCAAAATCTATACCCGATTTTGGATGATTTACTCGACGAATGGATGGCCACGGTACCGGTGCCCTATGACGGTATTCGAGTGGCCGGCACGTTGTGGTCACCACCGTGTCATGATGCCAAGGATTTTCTATCCCGCAACCGAATTCCATACCAGTGGCTGGATATTGAGACCGATGACGAGGCCAAAGTTTTGACCGATTCGGTCCAAGGAGATGACCGCCGGCTACCGGTCGTATTTTTCCCCGATGGTGAGACCTTAATCCAACCCGATTTTCGGGAATTGGCTGAAAAAGTGGGGCTCCAAACCCAGGCCAAACAACCCTATTACGACCTGATTATCATCGGCGCGGGACCGGCGGGGTTGGGCGCGGCAGTATATGGGGCTTCGGAAGGTTTGACAACGGCCTTGCTCGAACGTGAAGCCACCGGTGGACAAGCGGGAACCAGTTCTCGTATTGAGAATTATCTGGGATTCCCCAAGGGGATCAGCGGAGGGGATTTAGCTCGCCGGGCCACCGATCAAGCCAAACGTTTGGGTGCCGAAATTCTGACCGCGGTTGAAGTCACCAATGTACGCGTCGAAGACCCTTACCGGATTGTGGCCCTCAATGACGGCAGCGAACTCAGTTGTAAGGCCCTGATCATCGCCACCGGCGTCACCGTTCGGCGTTTAAATCAACCCGGCGTCGATCGGCTAACCGGAGCCGGAGTTTATTATGGGGCCGCCCTCACCGAAGCCGCATTTTACAAAGACCAACACGTTTATGTGATCGGCGGCGCTAATTCGGCCGGTCAGGGCGCAATGTTCTTCTCCCGTTTTGCCAAGCAAGTCTCCATGCTGGTGCGGGGACCTTCGTTGGTCGAGAGTATGTCCCAATATCTAATTGATCAAATTGATGGTACCCCCAATATCGATGTCCAGCCCAATACGGTCGTTCTTGAAGCCCATGGTGACGAGAAACTTGAAGCCTTAACGATTAAAGAAACCACTACTGATGAAGAGAGAAAAGTTCCGGCTGCGGCAATGTTTGTCTTCATTGGAGCCAAATCCCACTCTGAAATGGTGGCTGATGTCGTCCAACTCGATGAAGCTGGCTTTATTCGGGCCGGAAGAACGCTGATGGGCGACGGCAAACGTCCCAAGGGGTGGAAGCTCCAACGCGACCCCTTCCCCTTGGAAACCAGCGTCCCCGGCATCTTTGTCGCCGGAGATGTGCGGGATGAAGCCGTCCGCCGGGTGGCTTCCGCGGTCGGTGAGGGCGCGATCTCGGTCAGTCAAGTCCATCAGTATTTGAAGACGGTGTAAGCTAGCCAAAAGTTCCCCGGAAACTGGGTTTGCAGAACCTTAAGTTCCCCGGGAACTTTTGAAAAATTAGTGACAGGAAAGATTTTGTAATGAAATCCTGGTTCGAGAAATTAACCACCGCCGCGATCCTCGAAACCGATTCAACTGAAATTGCGCTCTGGAAACGCCTGTTTTCCGGAGCCGTGTTCTTTGGTGTTTTCAATTTATTTTCATTTGGATTGGTGCTGTATCTTTTTGGGGCTAAATACACGGGGATGGGGATGTTCGTCTATTCATTCGCCTGTGCGATTTCCTTATCCGTTCTAATAATCACCAAAAAGTATTTCTGGTTCCAGCGTCTTCATTTGGTGCTATTGGGAGTGGCTCCGGTGTTTTACACCATTTTCATGGGTGGCGTGCTGGCATCCGGGTTGTTATTGATCTGGACGATGTGGATGCCGGTCGCGGCGTTGGCAGCCGGCCCGCGCAAAGAAGCGATCCGCTGGACCATGTTTTCCTTGCTGCTGATCATTAGTGGGTCAGTTATCGTCAACTTTACCCCTACTTTCGATCAACCGAGTCCGATCCTGTCCGAAGTCATTGCGACGATGAATTTGCTGTCGGTCGGCGCATTTTTGTTCATCATCCTAAATAACTTTGTCGGCCAACGGAACGCGGCCCGCAATTTACTCCAGGCGGAGAAAGCCCGGTCAGAAGAGCTGCTCCTCAACGTGCTACCCGAATCGATCGCGACCCGGCTGCAAGAAGGTGAAACCGTCATCGCCGACCGTTTTGACGGGGTGACCATTCTATTCGCGGATATGGTGGGATTTACCACCATGTCGGAACAAACCCGAGCAGAAAATGTGGTCGCCTGGCTGAACGATCTTTTCACTCGATTCGACCGGCTGGTCGAAGCCCGCGGCATCGAAAAAATCCGCACAATTGGGGATGCCTACATGGCCGTCTCGGGGGCCCCTACCCCCCGAGATGATCACGCCGAAGTCATGGTTGATCTGGCCCTGGAAATGGCCCGGGAAGTGGACACATTTTGCGCCGAAAATGAGTTAGACATCAACTTTCGGATCGGGATCAACTCTGGCTCCGCCATTGGAGCCATTATCGGGACTTCGAAATTTCACTACGACGTCTGGGGCAACGCCGTCAACTTGGCCGCCCGGATGGAATCCCACAGCGTCCCCGGCCGGATTCAAATCACTTTCCAAACCAAAGAACTGCTCGCTGGCCAATATCAACTCGAAAGCCGCGGCCCTATCGAAGTTAAAGGCGTTGGGATGCTGGAGACCTGGTTTGTGAAATCAAGTCCGTAAGAATTAGATCACGCAAAGTCGCTAAGGAAAGATGATTTTATTCCGTACCCTTTTCAAAACAAGCATCCTGAGCGAAATGTAATGTAGTCGAAGGGTGTGACTACTGTAAAAAAACCGTTTCTTAGACTACAACCCGAAAAGCATCGGGCCTCCGCTCAGAATGCTTTCGATGCGGTTTTGCGTGAAGAATTGAGAAAACATGTCAAATAAACAAACTGGTTACTTGATGATTGCCGATATTACGGGGTATACGGCTTATCTACATGCTTCAGAACTCGAGCACGCCGAAGAAGTATTGCGGTCATTGATCGACTTGCTGATCGAACACACCCAACTCCCGTTGGTGATTTCGCGTTTAGAGGGGGACGCGGTGATCAGTTTCGCCGATGAGCGCAGCATCTTGCAAGGTCAAACTTTGGTCGAGATGATGGAAACGACCTATGTGGCTTTCAAGCGCGCCATCGAGTTGATGCAGCACAACACTACCTGCACCTGTAATGCCTGCCGCAATATCCCCAATCTCGATCTCAAGTTTTTCGTCCACTATGGCACCTATTTGCTGCAAAAATTACCGACCTACACCGAACTGATCGGTACCGATGTTAATCTGGTCCACCGCCTGACGAAAAATTCGATCAAAGAGCAAACTGGCTGCCAGGCTTATGTGGCGTACAGTCAAGCCGCGGTTGATGCGCTAAAAATCCAGGAATTAGCGCAGACTATGACGCCGCACGCCGAAGAATATGACCATATCGGAACCGTCCAGATGTACGTCCAGGATATGATTAAAGTATGGGAACGTGACAAAGAGCGCACCCGCATCGTCGTCACACCGGACGAGGCATTTTTGCGTTTCGTCCATGAGTTTGATCTGCCCCCCATGCTGATGTGGGATTTCGTGACCAAACCAGAATATAAGGCCATTTTAGCCAGTTCTGATTCGGCCCAGGTGGATCACAAAGTCGATGGGCGCATTGGTTTAGGGTCGGCTTATATGTGTGCTCATGGCGAAAATATCAGTCCCCAAACCATCGTCGATTGGCAGCCCTTCGAGCAATATACCATTCGCAGTGCACCCGTAATGGGGGCGCATTCGTTGTGGACAACATTGCTAGAACCCACCGAAACCGGCACCAAAATCACCCTGGTGTGTAGTGCCGCGTTGGGTGGCAATCGGTTTGGGCGTTGGCTGGTAAACAAAATAATGCCAGGCGCCGCGCAGAAAAATACCGAGGCCGGCTTCGCCGCCCTGCGGGAGCAAATTTCTCAAGTAATCGATCGTGGGGAGGTCTTTCAACCTGAGGCGAATAAATTATCTGATAAAACTATTCAGGCCGCCATCGGCGAACATCTAGCAGCCTGACCAAAAATTCACGGATCACGGACCACTTCCCCCAGATACCCCATTTCAGCCAAAACTGCCAGCACTTTTTCGCCCGCACCGGGCTTGACAATCACCGTGGTCGGCCCCAAGGGTTCGGCCAAAAACCGCGCCGCGCGTGAATCTCGCAAAGCTTGCAAAATTTGGGGGGATCCCAGGCGTAGAATTGTCACATCTTGAACGCGGGCTTCGATCCCATTTTGATCCCAACGTTCGAGGGCGGTGACAATATTGGGTGGAATGGCATCGGCGTAGCGTTTCAGGAGGGTCAGCAGATGGCTAGAGCGGAGGTTCTGCTCTCCAGCACGGGTTAAAGAACTGGGGGTGACCCGATAGCGGTATTCGTGGGGATTTCCCGTCTCCCACTCGCAGAATCGGGCCAGTTGATACCTTACGGCCCGAGGGGCCAAAATCGGCGCGCCCAAGCGCCCATCCGAGCGCACGTGGATTTTGGCATCTTCAGCGGGGAGATTTTGTGGTGGCGTACCCCGGAATAATTTGGCGGCCCATTTTGACAGGCGGAATGCGGTCGGGGATTTGTCTTCTTCGGGCGCGGCTAAATCGGTCAGGCCCAACCAGTGTAGGGGACCGGTGATCACATAACGAATCAGCGCGCCATCGACGGCGTCCCAATTCTCGAAGCCGCGTAGAAACTCACCGGTAGCAGCATCCTTGATAAACCAAGAGTCATAATCCCCCGCGGGCCGCTGAAAATCAGGGTAACGCTGGCGAATGTCGGCCACGAATGCCGATAAATTCCAAAACGTGCCGCTGGGCAGGGAACGGATCAGTCGCAAGATAAAACGGCGAGTTTGGAGCGGGTTGTTGGTCCACTCGCCCTCCGCCTCTAAATCTGGGATTTGATGTAAATCATTGCAGTCGGTACTGGTCAGCCAGGTTTGGACCAACTCCAGGAGTGATTCACCGCGGGCGGCTTCCAAAAAAGTGCGGGCGTTGTTGGGGTCGGGCACCCCCACCGGATCGAGTAAACCGGCCAGATCGAGCAGGGCATGCACAAATTCCAGGGGGTAGGGATCAAACTGGGGTGGCTCGATATCCATCCGCAGCGCGGCCAGCAAGGTGCAGGCATGGTCCAATATCTGATCCGTCGCCAAGACCGGGTGGCCGCGTTCCGCCGCGGTCGCGGCCCGTCCTAATATATGGGTGGGACCATCCGGCATTTTTTCAGCAACCGGCGGTGGGGTCAACGGCGGGATTAGCGGTAAAAGATCAGTTGGAACGTAGGCAAATTCTTCAGTGCCGCGCGCGGTGTCGAAAAAAGCCCGCGCAATCAGACCGTGATACCAGAGTACTTCGGCCGCTGAAATCGGTTCTCGATCGGGACGCTCACGGTCCCGTCGTCCCGGTCCAATCTCGCGAATTTCCCCAAACCGGCGCTTAAACCGCGACCAGGACAAGCGTCCGTCGCCAGCTTGTAAGGCCGCGACCCCGGCAGTTGCAATTTCAGGCAAGGCCGCCACGATTTCGGTAACTAATTCCCGATCCAGGATTTGCTGAACCAGCAGCGGCAGCCCAGTTTTAGTATCGGGCGCCTCCATATCAACGCCCCAATGTTCAGCCAGAATGCGCAAATGGCCAAGATCATGGGCGAGCAAACTTTGTGAAAGGGTGGGCATGGAAATTACTTTGCAGATGAAATAGGTATTTCATCTGCAAATATTTAGACAACTACTTCGAGGGCGTTGGGCAGGAGTTCGAATTTAAGTTTGCGAACGTCGGTGCCAAAGCCGGAGAAGACTTCGCCATCGATGTGGATGTAGAGCGGGCGGTCGGCTTCGAGTTTCATGGTCTGTAATTGCCCCATGCGGATTTGCTTGAAGCGGGGATGGGTCCCTTTCATGAACTCGGGCAGTAGGCGGAACATCATGGCTCGGGAGACATTTTTTACTGCGGCATAGTCGATGATGCCATCGTCATTTTTGGCCTCGGGGGCGATGATAAAACCGCCGCCCTCCCGAGGACCGTTGCACAAGACCAGCATCAGGTATTTTTCGTCCAAAGTTTCTTGATCGGTGGTTACTTGCATTCGAATGGGATCATGATTCAGAAAAATCGTCTGGATTACGGCCGCCAAATACATCGCAAACCCCCGCAAAACCGGTAAGGTGTGGGATCGAATGGTAACGATAGAATCAAACCCGATACCGAGGGTATTATCGACGTATTCCCGGCGACCGCGGTCATCTTCAACCACGCCGATATCGATCATTTTGGGAGTACCGTTCAACACCTGGCCCAAGGCTTCCGGGGCACTTTCACTTACTCCCAAGGCATGCACGAAGTCATTCCCCGAACCAAGTGGGATGGCGCCCATTTTAGGACGATTTTCCGGCGGTAATTGCATTAGGCCGTTGACAACTTCATGAGCAGTTCCATCCCCACCAGCCGCGATGACTAAATCGTAACCTTCTTCTGCGGCTTGTTTGGTGAGTTCGAGGGCGTGGTTGGGGTAAACGGTCCCGGCCCAGTCGGCACCACCGTACTCTTCTACAATGGGACGTAAGTCGGCGGCCACCCGCCAGGCCCCGCCCATATTGGCGTTGGGGTTCAAAATGATTTTGGTTTTATATTTTTGCATGGGGCGTGTCTCCTGAGAAAATGTAGTCTAATTCTAAACCAGAAAACACGGAATGGGAGGAAAAGTGACAGGGAGCGGGGGGAAATGAGCAAGTTTGGTCATTTCCCCATGTGCTAGCAGTTTTCGGAAAACGACTTTAAACAGAATTCGAGTTCAAACCTAAAACTGCTGAGTTGTGACGGTAAAACCGGTAAGTTCTTGTTCAACGCCAAACCGTCACACACCTAGTATTTGGCTTGTAACTCCTGTACCGGCAGCACGACTTGCCCCTCATCGGGGTGCCCCAGGATCGAAATTTCTTTTGGATGAGTGGCTGCCATCCAGGCGGTAAAGGCCGCCACCAGCGCGTCTAATTTATCCTGGGAGTAAAGCCCCTCCAAAGATAGCTTACCCTGTAAAATCCGGTAGCGAGTGATCTCTTCGAAAACACGCATTGGATCGGGGATATCTAAACCCTGATTATGCAGGATCAATTGGCGCTGTAAACGGCCCTCTAGACTCGTTTTTGGGAAAGGAACCTGGCCCAACAGGGCTGCGAAAGCCCCATGAGGATAAACTTCCAGGAGTTGGGAGGGAGCCTCGGTCACCCCAAAATCGCGACACCCTAAAGATTCCAGCCGCCGATAAACATCGAAACCCACCTGCACCCAGGCCGGACATTTCCCCGTCTCACTGCAGGTGCGCATGATGTGGATATTCCGCTGCCGGAGTTGATATTCGGCCACCCGATACCCTAACCACCGGCCCGGCCGCGGCACCGGCGAGAGATTGGCCCGCACGGTTTCAGATTTCATCAATCCCTGATTATAGCGCCGGGGACTGTTGACTCCCACAAAAGCCGCCGACTGCCCCCCCACAAACGCGGCAATTTCATCTAGATCGCCCTCATCCAGAGCCAGCAGCCTCAAATCCTGATCCAGGGCCGCATATGCCATGGGTTTTTTCCCCGCCGTGGGGTCGATGCCGATGAAGGTGGTGTCGTTGAATAACATAGGTCATCCTTTTTGGGTGGATAGTGAACGGTAGGTAGTGGGAAGTGAATAGTAGTGGGGTAATTTTTCACCACCCACTGCTCCCTTCACACTATGCTCAGTGTAGCAAATCTCGACTCCCAAATCAATAGTCAGCTGGTTTGACGCAACCGCTAATTAATACCCTACAGTTTATTTCCCGAAAGCTTCATCCTGAGTAGCGGCCGCACCCTTCGATACATGCTACGTGCACTGCACTACTCAGGATGCTAGATTTCTTAGACTTACGTCAAGCGTATCGAAGGGTGAAGCGGCTACTCGGAAAGCTATTTCGTCTCCCCATCGATCCAGGCCAGGTATTCATTTGACCCGGCCACAATTGGCAGGCCAATGATCTCGGGAACCTCGTAAGGATGGATTTTCTTGACCAGTGTGGCTAGCCGATCAAAATATGCCGTCCGGGTTTTGACCATCAGGAGCAATTCGTCATCCTGCTCTACCTGACCTTGCCATTGATACATAGATGAAATGCCAGGGACAATATTGACACAAGCGGCCAGCTTGTTTTCGACCAGGGTACTGGCAAGCTGCTCCCCCACCTCCCGCGCTGGGACCGTAATATAAATCACCAAATGAGAAAAGTGCATCATCCACCTCCAAAGATTGTATTGCAGCTAACTCTAGTATATACTGAAAAACAAAGCAAAGAGATGCAAAGGGGCAGAGAGAAACACGAATGGGACGAATGCAACGAATGACACGAATAGAATCATCAAAGAATTTGTGCTATTCGCCCTATTCGTATCGTTCGCGTTCCACTTTTGGATCTCTACAACGCCGCGTCTTTGCGTTAGACAACTTTCAAAGGATAATCACCCAATGCAGCCACCCAACATTCTCATCATGATGACCGACCACCAGCGGGGAGATACCGTGCTCCCTGGGCATCCCGCCATCACGCCTAATATCGACCAGCTTGCAGCCGAAGGCGTTACCTTCACCGAAGCATTTTGCCCTTCACCCCATTGCTGTCCATCGCGGGCGACGTTTTTCACCGGGCTGTATCCATCTCGCCACGGAGTTTGGAATAACATCTGCAACGATCAGGCCCTCAGCCGCGGGTTGAAGGATGGTGTCCAGCTCTGGAGTGAAGATCTAGCTGCAGCCGGATATCAACTCCACTTTTCTGGGAAGTGGCATGTCAGCGTGGAAGAATCGCCCCAGGATCGCGGTTGGACCGAACATTTCGTCAGCGGCGGGGCTGGTACCCATCATGGAGTTCATTGGGATTTTTATGAGGCTTTAGCCTCCAATGATGAAGTGACCCGCAAAACTGGCGAAATTCAACGCCCCGGGTATGGACCCTTCAAAGTCTACGGCACAGCCCCTGATTCTGACGAGGCACACGATGAAACCGCGGTTGCCAAAGCTATCGAAGTACTGGAATCGGTTTCGGATAGCGATCAGCCCTGGTGCCTGTATGTGGGTCTGATTGGACCGCATGATCCCTACGATGTCCCGCAACGCTATTTGGATTTATATGATCTAGAAGACATCCAGCTTCCAGAGTCTTATTCTGATGAAATGATTGATAAACCCCGAATTTATCAACGGCTGCGGAACCAAATTTTTGGCCAACTTACTGAAACCGAAGTTCGGGAGGCCATTCGTCATTTTTGGGCCTACTGCACCTACCTCGACGATCTTTGTGGACAAATATTGACCGCCCTCGATCAAACCGGGCAGCGGGACAATACCCTGGTGCTCTACTGTGCCGATCACGGGGATTATGTCGGCGAGCATGGCCTGTTTGCCAAAGGAATTCCGTGTTTTCGGGGCGCGTACCACATCCCGGCGATCATCCGTTGGCCAGAGGGCGTAAAAAATCCAGGTCGCCAGGTGGCTGAATTTGTCTCACTGGCCGATTTCGCCCCGACATTTTTGGAAGCGACTGGAATTTCTACTGAGCAATATTTCACTGGAGCAAGTCTGATCCCATTTTTACGCGGAGATCAACCCAAGTCCTGGCGCGACGATATCCACACCCAGTGCAATGGAGTTGAGTTATACTATACGCAACGATCGGTCACAACGCAGGATTTCAAATACACTTTCAATGGGTTCGATTTCGACGAACTATATGATTTGCGGGTTGATCCCCATGAAATGCAGAATCTGGCCGCTGATCCAGACTATGAAGTTATCAAACGCGAAATGTGCGGCCAAATGTGGCAGTTTGCCCATCAGGAACAGGATACCGCCATTAACCCGTATGTGACGGTAGGGTTAGCTCCATATGGGCCGGGGGAGGCGTTTCGGGGAGGAGGAACAGCCCCACAGGGTACCAAGGAGTAAGTATAATGAAAATCGGGATGGTTCAGAAATAAGTAGACAAATAAGTGTCAAAAAGGACATTAACA
>CAYVQU010000153.1:0-13080 GCA_964453155.1 uncultured Anaerolineales bacterium | reverse complement strand
TTGGGGTTGGTGTGTGATTTTGTTTCACCCCCGAATCATTGAAAAGATACGCTGGTTTGTTAGTTTGATAGTTGGTTGGTGATCACTTGATGAACAAACTACCCAACTAACAAACCCACCAACTATTCCACACACGATTTCATAGGAGGCGGCACACCCGAAAATTCCCTTGAATTCTGAGACATACACCCCAATTATCGAAACACAACAACTGCGGAAGGAGTTTGGGGCCCTGGTCGCAGTTGATGATGTTGACATTCGAGTCAAACCCAAGATTATCCATTCGATCATCGGCCCAAATGGTGCCGGGAAGACGACATTCTTTAACTTGTTGAGCGGTAACTTGCCCCCCACCGCGGGAAGAGTATTTTACAAAGGTGATGACATCACCCAACTCCCCCTGCACCGCACCGCCCACCTGGGGATCGGCCGCTCCTTCCAGATCACCAATATCTTTCCCAATTTGACCGTCCTCGAAAACATTCGTCTGGCTTGCCAGGCTTTAGGGAAAGACAATTTCCGGTTCTTGCAATCTCATAAAAAATTCAAGGATTACGAAGAACGGGCCTGGGAAATCGCTAAACTGGTCAGCCTGGGAGATGATGCGCTGGCTCTGGCCCGCACGCTCCCCCACGGTGGCCAACGCAAACTCGAATTGGGCATCATCCTGGCCGCGGACCCCGAAGTATTGCTGCTTGACGAACCCACTGCCGGGATGGCCGCCGAACAAGTCCCCGAACTGATCAACCTGATTCGCGACGTTCAGCAAGCCGGCAACAAAACCATCATGCTGGTCGAACACAATATGAACGTCGTCATGAGCATCTCAGACTACATCACCGTCATGCACCAGGGTCAAGTCCTGGCCGAAGGCACCCCCTCCGAGATCGCCGCCAATGAGGTCGTCCAGAGTGCGTATTTGGGGCAGCTCTACGGAGATTTGAGTGGATAGTGGAGGGTGGAAGGTGGGAAGTGGAAAGTAATCCGTTTACCTCCCACTTCCCACCACCCACTTCCCACTCTCCAACGGAGTTCGTATGGAAAATAACAAAACGCTCCTCGAAGTTGAGGACATCCACACCTTCATCGGGCAATTCCATATTTTGCAGGGTGTGTCGGTTAAAGTGCCCAAAGGGAAGATCGTGACCCTGTTGGGGCGTAATGGGGCCGGGAAAACCACGACGCTGAAATCAATTTTAGGGTTGACGCCCCCCTCTCAAGGCCGGGTCATCTTTGATGGCGAAGAAATTCAGGGGCGGCGTAGTTTCGATATTGCCGGATTGGGGATCGGCTATGTACCCGAACACCGGGCCATTTTCCGCGATCTGAGTGTCGGCGAGAACCTGAAAATTGCCGAGCGGAAGAAAGGGGATTTAGAACGTAAAGAGGAATTGCTCTTTAGCCTCTTCCCCGACCTGAAGCGACTGATCCACCTGCAAGGCGATCATCTCTCCGGCGGGCAGCAGCAGATGTTGGCCGTGGCTCGCGCCCTGGTCCCCGATAATAAATTACTCCTGATTGACGAGCCCACCGAAGGTCTAGCTCCTGTGATCATCGAACAAATGATGGCCGCCATCCAAAAACTCTCGGCCGAGACCACAGTCCTGCTGGTCGAGCAAAATTTCACCGTCGCCAGCAACCTGGCCGAAGACTACGTCATCATCGAAGAGGGCCACTCCGCCAAAACCGGCCAAATCGCCAACCTCGTCAACGACCCTGAAACGATTAAACGTTACTTAGAGGCCGCGTGAATTATTGATGAACGCAATAAACTTAACGCAAAGACGCAAAGGAGCAAAGGAGCAAAGGAAAAATAATTCTTTGCGTCTTGGTGTTAGGAAAATCTAGTAATGGTGGACGATTTCTTGTTATTGAGCAAAATGCAAACCAACTTCCCACTTCCCACCACCCACTTTCCACTATTCAAAGAGTGACTTATGGATAAATTCCGTAAAAATTTTCAAAAAAATCGAACGCTGTGGATCACCCTGATCGTTTTGTTCCTGCTGTTCATCGTGGCCGTCAATGGGATGCGAGACCGAACAGTAACAGGAGCAAACCAATATCAGGACGTGGTCATCACAATCTTGCGGGGCCTGTCGACGGGGTCAATTATATTCCTGGTTGCGGCCGGGTTTTCCATCATCTTTGGGCTGATGGAAGTCCTCAACATGGCCCATGGATCCCTCTTTATGGTGGGGGCCTATGTGGGCTGGACAGTCGCGGTTCGCCCGGATACCGCCATCGACGCTGCCACCCCCATTATGCTGTTGGCCGCCGGGTTTATGCTATTCCCGTTATGGGATCGGCTTCTGGAGCAGGTCAAAATTCCCGCGAAGTTGGTCCGGGTGTGGCCCTGGGTCGGGCTACTCCTGGCACTCATCATTCTGGGAATTGTCTTCCCCAGATATCCGATCACCAGTTGGGATGTCGGCTCCTATGAGATCAGCCCGGTCAATTTTGCCTTTGCCGCCAGCCAGGGGGAACTGGTGCTCCCCGAACCCGAAAAATTCGAGGGGATTTCCCCGGTTTTAGGGTTGATTATCCTGATTCTGGGAAGCGTATTGGCCGGAATTAGTACCGCCGGTTTCGTCTTCAACCGCCGGATGTCAAAACCGGGGGCAGGGGCCTCTCAGAGCAATCAACCGCTGCCCTGGAATACGCTCTGGATATTCGGCGGGTTGGTCGTGGGGGGATTGATCCTGTACGCCGTCAATACCCCGCTCTCACTATTCTTGCTCCGGATCGACAATACCTGGTTGTTCATTCTGGCGATCCTGGTCGCGGTCTTGAGCGGGGTAGCCCTGGGTGGCCTGATCGAATCCACGCTGATCCGGCCGCTGTATGAACACCATATCTATGTCTTAATGCTGACCTTGGGGGTCAGCTCTATTCTGATCGAATCGGTCCGTGAGATTTGGGGGGCGCCCGAGTTCACCATGCACCGCCCTTCGGTTTTCGCCGGAGATGGCCCGAATTGCCCGGCGCAAAGTTTGGGGGATTGGCTGGCCTATAAATGTTCCACCATCGAAATTTTAGGGGGCCGGGTCCGAACCTATAACGAACTTTTCATCCCCCTTCTAGGGTTGACCGTCCTGATTTTGGTCTGGTTGCTGCTCCAACGCACCCGCCTGGGAATGATCGTCCGGGCCGGGGTCCAGGACAGCGAGATGGTCGAAGCCCTGGGAATCAACGTCCGGCGGGTCTTCACGATAGTGTTCTCCCTCGGGATTGGGCTAGCAGCCTTGGGCGGCGTCATCGGGGCACCGTCTACCGGGCTGACGACCACCCTCGGGGACAGCCTCCTCATCAATCTGCTGGTGGCCCTGGCGATCGGGGGGCTGACCAGTTATCCCGGCGCGGCGGTGGGGGCCGTCATCGTCGGGCTGTTACAGCAATTCATCATCAAATATGGTCAGATCGGGATCAACCTGCCGTTCCTGGCTGAACCCATCAAACCGACCCCGCCCTTAGTCCCCGCCCTGACCGTCTTGCTGATGGTCGTCATTCTGCTGGCCATGCCGCAAGGGCTGTTTGGCCGGAAGGAGTGAGCATGGAAAATACAAATACTGCCACCAAAGGTTTCTCCTTGCGCAAATTTATCCACGATAACCGGGGTCTGCTGATCACGATTGGGGTGCTGAGCCTGCTGCCCTTCATCATCGCTATTTTGGACGGGCAGTCCTTCACCAAACTGGTAACGAATCGACCGGGACTGTCCAAGTTTTACCAGGGACTGCTGATCGAAATCTTTATCCTGGCGATCTACGCCATCAGCTACGACCTGCTCCTGGGGATCACGGGCCTGCTCTCCTTCGGGCACGCCATGTTTTTTGGGGTTGGGGCCTATCTGACTGGCATTTTGCTGAAGAGTTTCGGGTGGACCTACCTGCCGATTTTGGGCGTCATCGTCTTGGCCGGGATTGTGATGGCCCTGATCTTCAGCATCGTTTTGCCACGGGTCAAGGGGATCACCTTTGCCCTGGTGACCTTGGGGATCGCCCAGGTTTTTTACATCGTGATCCAATCGCGCGAGTTGGTGGATTATGCCGGGGCCGAGATCGGCTTGCAGGGGGTGGACCCACCTGATTTTCTCAACCCCATCAGCCACCGGATGCGGTTCTACTATATCGCGATGATCCTGATGTTCCTGGTCTATTTCTTCTATAAACGCTTCGTCGATTCCCCCACGGGCCGGGTCTGCGTCGCCATCCGGGAGAACGAAGACCGGGCCACGATGTTGGGCTACAACACCTTCTATTTCAAACTGGTGGCCCTGATCATTGCGGGCATCACCGCCACTTTTGCCGGATCCCTTCACAGCATCTTTGCCCCCATCATCCGACCCGGGATCGCCAGTTCCCATTTCACGATAGCGGCCCTGCTGATCATCCTGATCGGCGGGATTGGCACCCTCAACGGGGCCATTATCGGGGCTTTTGTCTTCCGCCTGCTGTCCTTCTTCCTAGAAAAATGGTTCGGCGGGGCCTCCCAAGTCATCATTGGGCTGGTCTACATCCTGCTGGTGCTCTTCCTGCCTTACGGCATCGTCGGCACCTGGCAAATGCGGAAGTTGGAGATCAAAGCGGGGTGGCAAAGGTTGGTTGGGTTGGTGAAGAAGTAAATTTAATTTAGCGTTTAAGACGATAACCGCAGAGAACGTAAAGAACGCGGAGAGCGCAGAGTTTATGCTTATCTCCGCGTTCTTTACGTTCTCTGCTGGGCTAAAAACTGACCCGCCCTCAAGGGATTTTTTGCAGAGAGTTGAGTGGTTTAGCATCCGACTTATAGTGATTTTCAGAGTAATTTATCAAACAGCAAAAAGGGATGCTACTTGTCAAAGACTCACTTACCAGTGTTCTATAGGGCTTTTCATTCACGATTCAGAAACACATTGCCCCACTTTCATTGTGTGGAGTGCCAGCACAATGTACTCAAGACGGTCCTCCCCGCGCTGATCCATTTGAGTGCAGCAGGCTGACAGGATTTCTGCACAAACCTCGTCAAATCCTTCTTTCGGGAGGGCAATGATCAATTCTTGGAGATGAACCATGCCTGGTATGAGGTCACTCTGTGCAAAGGCTTCAGAGGATTTCTCAAACGCCTCCATCAGGCTGACTTCATTATTTTCCAGGTCACTAACTTCATCTTTAAGCGCCAGAAGGGCCTGGGCAATGGCGGTACCTGGGTCGGCTGAGTTGGCTTGCCGCAAGAGTTGAATGAAGTTGTGCTCATCGCCGACAATGCGACCGATGGCCAGCGCAATGGTTTGCTGCATTTCGGTATCAGGGCAGCGAGCCAAAAGCGCGAGTAGGGTCGGGACTGCGGTCCTGATCTGCAATTTCCCCAAAGCTGATCCGTAGGCCGTCAACAGCCCCAGATCAGTTTCGGTCTCCATTACTGCTATGAGTTTTTGGGCGACAGTTTTATCACCCAGGGTGCCCAGCGCTCGGGCGCAATGGGCTCGAATGGAGCGGTAGGGGGCCTCCAATCCTTTTCGAAGGGCATCTAAGGCCTGCGGGTCCCCCAGCCTTCCGAGCGCCCAGGCCGCGACCACTCCCAAGGACGGTTCGCTATGGTGCAGCACTTTGACCAGCGCCGCAATCAAGCGTTCATCTGGCCCGTGTCGGGCGATAGAGATAATCGCCTCGAAACGAACATTGAAACGGGGATCTTCCAGCGTTTCCAGCAATTCTTCCACGTTCAAGGGACTTTGTGCCTGCCCCAACCGTTCAGTGGCCGTGACAGCGGCGTCTTCATCGCGGGCCAACTGGTAGCGAATGATGGACTCTACCGCTACAAAGATATTGCCATGCACGAATTTCCCGGCGAACTCTCCCAAAGAAACCGGTCCATCGGCCCGGACAGTGCGAAAGATCAGCAAACTCACCAAGGGCAGTACGATTCCGGCCACAAATAGGATTGTGTAGGCATCAATTTGTAGAAATCCCACCTGGCGAGATAAACCCGCAAACCGGTCGAGTAAGGCCCCACTGATCATACGGCTGGCACCCCCTAAAACCCCGATCCAGGCGTAATAGACGGCCATATAAGCTGTTTTTTGGGCCGGGGGCACAACTCGCACAAACAGCAGCCGGGTATGACCAATCCACCAGCCCTGCGCGGCAAAACCCTGCCAAAACGCGATCAACAGGGCGATGATAAAACTGGATGACGTTCCCCGCGGGATCACGAGCCAAAACATGGGGAGAATGGCTTTGGCGATCACCCCGGAGAGCATCACAGGCTTGCTGCCGTAGCGGTCGGCGGCCCATCCCCAGATGTAACCGGTCCCCATACTGGCAATTAAGACCCCGGTTTGTAACCAGACTACATTACCAGCGCTCAACCCGACCTTTTCGCGCATAAAAAGCGGCACAAACGAAAAAATGGGCAAGTTGATCAGGGTCAGCATCCCCACCCCAAACAGAAAAGATACAAAACTCCGATCTTTCAAGGATTGGGCCATCCCTTTGAAATCGGGCCGTTTGGAGGCCACTTCAGGGTTGGGTACTCCCCCCGGAATGCGGGAGGCTGCCCAAACCGCACTTAATCCAAATATCCCTCCCAAAGCAAACAACAATAGGAATCTTTCCAGATTATCAGAAAGCCCAACCACGTACGCGGCAAAACTCACCGCGATCAAACGGGCTACGTTCGTGATGATGTTGGCCGTGGCCGAAAATTTACCCCGGATATCATCGGGGATGTATTCCTGCTGCCAGGGATAATGACCGGTTTCACCGATCGCCCGGAAAAGCCCATAACAGGCCATCAATCCAGCAATGTAATAAAAAGCAATGGTCATCCCCCACCGCAAATAGATCGATGGCGAGAACAGCAGGAGAAAGATGAAAAAATTCCGGCTGCCAAAGAATGTCAGATAGACCCGCTTGACCCCGCGTTGGGCTACCCAAGGGGCCGCAAAGATCGCCACCAGCCCCAGAAACGGTAACAGCGATAACAGAGCCCCGATCTGGGTTTTGTTGAAACCAACCTGGTTAAGAAACAGCACAAAACTACTGCCAAAAAATAGAAATCGAGCATGGACAGCTAAACTGGCATTTTTGGCCAGCACCCATGGCAACCCGCGGATTTTTTCCAGGGTAGTCGGTTCGAGTGAGGCGGTCGGTTCGGTTTTGTTCATATCATTAGCTTTCGAATACGCGGGCGATTTCATCTCTTTCTGGTCGCTGGAGCAGGTTCCGGTTCCCAGAGATTTCCTGCCAGACTTGGGGTGGACCGGCTTTAACCCGGCCAATCGCAATACAAGCGATGCCCTCCCTTTGGAGGGCATCACAAATTATCGATTCATCTTCCGGTGGACAGGTGAGTAAAAGCGCGCCGGATGCAATGGTTTCCAGGGGATTGATATCCACAGCCGTACAGATTTTCTTTGAGATCGACGAAACCGGGATTGCCTGGGGATCGATAATCAGGGTGTGCTCACAGGCTTCAGCCAGTTCCCACAGGGCGCCTGCTACGCCGCCCTCAGTGGGATCGTGCATAGCCGTTATGTTGCCGGCTCGAACCGCGATCCGGGCATCTTTAACCACGCTGATCCCAGGATCGTAGAGATAGGTACTAGCAGTCTGGATTTCAGGAGGAGTACAGATATCCTTGAACCGATCAGGAAACTCACGCGCCAGAATGGCTGTCCCCTCAATCGGTACTCCTTTGGTGAGTAAGATATGATCCCCGGGTGAAGCCCCTTGGGGGGTGATCAATTCATCCCGTGGGACCTCCCCGATCATCGTGCCGGCCAGGATGGGACGGTCAATGCCGTACGTGATCTCGGTATGGCCACCGATCACGCTGATTTCGAGGGCGCGACAGGCCGCAAAGAGCTGCTGCCCAATTCGTTCAACATCCGCGGGCATCGTTTGCTCTTCAGGGAGCAAGGCGGTCACTAAAAACCAGCGCGGTACCGCCCCGGTGGTGGCAATATCATTGGCATTGACCTGCACCGCATACCAGCCAATCTCATCGGTAGCGAAAGTGATGGGGTCCGATTTAAAAACCAGGCAGGTCGCCCCCAACTCCACCACCGCGCAGTCCAGACCAATGCCTGGGCCGAGGATCAGGCGGGGATCAAAAAGTGGGACTTGCGTGAGTATTTGCGATAAGAATTCTGGGGGCAATTTCCCCAAGGGAAGCGGATTGTTCATACTATCACTTCAATCTTGCATCATCCCAAAGCTTGTTCCAAATCAGCGATGAGGTCTTCGGGGTCTTCGATCCCCACTGAATAACGGATCAAGCTCTCTGGAATACCCATTGCGGCCCGCTCTGCGCGGGTACATTCGACATGGCTGGTGGTCGCGGGAGGGCCAACAATCGTCTCAACTGCGCCCAGATTGGCAGCCGCGTGGGCATATCGCAATCGCGGCAGGAATTTGCGAACCACATCGAAATCGTTACCTGTGAGCATAAAACTCAACACGCCTCCAAAGCCGCGCATCTGCCGGCAAGCGATGTCATGGTTCTCATGGGATTCCAACCCCGGATAAAACACTTTCTCAATACCTGGGTGGGTTTCCAGAAATTGGGCGATTTTCAAAGCGCTGTTATTTTGCTGGCGGACGCGCAGATGGAGGGTTTTCAGGCCCCGAAGCAGCAAATAAGCCGCCATTGGATGCAGGGTCGCGCCATTGATCTCCCGGAAATGATAGATTTTATCGATCAATTCCTGTGAGCCACAAACGACGCCGCCCAGCGCATCGGCATGACCACCCAGGAATTTGGTAGCGCTGTGGAGCACCAGATCGGCACCAAGGTCGAGAGGCTTTTGGTTAATCGGCGTAGCAAAGGTGTTATCGACGACAACAATCGCTTGTGCACTCCGCCCCGCCGCGGCTAACCTGGCTAAATCAACAATTTTTACAGTTGGGTTGGTAGGAGACTCCAGGTATAGCAGGTCACATCCCTTGGCAATTTGGGCCTCAATTTCTTCATGATCCGTGGTATCGCAGAGCGCAACATTGATTTGAAAACGAGGCAGAAATTCAGTGAAGATTTTATTTGTACCCCCATAAGTATCCTTCACGGATACAACTCGATCTCCGGGAGATAGAAAAGTGAAGAGCAGGCTGCTGATGATGCCCATGCCGGTAGCCGCGCTGGTGGCCGCTTCTGCGCCTTCAAGGATCCGAATTTTCTCCTCAAATGCATGTACGGTTGGGTTGGTATTGCGCCCATAGATATGTCCGGATTTTTTACCTAACGCAACCTGTAACCAATGGTCCACATCCTCATAACCAAACGAGACGCTATGAACGACTGGCACCTGGGTCGCGCCCTGCAGCAAATATTCATCTTCTCCGGCCCAAACGGCCAGTGTTCCGGGATTCGGTTCTTTTGTTTTCATCTTTTCCTCTCAATTTTCACAGTCTGGCTTTATTGCAGAGTCACTATTGCAGATGACACCCTGCTTCATGTTGCTTTGAAAAGTTCATCAAATTTTTAGCTCATCTTCAGAATATGGAAATTTTACTCTACAATCTGACTGGTTGAACCAGAAGATCGTTTATACTTACTCAATCGGTGTAGAAATATATGCAAGTTGTAGCAATGGTGGAAGATGTCACAAAAACGGATTGGTGCCTTGACTATTGGTCAAAGCCCGCGACCCGATCGCGTTGCCCCCTTCGAAAACTTACTGCCAGGCTGCGAGATTTTGCAAGCTGGGGCTCTGGATGATCTGACTCTGGACGATTTACCTGAGCAGCCCAATGTGGCCTATCCACTGGTGACCCAAATGCAAGATGGCACCCTGGTGATGGTTGCCGAAAGTTTTATCACCTCCAAACTTCAGCAAGCGCTGAATCAGTTAGAAACCAATGGTGTGGTTGCAACCCTACTTTTGTGTGCAGGCACATTTGCCGATCTGCACGGAACCCAGCCGCTCTTCGTGCCATTCAAAATCGGCTGTAGCACCTTAAGTGCCCTCCAGCTGAAATCCATCGGCCTGATCACACCAGTCAGGGCACAAGAGCAACCCATTCGGGAGCGGTGGGAAAAAATGGGTTGGCAACCCACCGTATGGACAGCCGATTTAAGCGTCCAAGACGAGAAATTTCAGCAGCAACTCACCGACCAGATCAACGCCAAAAACTTGGATTGTATTGTGTTAGATTACGTTGGTCATCCTTTTGAACAAGTTATCCAGCTTCAAAAATCGGTCGAAGTCCCGGTCATTGACCTCGGCTACCTGGCAATGGTTACGCTTGCCAGCACATTGTAGGTTGGCAAGCCAAATTTTGGAGACCATAAATGAAAACGATATTGATTAGAGGCGGTAAGGTTGTCGTCGCAGATAGCGTTTACCAGCAAGATCTGCTCATCAGGGGTGAAAAGGTCGCAGCCATTGGGGATCTATCGGGTCTGCACCCAGACGAAATGGTAGATGCCGGGGGTCTCCTGGTTTTACCCGGTGGCGTGGACACTCACGTCCACTTCAACGATATTTTTATGAATACGATCAGCGTCCATGATTATTACACCGGCACCCTGGCCGCAGCTTTTGGGGGAACCACAACCGTGTTAGATTTCTCAAACCAGGCTCCTGGCAACACCCTGATGAGCACCCTGGAAACCAAATTTTCGGAAGCTGAGGGCAAAGCCCTTATCGATTGGGGTGTCCACCCGGTAATTACCCAGCCGACTGACGCAACGCTGGTGGAAATTCCTAAGGTTGTCGCGGCTGGAGCACCAACCATCAAATGCTACATGATCTACCGTGAAGAGGGATTATTAATCGCAGAACCTGACTTGCGTCGGATTTTGGTTGGTTTGCGGGATGCTGGTGGAATGCTACTCGTCCATGCGGAAGACAATGATTTGGCCGAAGCTGGGATTGCACGTTGTCTGGAAAATGGTCTTACCGATACTGTTTACCATTCTCAGAGCAAACCACTGGCAACCGAAAATAAAGCCATCGAAATCGCGCTTCAAATGGTCCGCGACGTGGGCGGGCGGCTCTTCATCGTACACCTGTCCTCTGGGCCAGGTCTCGATATGATCGGCGCGGCGCGCGGCGAGGGGCTGAATGTATTGGCCGAAACCTGCACCCATTATCTGGCATTTACGGATGAAATGCTCACCCGTGACGATGGTCTAAAATGGATCTGTTCGCCACCGTTACGGGATCAAGCAAACCAGAATCGTTTATGGGCTGGGATTCGTGATGGGCGACTGGTTCAAGTAACATCCGATGATGCGGCTTATTCCTGGGAGGCAACCCAATATGGTCAGGACAGGTTTGATCTTTGTCCCAATGGGATGCCTGGTGTCGAGCCGAGATTCAATATCCTGTTTTCTGAGGGTGTTGCCCGTGGGCGGATTTCCCTGACCCGATTTGTGGAATTAGTTGCCACCAACCCAGCCCGTATTTTCGGGATGTACCCTCAAAAAGGCACCCTGATACCCGGCGCCGATGCGGACATCGTTCTATTCGACCCGACCACCAAATGGCAGATGGGACAATCGAACTCCCATTCATGCAACGACTGGCATGCCTATGAGGGGTTCGAAATCACCGGAAAAATCCAGAAAGTCTTCTCACGGGGCGAATTAATCATTAACGGAGATGATTGCCTGGCCGAAAAGGGTCGAGGCCGATTTATCCACCGAAGCCTTTCCTAGAATCTGTCTTCTGAGCCAAACATGATAAAAACGACTGCCTCACAACTCTATTCCGGTGCAACTCCAGATCAAGTTGCAACAGACCTTGCCCCGCTCGTAAATTTCCAGGCTAAGGGAATATCCATCGAAAAACTAAATTCGTTAGTAGAAAAATGTCTTCTGCCCCATCTTTTGCAGTATGACCAACCCCAGTTCCAATCGATGTTCAACGCCTTTCCGTCACCGGAGGCCAAAATTGGAGCCAGGGTGATGTTGGATAATAACCAGGGCGTAACCAACTGGCAGGTATCGCCGGGTGGCGCGGTCCTCGAGGAATTGTGCTGCCAGGCGCTTTGCAAACTTTTTGGTTTAGGACCTGAGGCCGACGCCACTTTTTTGTATTCAGGCACTTACGCGAACCAGCAAGCGCTATACATGGCCCTCAATCGGTATGCTGAATATCAGGGTTTTGATCTGGCACAGGAGGGGATTGCCGGATTCGAAGACCCTAATCGGCTGGCTGTTTTGGTTTCGCGCGAGGCCCATTTTTCTCTAAAACACGCCGTCCGGATTTTAGGGTTAGGGGAAAAAAGTTTAATCCCCCTACCGGTAGATAAAAACTACCGCATCGACATCAATGCATTGACTCAAATTATCCGAGATCTACAGGGGGTTCGTGATATTTTCTGCATCGTGGCGACAGCCGGGACAACATCTACTGGGGCGATCGACCCCATCGATTCGATTGCAGAGCGATGCGAAGATTTCGGAGCCTGGCTGCATGTGGATGGCGCCTACGGTTACGCTTATAAACTGGTCCCAGAATGGGCACCGCGGTTTAAGGGGGATACCCAGGCAGACTCCATCGTTTGGGACCCTCACAAACAACTCAGAGCACCCATCCCAACCTCGGTGCTTTTTGTGAAGCAATCCCTTGAATTCAGGAGAATGGCGCTTCACAGCAGCTATTTCAATCGGCCAGGAGAGGCAGCACCCAACCCCGGTTTAAAATCTCCACCCTCCACACGCCCAATGTCTGCCTTGCCCTTGGTAACAATTCTGCGGGGACAGGGGATTGAAAGAGTTATTGAAGAATTACGATCACCGTTGATCGCCATAAGCACCCTGGCAAATACTTTAAAAAACCAAAAAGATGTAGAACTCCTGCATGAACCCGAAACCGGTATCATCTGTTTCCGCATGACTCCCAAAGGGGTGCCGGTGCAAGATTTAGACGCTCTGCAAACTGATCTTTACCAAAAGTATATGTCTTCTGGGGAGCGTTCAATCTCAGTCACTAATCTAAATGGCATTACCGCATTACGGTTAGTAATTGTTTCTCCGCACACCAATTTTGAAGATATATTTGAAACTGTTGAGTTGTTACGAGGCATGTGATTCCCTGGTAAGTATACGGAATAGTGTGAAAAGGGCTTGAAAAAAGAGGGGATTGGAAGC
>CAYVQU010000152.1:7816-13315 GCA_964453155.1 uncultured Anaerolineales bacterium | reverse complement strand
AAATCATCTCGAGCTTCAACTCACTTGTCTAGACCTAAGATGCGTTTGCCCTGTGCTTTCATCCTGAGCCCGTCGAAGGGTCCCCTGATTTTTGCTCATTTAGGGTAAAATTGATCCGAAATGTTTATTCCGACCACCCCGAAAGAAATCCAGCAACTCGGCTGGGACCAACTCGATGTCATCTTGATCACCGGCGACAGTTATGTCGATAGCCCCTTTATTGGGGTCGCAGTGATCGGTAAAATTCTATTGGAGGCGGGCTACAAGGTCGGGATCATCGGACAACCAGACCCCCAAACTGCCGACATTACCCGGCTGGGCGAACCCAAACTCTTCTGGGGCGTCACTGGGGGTGCAATTGATTCAATGGTCGCCAATTACACCGCGACCAAGCGTCCCAAGAAGTCCGATGACATGACCGCTGGCGGGGAGAATAACCGCCGGCCCAACCGAGCTTCGATCATTTACACGAATCTAATTCGACGCCATTTCAAAAACACAGTGCCGATTGTCTTAGGCGGGGTCGAGGCCAGTTTGCGGCGGGTGGCTCATTACGATTTCTGGTCCGACCGCCTGCGTAAATCAATATTGTTCAACGCCAAGGCCGATATCTTAATCTATGGAATGGCCGACCAAACCATATTGGATCTGGCAGCCACCCTCAAATCCGGGGAAGATTACCGGAACTTAAGCGGGATTTGCTATATTTCCCCCGACCCCCACCCCACTTATCTGGAACTTCCTTCATTTAAAGAAGTCGTCGCCGATAAACACGCCTTTATCGACATGTTCCACATTTTTTACCAGAACAACGATCCCCTGACAGCCCAAGGGCTCTACCAACAGCAGGATTCCCGCTACCTGATCCAAAATCCGCCGGCCGCTCACATTTCCCAAGAGACCCTGGATCACGTCCACGCCCTGGATTTTGAACGCGCGCCCCATCCCTTTTACGCGCCTCAGGGACCGGTCAAAGCCCTTGACACCATCCAATTTTCGGTGGCATCGCATCGCGGCTGTTATGGCGAGTGTAATTTTTGCTCGATCGCCGTTCATCAGGGGCGGACCGTCCAATGGCGCAGTGAAAACTCGATTCTGAGGGAAGTTCGGGAGATGGCCCAAAACCCCGATTTCAAGGGGATCGTCACCGATATTGGGGGTCCCACGGCCAATATGTACGGCTTCGAATGTCAGAAAAAACTCAAAAGCGGGGTTTGCGACGATAAGCGCTGCCTGGCCCCCGAGATTTGCCCGGCCTTGAAAATTGATCATGGCCCCCAACGACGGCTGCTCCAAAAACTACGAAAAATCAATGGGGTTAAGAAAATCTTCGTCGGCTCTGGGGTGCGGTACGATCTGGTTTTGGCCGACGAAAAACACGGCTTTCCTTATCTTCAAGATGTCGTCCGCAATCACACCTCCGGACAAATGAAGATCGCCCCCGAGCATACCGAAAATCGGGTCCTAAAACAGATGGGCAAACCCGGCAAGCGGCCATTAACCACATTCCGAGATTTATTTTATAAACTCACCGAACGCGCTAAAAAGAAACAATTCCTGACCTACTATTTAATTGCCGCCCATCCGGGCTGTACCGATCGCGACATGGACGCTGCCAAAAAGTTCGCCAGCCAGCAGCTCAAGATCAACCCTGAACAGGTCCAAATTTTCACCCCCTTACCTTCAACCTACTCGACATTAATGTATTACACCGAGATGGACCCTTTCACCCGCGAGCCCATATTTGTAGAGAAAAACATTCGCCGCAAGGAAAAACAAAAGGCCATTTTGACCTCGAAAGAGAACCGGAAAGCTGCAAAAATCAGCAGAACTGGCAGCCACCCTGGCAGACGTCGCAAACCTGGTCGGCGCCCTAAATCGCGCCCCCGAAAACGGAAACGCTAGCGAAAATTTCTCCCAATAATCCCCACTTACCGCCGGTTGAGTAGCGAGCGCAGCGAGCGTATCGAAACCCAATTCTCTATCACTATCGCTAACGGCTACTTCTCTGCCAAGCGCCCCCAACCCCGCCGGTTGAGTAGTGAGCGCAGCGAGCGTATCGAAACCCAATTCTCTATCACTATCGCTAACGGCTACTTCTCTGCCAAGCGCCCCCAATTCGCCGGTTGAGTAGCAAGCGCAGCAAGCATATCGAAACCAAGCTTGACCTTAAAAAAGACTCTCTGAAAGGATATTACTCACTTTGACCTCCCCCCACCCCTGTGGTATCCTGTAGCCCGCTATGCACGAGTTACCCATCACCCAAAACATCCTCAAAATTGCCCTGCGGTATGGCCTGGAAAACAACGCGACCCAGATCACGGATTTGTATCTCGTCATTGGTCAGCTTTCCTCCGTCATCGACGAATCGATCCAGTTCTACTGGCCTATTGTCGGCAAAGACACCATCGCCGCCGAGGCTACCTTACACTTCAAACGCATCCCGGCTCAACTTGAATGCCAGGAGTGCCAGACCGCCTACACCATCCCCGATGGCGAACTCACCACCTGCCCCGAATGCGACTCCAGCCACATTAACATCCTCGCCGGCAAAGAATTTCAACTCGAAAGCATCGGTATCGAAAACGACTAACACACCCAGCATCCTGAGTAGGCTGATGATTTTCCAGCCGTATCGAAGGGTGCGAAAATAAAAAATCAGCAATTATGTCCCAAACCATTCCCATTGTCGAAAATATCCTCAATGCCAACGAAGAATTGGCCCTCCAAAACCGGGCGCGCCTCGACGCCGCCGGTATCTTCGCCATCAATATTATGGCCTCCCCCGGGGCCGGCAAAACCTCCGTCATCGAGCAGACCCTGAAGCGGCTGCCCCCCGAGATCAAAGTTGCGGCTGTCGATGGCGATATCGCCACCAGCATCGACGCCGACCGGGCCGCGGCCGCGGGCGCCACCGCCATCCAAATTAACACCGGTGGGGAGTGCCATCTCGATGCCGTCATGATCCGGTCGGCCCTCGACCAACTCGGCGATCTCAGCCAATTCGATCTCCTACTCGTCGAAAACGTCGGCAATTTGGTCTGCCCGACCGCCTTTCAACTGGGCACCCATAAATCCGTCCTGATTGCCTCGATCCCCGAAGGTGACGACAAACCCTACAAATACCCCGGCATGTACCAGGACGTCGATGCCCTGCTGATCAACAAAACTGACCTGCTGCCTTACATCCCCTTCAAGATGGATTATTTCCGCAAGGGGGTCGAAATCCTCAGCCCTAATCTCGAAACATTCCCCGTCTCTTGCATGACGGGGGAGGGCTTGGATGAATGGGTTGCCTGGATTATCCGCAACGTTCAGCCGTTTGAACGTACTAACGTTTAACCGCATGTCTGAACTCGCTGGTCTCCGCATTAAAATCACCGGCATCGTCCAGGGGGTCGGATTCCGGCCATTTGTGTATGGGTTGGCGACTGATCTCGAACTCAACGGCTGGGTCAGAAACACCTCTGCCGGAGTTGATATTGAGGTGGATGGTTCTCCAGATGTTCTGGATCAATTTGTCCACGGCCTGAAGCACGATTATCCCCCCCTAGCACAAATCGACTCGGTTCAGGTTGATCAGATTCCACTGAGCGGGTACTCAGCTTTTGAGATTCACCACTCCGAACCCATCCCTGGGGCTTTTATCCCGATTTCGCCGGATGTCTCGGTCTGTGAGGATTGTCACCGGGAAATGCTCGACCCCAACGATCAGCGTTACCAGTATCCGTTCATCAACTGCACCAACTGCGGGCCGCGCTTCACCATCATCCAAGACATCCCCTACGACCGGCCAAAGACCACCATGGCTCCCTTCGAGATGTGTGCCTATTGCCGGAGCGAATACGAAGACCCTTTAAATAGAAGGTTCCACGCCCAGCCAGTGGCGTGTCCGGCGTGTGGGCCGCATATTTGGTTAGAGAGCAAGGGACAGGGGTTAGGGGATCAGGGTCACGCTTCACGTTTCACGCCTCACGAAACTATTCTTAAAACGCAAGGTTTACTCACCAAAGGGAAAATCTTGGCAATTAAGGGCCTTGGTGGCTTTCATCTGGCCTGCGATGCTACTAATCCCGAGGCCGTGGCCGAACTGCGCCGCCGGAAATTGCGGGTCGATAAACCTTTCGCCCTGATGCTGCCCGCTATTGAGACGGTGGAGCAGTACTGCTTCGTCACCGCCGCCGAACGCGACCTCCTGCTCTCCCGCGCCCGGCCCATCGTCCTTCTGGATCGCAAACCAGACACGAACATCGTGCCCGCGGTCGCCCCCAACCAGACCACCCTCGGGGTCATGCTGCCGTACACGCCGCTGCACAATTTATTGTTCAACAGTCAGCAAGCCAATCTTCCCGACTTGCTACCCGCTTTGGTCATGACCTCGGCCAATCTCTCCGAAGAACCCATCGCCTACCGCAATGATGAAGCCCGTGAACGGTTAGCCACCCTGGCTGATGCGTTTCTGATGCACAATCGCGCTATTCACGTCCGCTGTGACGACTCGGTGTACCGCGTGGTCAGTGATGAGCGATTAATGGCGAAAGAAGTATCGCACTCGCAACCCTCAACGCTCAACTCTCAAACCACCATCCCCTACCCCCTCCGCCGCAGCCGCGGCTACGCCCCCAACCCCATCAAGCTCCCCTGGGATGGCCCCCAAATCCTGGCGACCGGCCCAGAGCTTAAAAATACGTTTTGTCTGACAAAAGAAGATTACGCCTTCGTGAGCCATCACATCGGCGATATGGAGAATTTCGAGACCCTGCAATCATTCGAAGAAGGCATCGAACACTTCCAAAATTTGTTCCGGGTTGAGCCAGAAACCATCGCCTGCGATCTGCACCCAAATTATTTAGCCACGCGGCACGCCATCGAACGGGCTGAACGTTCAAGTCTGCCTATCTTCAACGTTCAACATCACCACGCCCACATCGCGGCTTGTATGGCCGACAACGGCCTCCTGGGCGACGAACCTGTCATCGGCGTCTCCTTCGATGGCACCGGCTACGGCGACGATGGCAATATTTGGGGCGGCGAATTTTTGATTGCTGACTACCAGGGCTACCAACGCTTTGCCCATCTCGATTATTTCCCCCTCCCCGGGGGGGATGCCGCTACGAAGAAACCCTTCCGGGTCGCGCTGGCCTTACTCTGGCAGCACGGCTTCGAATGGGATGAAGACCTGGCACCAGTAGTGGCCGCTTGCGGTGACGATATGTCCATGCTGCGGTCGATGCTGACGAATAAAATCAACACCCCGCTGACCTCCAGCATGGGCCGCTTGTTCGATGGGGTTGCCGCTCTGGCGGGTCTGCGCGGGGAGGTCAATTACGAGGCCCAAGCCGCGATTGAGTTCGAAGCCTTGGTCGATACGGATGAGACCGCAGCCTATTCCTTTCTTCTCGAGACCAGAGATAACACCCCCCTCCCCCAGTCCCCCTGCCCCCTAAGCACCGCCCGCCGCTCCGGGGTGCGGACACCCGACCCCCGCCCCGGGGGAGG
>CAYVQU010000152.1:0-7806 GCA_964453155.1 uncultured Anaerolineales bacterium | reverse complement strand
CCCTCACCCCTAATCTCCGCCATCCTCGCCGATGTGCGTAACCACGTCCCCCTCCCCGTCATTTCAGCCAAATTCCACAATGGTCTCGCCCAAGCCGTCTTGCAAGTATGCCAGCTGGCAAGTACGCAATTTGGGCGCCGCACAGTTGCCTTGAGCGGCGGCGTATGGCAAAATAGTACTTTGCTGACAAAAACCATCCCGTTACTGGAAAATGCGGGTTTTACGGTTTTGATCCATCAGCAAGTACCAACCAATGATGGCGGCATCTCGCTTGGTCAGGCCGCGATCGCACGCAAGAATTTTCTGTAACCGCGGAGCACGCAAAGAACGCGGAGAAATACCATTTATCTCCGTGCTTTTCACGAACTCTGCGGAAAGATTTAAAAAGCTCATACAGGCCTGAGTAACAGTTCCACCCTTCGATCCCCGCTTCACTTCGTTTCGCATTACTCAGGATGCTATCATGAGAGAATATAAAGCGTATCGAAGGGTGAAATTCTGAATATACAATTTAGTATCAATCCGAAAATTCAAGCAAGTATCGGTTGAGCCTGTCGACATTGTGCCCTATGGGTAAACCAACGCCGGATTTCACCGCGACTAGCTCAGTACTAGCGACCGGCTCAATCAGCACCACATTTTTCAGATCGGTTCTAAGTTAATATCATTTTAGAGGTTTATCATGTGTTTAGGCGTTCCCGGAAAAATTACTGAAATTTACGAAGCCAATGGCATGACCATGGGCAAAATTGACTTTGGCGGCGTGGTCCGTGAAACTTGTTTAGACTTTGTCCCCGAAGCCAAGCTTGGCGATTACGCCATCATTCATGTCGGGTTTGCGGTCAGCTTATTAAATGAAGAAGAAGCGCAAGAGACGTTAGCATTGTTGCGCGAGATCGGTCAGGTGGGGGAAGAAATGGGGCTGTATGATGATGTTGACCAGTCATCGGTCTCCAAACCCCAGTCATGAAGTACATCACCGAATATCGCGATGCTGAACTGGTCCGCGGCGTAATCGACGAAATCGAACGCACCATCACTCAACCCTGGGTGATCATGGAAATTTGCGGGGGCCAGACGCATGCGATCGTCCGGCATGGAATCCATCAACTCCTACCCGCCGAGATTGAACTAGTTCATGGGCCGGGCTGCCCGGTGTGTGTCACCCCCCTTGAGCTGATCGACAAAGCTCTGGCTATCGCCTCCCAACCCAACGTGATCTTCACCTCCTACGGCGATATGCTGCGGGTTCCCGGCAGCAATCAAGATTTATTCTCGATTCGGGCCGCGGGCGGGGATGTGCGGGTGGTGTACTCCCCGCTGGATGCCGTCAAAATTGCCCAAGAAAACCCGGATAAAGAAGTTGTGTTTTTCGCCATCGGGTTTGAGACCACCGCCCCAGCCAATGCCATGAGCGTGGTCCAGGCTCAGCGGCTGGGATTGACCAATTACAGCATTTTGGTTTCTCATGTCCGCGTCCCCCCGGCGATGCATGCCATTTTGGGTTCAGGTTTCAACCGGGTACAGGGGTTTTTAGCCGCCGGACACGTCTGTGCGGTGATGGGTTATTGGGAATACACCCCCATCGCCGAGAAATACCAGACACCCATCGTTGTGACCGGTTTTGAACCTTTGGACGTGGTTCAAGGCATTTTGGAAACGGTCCGACGTCTCGAGGCTGGCATAGTCGAAGTTGGCAACGCCTATCCCCGGGCAGTCACCCTGGAGGGGAATAAACCCGCCCAAAAAGTGATCGAACAAGTTTTCTGCGAAAGCGACCGCAAATGGCGCGGGATTGGCACCATCCCCATGAGCGGTTGGCGGTTACGAGATGAATTTGACGCCTTTAATGCCGAGAAGAAATTCGATGTCGGCGCGATCCAATCTGAGGAATCACCCCTGTGTATCGCGGGTGCAATTCTCCAGGGATTAAAAAAACCACACGATTGTCCTGCTTTTGGCAAGGAATGCACTCCTGAGAATCCATTGGGGGCCACCATGGTGTCCGCCGAGGGTGCCTGCGCGGCATATTTCAAATACGGTCGGTTAGCGGATGAATAGAATTCTGATCTTGGCACTGTCGATTTTAATTGTGGCCGGATGTTCAGCGCCCGCGCCGCAAACCCAGACTATCCCGGAGGCAAATCCAGAGAAAATCGTCAGCACTGATCAGGCCGACGAATCAATAGCACCGAAACCGATTGCAACCAATCTACATGAAAATACAAATCCTGAAAGAACCGACCTGACCAAACTGTGGTCCTATGGATTAACCAGTATTCGTACCGGTGAACCATTGATCTCATCAGGTGGGCAGCACAATCTCAACCCAGATGTAATAGATTTTGGTCATAATCAGGTTGTTGACAAAAATGGGAAAGTGATAATCCCACGCGGGGCACCCCTCGCGGGAGGTGAACAACTCGTTAATACAGCGGAATACCAGGAAGATCATAACACCCGCGAGTTTGCCCGAATCTATACCATCATGGCCCCGATTCGGGATACTATTCTCTATCATTTCGAGGAAACCTCGCTAGAAGATTGGCTCGCGATCACAGAGATATTAACCCTCAACAATATAAAAATCACCGCTGCCGCCGAAATCAATGGGCGCAGCATTTTGTCGACTCGTCAGGTTTATGATTATGTCGCCAGCGGGACCGCAGAAGGCAGTCCGGTAATGCGTTATCTGGAAGAAGCTGAGCTCGAATTGAAATGCTTGGCTTTCATTGATTTTAATTTTACGAATCCCGAGGGCCACAACCATTGCGAAGATCATCACCTTGAAATTGGTTCTGGAATCAGCCTACCCTAGGAAGTTATCGGGTAGCCCATCACCTCACAAAACACCTCATCTAAACCCATAATATGACCGAAAATAATTCGTACCCAACCATGACCGGCCCAGTTTGTCCCGTTCCGTTGGCCCACGGCGAGAAAATCGTCATGGGGCACGGCAGCGGCGGCAAGATGATGAATGACCTGATCAGCAAGACTTTTTTGCCCCCCCTGGATAACCCGGCGTTACGCGCGGGTGATGATGCCGGGGTGGTCCAGGCCAATGCGTGCACCCAATTAGCCATCAGCACCGATGCCCATGTAGTTTGGCCGCTGTTTTTCCCGGGTGGTGATATTGGTAAACTCGCGGTGTGCGGCACGGTCAACGATGTCGCCATGTTGGGGGCCACTCCCCAATATCTGACTGCTGGATTTATTCTAGAGGAAGGGTTAGATATTGGGATTTTGGAGCAAGTCGTCCAATCCATGAAAGAAGCAGCAGAAGAAGCTGGGGTTGAGATCGTCGCGGGCGACACCAAAGTCGTCCAAAAGGGTAAGGCCGATGGTTTGTACATCACCACTGCGGGGGTGGGGGCCGTCATCTCTGGCGTGGAAGTTGGCGGGGCCCAGGCTCAACCGGGGGATGTGGTCATCGTTTCGGGCTCACTGGGGGATCACGGCATTGCCGTCTTGGGGGCGCGGGGCGAATTGGGGTTTGAAACGGCAATTGAAAGTGATGTGGCCCCCCTCAACCATTTGATCGCGAAATTGTTTGAAGTCAGCGATAAAATTCATGTATTGCGCGATCCCACCCGGGGTGGGGTCGCCTCGGCGCTCAATGAGATCGCCCAGCAATCGGGGGTGGGGATTACGCTCAATGAAACCGCGCTCCCGGTTAAACCAGCGGTTCAGGCGGCCAGTGAAATGCTCGGATTCGATCCGCTATATATCGCCAATGAGGGCAAACTCGTCGCCATCGTCAGCCAAGATGATGCCAAAATCATCCTTGAAACGATGCGGCAAACACAATATGGGGCCGAAGCGGTCATCATTGGAGAAGTCACTGCCGCGCCAGCCAAGCGGGTATTGATGAAAACTGCCTTTGGTTCCACCCGGGTGGTAGACGTTTTAGCAGGAGAAATGCTGCCTAGAATTTGTTGATGGTGTTTTTCTTTGGAGGGAAATCAATTGGGGTATACTTCAACTTGGCAAAATAGTTGGGTTCTTTGAGAAATACTGTGGATAGAACCAGTTCCCTGGAAACTTTGAACCATATGCCCCTAGTAAAACGACCTATCGGGAATTCCCGGGGAACTTTCATCCCCCGAAAGATCACTGAGCTAATATTTGCACCCTATTCGATGTTCGTAAAGCAACAATAGAGAAATTCATGACAAATATTTCTGAGAACTCGCCCCTACAAGAAGCTGTAAATTTTCTCCGTGAAAAACAATTTTCCGCGGCGGCCGAAATCCTTACGCCCTACGTTCAACAGCATCCAAATTCTGAGGAAGCCTGGTTCTTGCTCAGCTATGCCGTTGAAGATTATCAGAAGAAAATCTTTTGCCTGGAACAGGTAGTTGCCTTAAGTCCCACAAATAGTCGGGCGCAAGAACGACTGGCGAAATTGCAAGCCGCGAAATTAATTAAGGCCAGTAAAGAACCCACTCAGATCGTCAAAAGTCAGGCTCCACCACCCCCGAAGAAATCTCGACGGCGTTGGATAACTTATCCAATTTCTCTCCTGACGCTCTTAATCTTTGTGGCAATTGGGTATGTGGCGTTTAAGATCGTTCTCCCTATGTTTCGAGCCCCGGAAAGACCGGCGATCGCCGAATTACCGAGTGAAACCCCGCTACCATCCCCAACAATTTATATCGAACCGACCGCTACTCCCACCCCCCGGCCAACCGAAACTCCAGCCCACACACCGACGTCAACGGTCATCCCGACCGCGACTGAGGTACTGCCTACCCCCACGCCGACCCGCGAGTTTGCCCCCCCCAGCGCCAGTTTGGGTCAAGAAATGGATGATATCCAAAATCAGGTGTCAACCATCCGGGAATTGGGAATTTTGACTGATACCGGCCGTTATATTATTCCAGAAATCAAAGTGCACAAAATTTTGAAGGAAATATTTCTGGCCCGTAACACTCGGGATGAGATCAAAAAACAGGCCCAGATTCTGAGTGTATTGGGATTAATTGAACCAGGTTATGATTTATACTCACAGGCCATCAACGATCTGGGCGAAGGTTTAGGCGGATTCTATATCCCCTGGACAGATGAATTATTTGTCATAAGTGAAGATTTTGGCAGTTTAGAAAAATTTGTATATGCCCACGAGTATGTTCATGCCCTGACCGATCAACACTTTGAACTCGGGGATATTGGCGTGTATCCTGAATGCATGCGGGAATTAGATCGCTGCGCCGCAATTACGGCCCTGGTCGAGGGGGATGCGACGAAACTGATGTATGATTGGCTAACAGCCTATGCGAGTGAGGATGAAATCGCCGAGATTGAAGAATCTGGCTATTCGCCAATTGATGAAGTCATCACGAGTAATGATTTTCCACCGCCTTTTTTGGTACGGGAAACGTATTTCAATTACTTTGACGGGCTAAATTTTGTAAACTATGTTTTTGAGGCGGGGGATGGCTGGGAGGCGGTTAACCAGGTTTACGCCGATTTTCCCGCGACTACCGAACAAATCCTACACCCTGAAAAGTACTTTGAAAACGAACCCGCGGTCAAGGTAGAATCCCGGCCCATCGGTGACCTGCTAGGGGATGAGTGGGAATTACTCATTCAGGAAACTTTGGGCGAGTTGATGACCAATATGATCTTGGGGAGTAGCGCTAATTATCTCTTCCAACTTGACCCCATCACCGCGGCGGAGGCGGCTGCCGGCTGGGGGGGCGATTCTTTCCAGGTGTACGCGCGGAAAAATCAGAGCATTTTAGTGGTTCACTGGGTATGGGACTCGGTAGAAGAGAGCGCTGAGTTTGACCAAGCTTTGGCTGATTATCTCAACCGCCGGTTTGTCGGGCGCATGGTAGAGGCTTTCGACACCGATTGCTGGACAAAAATTAACGACCATTTCAGCTGTATGTTTACGACCGGCAGTGAATCCCTATGGTTGTTAGCCCCCACTTTGGAGGATATCGATAATATTCTCGCGGTTTACCCAGAATTCAAATAAAGATTACAGAAACAGCCCGGTGGAAAATCCACCGGGCTGTTTTTTTATTTTTCTCGATCTAGCCACAGCTCACGGTACTCCCGATTCCAGTCGATGGTAAAGCGGATGGCGATCACGATCCCTACGGCAACGCCCACCCAAATAATTGCTCCGCGTAAACCGATCAGATAAAAAACCAGGGGCCCCAGGAGACCCGTAAACAAGGCCGCCCGCGCTGAATGTTTTATCAAGAACATGATGGCTACCAGCAGCCCGATGCAAATCAGGAAGGTGACCGGTTCAATCGCTACCAAGGCGCCACCCGCAGTCGCTAACCCCATCCCACCGCGGAATTGGGCAAATATCGGCCAGCAATGCCCGGTCACTGCCAAAGCAGCCGTCAACGCCAAAATCCAAGCCGGACTTTGGGCGCGCAGGGCCAAATATACCGGTACAAACCCTTTGGAAATATCTAATACGAAAACCGCCACCCCAGGGAGCCAGCCGGCCTGACGAATTGTATTGGTGGTCGTGACGTGACCAGAGCCGCCATCGCGGACATCAATGCCTTTCACGAGGCGGGTTATCCAAAGGGCATTGGGAATTGAACCAAGAATATAAGCGAGGAGGGGGTAAATTAGAAGGGGCATGGGATTAAGGGGCAAGGGTTAGGGGGATAGGGGATTAGGGGGCAGGGGATTGGGTTTGGTGATGATGATCCAGACGTTGAAGCTGTCATCATTTTTAACGATCTGGGTTTGAGCCACGAACGCGTCAAAGAGGGCCGCGATTTTTTGCGGATCTAAGAAATGACTGTGCATGCCCATGATTTTTTCAGCAATGGCCAGGAGCTTGACTCCGAAAGTACGAAAATCAGGTTCCTCGATCACAATCCGGCCGCCGGGTTTTAGCACGCGCCAGAGTTCGGTGGCAGTTTCTTGGTGATCGATAACATGATGAAGGGCGTCGACCATCAAGATGCGGTCGAATTGTTCCGTTGGGAAAGATAAATTTTCGGAGGCCGTTTGGGTTGGCAGTAAATCCCCCTTGGCCAAAGTTTGCTGGAGCATCTCAAGTGAAAAGTCGGCAACCACAACCTGCTCAGCCTGAGTGGTAAACAACTGGGCCAACCGCCCGGTGCCGCCACCAACATCCAGCAGCGTGCCGTCTGTGGGCAAATCTACCAGGCTCAACAGCCAATCACGGTCACCGTGCTGAAACACCTGGTCATAGTAGGGGGCAAATAAGCCAAAATGGTCAAGTAGGGGCATGGGGAGTATTGTATCGCGATCAGAGAAGGGGGCAAGGGAGAAAGTAGGGGGAAGGGAGCAGGGGAGAGCAATGCGCCTATGACTTTCCATACCGCCAGTTTTTGCCTAGAGGAGTGGAAGGGCTCTTGGTCACGGGGCGGGCGGCCATCATCCAGCCGCCGTGTATGAGAGTGCGGTGGATGGTCTTTCTGATGGGGCAGGCGGCCGGTGCCGCGGCTGCCCTGGCGGCAGAAGCGGGCAGTACACCCCGGGCCGTGGATGTAAAGGCGCTTCAAAAGTTGCTGCACGACAAGCACGGGGTTACCCTCGGCGATGAGAAGCGACTGCGAGAATTGGGAATAGTCTGACCAGGGGAGGCCCAGCGCAATTCTTGAGTTGCGAGAGCTGCCTGGTGTGTCTGTCGTACCGTAAGGTTTTCCCCAAGGATGGCGTCAAGCAAGTAACGATGTGTATCGATCAGGATTTTGGCGAGGTGACCCTATGCAGAGTCAGGCAAAAGACGTCGATCTATATTTGGACGAGGTACCCGTCAAGCGGTTGGAGGCCCTGAAGCAGCTCAGGGCAATGTGC
>CAYVQU010000151.1:0-13346 GCA_964453155.1 uncultured Anaerolineales bacterium | reverse complement strand
AGCTCAACTTGACCCCGCTATTCAACTCACTGTCGGATCTGATCTCCCTGATCCAACCGATTATCACGTCCTGGTCGAAGGTGTCCCCACGCGGGAATTTGTGGCAGAGGCCCCCCAATTGCAGCATGTCATCATCCCTTGGGCTGGACTCCCCGTCTCAACCCGCGAGTTGATGCTCGAATTTCCCCTGATTTCGGTTCATAATTTACATCACAACGCCGGCGCGACGGGCGAAATGGCGTTGGCCTTGCTGTTTGCCGCGGCTAAGTTCATCGTTCCCATGGACCAATCCATGCGTACCGGCAACTGGACCCCGCGCTACGAAGCTAATCCTTCCATTTCTCTTGAGGGGAAAACGGCCCTGATCTTGGGCTACGGGGCGATTGGGCAGCATGTTGGCCGTGTCTTGAAAGCAATGGGTATGCGAGTAATTGGCATTCAACGAACTCCCAAGCCCGATGATGTGGCTGAAGTTTTCGGTCTGGATGATCTACACCGATTGCTACCCGAAATCGATATCCTGATGGTCACCGCGCCGGGTACCCCAGATACCGAAGGATTGATCGGCGGAAATGAAATTGCCCTCATGCGCCCTGGTGGCATCCTCACCAACGTCGGCCGCGGCCCGATTGTGGATCAAAAAGCCCTCTACGAAGCGCTTCAATCCGGGCACCTGCAGGCAGCCGGGGCCGATGTCTGGTACAACTACCCCTCCGACGAAGAATCCCGCATCCACACCCCGCCCGCCGACTACCCTTTCCACGAACTGGATAACTTCGTCATGAGCCCTCACCGCGGCGGGGGTACTCGTGAGACCAATGAACTCCGCATGAATGCCCTAGCCGCTGCGCTTAATAGAGCTGCCCGCGGGGAGCCATTACCAAATAAAGTCGATCTAGAAGCAGGGTACTAGGAATAGAACGCGAAAAAACAATTTGACTAGCATCCTGAGTAGCGCAGCGTATCGAAGGGTGCGGCGATAGGAATTTGAGTTGATCGACTCGCACCCTTCACTTCGACTGGCTCAGTACAGGCGATATGACCGGAAAAGCACTGGTCTACTCAGGATGCTTTGTTTTGGGTATGATTTTTAGGAGAATCCGCGCGAATTCGCGTTAGCAAAGTGTATTCACGTCATCCGCGTTCTACCTTCTAAATCTCGATGGGGATTGAAAACGAGAACGTGCTCCCCTGTCCCTCGACGCTCTCGACCCAGATCCGGCCCCCGTGAGCCTGGACGAGGTGGCGGGTGATGGCCAGCCCTAAGCCGGTGCCACCGCCGGTGCGGGCCCGGTCGGCTTTGTAGAAGCGCTCGAAGATCCGGGGGAGATCATCGAAAGGGATCCCCACCCCAGTATCCTCGATGGCAAAGACCACAATATCCCCTTGCTGCCAGGCGGCCAGGGTGATTTCTCCCCCCTCCGGCGTAAATTTGATCGCGTTGTGAAGTAGGTTTACCAAGGCTTGCCCGATCCGCGGTGGGTCGGCGATGATGTTGATGATGTCGTCGGGACAAAAGATCGAAACTATCAGCCCAGCGCGTTCAGCCTGGACGCTGAGCCGCTCTATCGCCCGTTCCAAAATTTTCTTGGGGGATACCGGCTGCAATTCCAGGGGAACCTGACCGGACTCGATTCGGGTGAGTTCTAGCAACTCCGAAACCATATGCGTCAGGGCATCGACCTCGGTTTCCATGCGCCTTAAAAACCGTTGAGCCGCGGGGGGATCGTCGATGGCACCCCCTTGCAGAGTTTCGGTCAGGGCTTTGAGGGAGGCCAAAGGGGTTCGCAATTCATGGGAAATATTACTGATAAAGTCGCGCCGCACGGTTTCTAGCCGCCGCATTCGGGTTAAATCTTGGAACAGCAGCAGATAATTTCCTGGCAGGGCATCTTCAAGGGAGATGATCACAGTTTGGATAAACTTTGATTGCCGCGGCATTTCTAAGGCCAGGGTTTGTTCACGTCTGGTTTTTTGACACTTGCGCCATAATTCTATGATCGCGTGGTGCCGCAAAACCTGGACCAATGATTGCCCCTCGGCGGTATCGGGAGTGAGGTCGAACAAGGTTTCGGCCATCGGATTGATCATCTCGATGTGGCCCTCTTCATTGGCGATGATCACGCCATCGGTCATTTGTTCCAAAACGCTGGTGAGTTTGCCTTGCTCGGTTTCCAAGGCCCGAATTTGAGTCCGTTGTTGTGAAACCAGGGTGTTGAAAGCCTCCGCCAGTTGACCGACTTCGTTGTAAGCAGCCGAAGGGGAAGGCGGCTCGTTTTCCGTGTGAGCCATTTCGATTGCGGTTTGGGTTAATTCCTCGATGGGTTTGGCCGTTCGTCCGGCGATGACGGTTGACAGCGCGATCGTCAAACCAGCCGCAATGATTGACGTGATCAAAATCGTCTGGCGTAGATTATTAATATTTGTATTGATTTGCTCAATGGAGATGGCGATCCGGGCAAACCCCAAAATCTGATCATTCTCCTTCACGGGAACGGCGACATACATCATATCGTACCCTACGGTCGCGCTGCGCCGGATGCGCTGCCCCTGCCCGGTGGTTAAGGCCTCTTGGACTTCAGGACGGTTGAAGTGGTTGTCCATCGTGGCCCGGTCCTCGTGAGATTCACCAATGACGATCCCCTCTATGTCGATGATTGTTACCCGGGCTCCGAGCATGTCGGCCCAATTATTTGCCAATCCATTGATATCGGCACCCTTATCGAAATCACTGCCTAAGATTGGAGCCAGGGCATCACTCATCAACTGGGCCTGCGCCGTCAACGATTTTTCTAAATCCTGGAGATGATTATTCCGTAAAAACGAAGATAAATAGCCCCCCAACCCCAGCATAATCACCAGGGTCAAAATTACATATGGAATGGTAATCCGCCAGCGGATGCTTTTTAACATGTCGATGGGTCTGAATATCTAATTGGTCTCATTCGTCTAGCTGGTCAAAACTGACCAATTAGACTTCTTAGACTAGTTAGACAAATATGACCTTACCCTTCAAACCGATACCCAACCCCCCGCACTGTAATAATCCGGGTCGGCTTCGCCGGGGTGGCCTCGACTTTTTCTCGCAGCCACCGGACGTGGACATCGACAGTCCGGCTGCCACCAGTGAAGTCCCAACCCCACACTTCTTCGAGTAGGGTCTCGCGGGAAAGAACTTGGCCTTGATGCTGGCCGAAATAGAGTAGCAGCTCGAACTCTTTCGGTTTCAAGGCGATGATTTCAGCGTTCAGCAGAACTTCACGCCGGGTCAGGTTGATGCGCAGGTTTTTGAAAATAAGTTGGTTATCTGGGGATTTAGGCCGCCGGCCATTTTCTTCGCGATCTAAGCGGCGGCGGCGGAGTTGGGCTTTGACGCGGGCTAATAATTCGCGCATCGAGAACGGCTTAGTCAGATAATCGTCGGCTCCGAGTTCCAGGCCTAAAACCCGATCGATCTCGTCATCTCGGGCGGTTAACATCAGGATGGGAAACCGCAATTCCTGACGCAGCAGCCGAGTGATTTCGAAGCCATCGATTCCGGGCAGCATAATGTCGAGAATCATCAAATCGGGCGGGTTATTTTTTGCAATTTCCAGGGCCTGGAGGCCATCGGGGATGGCGGTTACCTCATACCCGGCTTGTTCTAGATTGTAAGTTAAGGTTTCTAAGAGGGCCGGTTCGTCTTCGACGACAAATATTCTTTCAGGTATCATTTTTTTCCAACCTAAATTGCAGGGCTGCGATCAATATTACCGGGCAAGGTTTTATTTAACTGATGTTACGCATGGTTGAGAAAATATGCTTGAAAATTCATCCTGAGTAGCGCTAGCGTATCGAAGGGTGAATTTTTGGACGACCCGCACCCTTCGATACGGTCCTGTGGACCTACTCAGGATGCTTCGTGCGTAACATCAGTTATTTAAGTTCGATCGTAATCAGTACGACGGTGTTGTTGTTCGCCTCATTGTAACCTAAGGTTAGCAGGGCCTCCCGATTGGGTTTAGCAAACCGTAATACGGCAGCCTGGTCTGTAATAACGGAGTCATCCGTTTGAAATTGCCAACCATTAACAACCATTTCGTGCTGATAAAAATCTAAAACGGCCGGGAATTTCAATGGCGTTTGATAGGATACCAAATCGCGAGAACCGAGGAAATTTTCATTTTCGGCTATCACTGGAATGTCTGGGGGGGCTTCACCGGTTGCGAATCCATCTTGGTAAGCTTCCATTGTCCCGGCAAGTTCCGTTAATCCGCCTAAATCCCCAATGTCGCCAAAATCTGAGGGGATTTCGGTGGCCAAAGCTTCCAGGTTCTCTTCGATTTCCTCGATAGGGATTTGCGTGGTCAAGGTTTCAATCTCAGAGACGACCTCATCCACAGGATTCATCAAGCGAATCAGGTTGCAGGCGCTAGAAACAATAAAAACAACGCTGATGCTCCCGGCTATAAAAATGTTTTTTGTATTCATTTTGGCCTCCGGTATTCGTCGGCTATAATAAATCTACAATACCCTGAACCTCGATTTCTTGCAACCCTGCCCGGAGATTTACGTAAACTGTTGTAGATATAAATTTTCAAACGAATTGCGGCAGTTGAACCGCTAGTTGTGCGCACGGCAAGTTGATGTGATGACTATGGCCGAAAAGCACAACACAAAGGAGTGTCTGTCATGGGTTTTATTGAAGCTATCATTGGTATCATCACCGGCATCGTCGGCTTGGTTTTGGGGTTGGTCGGGGTGATCCTTGCGATTGTGTTCGGCGCCCTCGGTTTGGTCATTGCTCTGATCATTGGCGTTGTGTTGGCAATTTTGGGAGTGCTCTTGATCCCCTTAGTATTGCTGGCCTTACCTATTCTATTGTTGATTTGGATTTTCTAGGTCACCGAGATAAAAGAATATCAATCAGATTGTAAAGATAAAAACAAAGCTGGCCCTGGAAAAATCCAGGGCCAGCTTTGTTTTTATCCGACCTTACTACGTTTGACGATGGGGTGATCGGCTTTGAGCTGGAGTAAATCCCACAAATTGCCATACAAATCTTTGAAAACCGCAACCGTGCCGTAGGATTCCTCTTTGGGTGGGCGGACAAATTCTATTCCTTTGGCAACCATGTTATTGTAGTCTCGCCAAAAATCATCGGAGTTGAGGAATAAAAATACCCGGCCCCCGGTTTGATTGCCAATAAAAGGTTCTTGCGCCGGTTTTGAGGCTCGCGCGAGCAACACGGTTGTCTCTGTGGAACCAGGTGGCGCGACCACCACCCAGCGTTTATCTTGTTCGGGTTGGTAGGTGTCTTCGATTAATGTGAAATTGAGTTTCTCGGTGTAGAACGCGATGGCCTCATCATAGTCACGGACGACCAGGGCAATGTGGACAATGGCTTGTTTCATATAATCTTTACTCCTCGAGTAAGAAATTCAGCGCTTTGGACTTGATTTTCTCTATTGTAGCCGAATCCACCGCGGCCTGGGTATATTCGATCACCAGGCTAAGTTTGCCAGCCGCGGTTACCGCGCCGATGACCATATCCACATGAACCAGGGGGAAGGCTCCGCCCGGTTGCATGATCAAACGATCTAATTCCAATGCACCATAATTGGTCGGAAAATCCATCCGGCCGAGATTTGTGATTGCTGAGCCTAGCATCTTCGACTCTAGCGAGGCCATTTTCGCCCGTTGTAGTAGTTTTACGACGACGTCATCGCGCTGACTGAATTCGAATAGTTTTTGATATTGGGGTGATTGCGGTGACACCAACGCGCCCAATTTTTTGAAGTTGAGGGCCTCGTAAATATTCGAATCCATCAGTAAAAAATTGGGGAGATTATTGAATACTTTTTTATTCGCCGCGTTTGCTTTTATTTTTTGGTGGTAAACCCGGGCATTGTCCCAAAAACCTCTCTTCGAATTGAATTTCTGGTGCAGTTCAAATCCTTGGGCATAAAATCCTAAACCTTCTCCCGGTGGATTGGTGACTCGCTCGCGAACGCTCACCGCAATAGCCGTTTTGGGGCGGTGTGGCGCACCTCCAGTTTCCAGACCCAACGCCCCCGAAAAAGCGGCAGTGAGGGCCGAATTCACCGTGACTTGCTCTGCCCGGCACCGGGCGACTAGTTTCGCAGTCTCCTCTGCAGATAACTCAATGGAGACGATTTCATGTTGGTAACTGTCCCAATACGCTTCGGTCAGGGCTTCATAATCATCCTGATCAAAATGGACAATTTCTGCCGCCCATTTTTGATTGATGCGATTGATAAAAAATTTGACTAAACCGGAAGGAACCACCTCGCTGGGAAGGGTATCGACTGTAACCGGTGTGATCGCTAGTGGTTCTGGATAAATTGTAAAATCCCCCAGATAAACGAGGATGTCCCGCGCCAGATAGGCTAAAGATAGACCGTCGCAAATGATGTGGTGACATAGAATGATCAATTCGGATATTTCTGGCGACTGAACCAAAATGAAGCGGATTGCTGGTCGGGCTTCAAATTCATAGGGGATTTTGGAGGCTTCGGCGTGGATTTTGATCCAATCGTCTTTGGAATGGCGCGGCACGACTTCGATTGGAATTTCTTGGACGCCCTCGGTGGTAAACCAGGGTTCTTCGTGCTGGTCATATTTAATCCGTACTTGCAAGAGAACATGCTGCTGCTGGAGTTTCATCACCGCCTGTTGCAGCATCTCGGCGCTAACCTGGCCCGTGATGCGAGCCACCATCGTCACGGTTGAAAACGGTGAATGGGAAAAGAACCGCTCTGCGCCGGTAACTTTACGTTCGTATTGGGGGGTTTGGGTCGTCATGTCAATGTCCTTTTGGATTGGGGAAAGTTGGTTTGACGTTTATTTATCATTCCTCTAGAGCGCCTCTCAAGACAATATTTAAGGCCTTATCCAGCATTTCTCGCGGTGTTCCGACCGGGCGGGCAGTTGCGACCACGGTCATTAAGGTTGTGAGTAACATTTTCATCAGCATATCGGCATCTATGTCCCGCAAACTGCCGTCTGCAATGCCGGTTTTGATGAGTTCCACTATCAAATCTTGATAGACCTGCCGTTTGACTTCATGCTGGGCTTGCACCCGTAACGGTAAGCGCTGCGACTCAAAACTCAGCTTCAAAATAAAAGCTCTATCGCGGAGAAGTACCCCTAAATGCATGTGGAGTATTTGCTCGATCTGGTCGACTACGCTGCCGGTATCGTTGACGATCTGTTGGGCCGCGCGGATGATTTCGGCCAAGGGCTCCTCGAGCAGCAATAAAATGATCTCATCTTTGGTTTTGAAAAAATCATACAGGGTCGACTTTCCGATTCCAGCCGCGGCCGCGATTTGGCTCACAGACGATTCAGCAAAACCCTGCCGAAAGATTAAATCCGCGGCGGCGTGGGCAATTTCTAGCCGCCGGGTTTGGTTTTGTTGGGGGGTCCGTTCGATTCCTTTAGGCATCCTTAACTCCAGAAGCGACCATCGGTCGCTTCTAATATATACCACAGTATACGCGTTTTTCCCCAGATTTTATGGGTATTTGGGAAATCTATTTCAGGGTCAGCAGCCTGGCGATATCCCCCTGAACTTCCAAGCCCACGTTACGACCAATCTCGTGGAAAATCACCGCGCCCGGTAATGTTGTCAAGCGAATTTCTACCGTTGCAGTCATCGATTCCTCCACCCGCTGCAGCATCTTAGCACGGGTTGGTTCATGGAGGCGGCCGCCTGCGGTACGGCTCACGGTCATTTCTAACCGGTAGGCACGGTTGCGGACAACCCAGGTTACCTGCTGATCGGTAACGGATAAGTGCTCAATTTTTGCGCCGTTGTAGGTTGCAAATCGATGGAGAACCTGATCGTGCCAGAATCCGATGATGAAACCGCGGAAGGCATTTTTCAGCCAGGGAATGATGGCCACCGAAGCCGTCAACGAGGTTCCCGGCGTTTCAAAGTGATTGCCCTGAAACCAGATGTAAGCCTCGGGAAAAGATTGCCCCCAATCTTTCTCGATATAGCCGCGGCCGCCTGAAAAATCGATCAGCACCCCATCGATCGTGAGCGCGCCCTGGATGGTATGATCCAGACTGAGCACCCCATGATAGCATTCCATTTTTGGCACCCAGGCATACCACCCCATGATTCCGGGTGATATCAGCGAAACCGGCCAGGGAGATAAGCCCTCGAAACTTAACGAACCCGATATCTGACCAAGAGCATCTTCGATTTCCAAGGTTATTTCAGTTTGGGAAAAATAATTGGGACCAATTTCGATCTCGAAATCCGTTCGGGAGGCCCAAAAGTCAGCCAGATCGAAACGATGATACCGTGATTGGGCCGAATTCCCATCCAGCACTTGTACGAAGGTATGTCCATTTTCCCCCAAAAATATCCCTGGAATAATTGCCAACCGGTGCGATTCACTGGCGGTAACTAGCTTGAAATACCAGCCCTCGAAAAACGGGGGAGATTTATCATGTCCATGAAAATGGGCTGGGTTTAAGGTTGTTTTGATAAACTGCTGCATGGTGTACAGGCCTCCAAGAATCAGACCTCCCGGGGCGATTGTACCTTACGGAGCAATTTCGAATATAGCAAATATAGTTATCATTGGTAATACTTGACACCATTGCCGGATATCGTTATAATATTAGATATGTATCTAACTTACATGTCTATCGAAATAGCGGTGTGCAGTGCGAATTATCGCGATTGAAGTATTGCCACCTACTGCCAATATCTGGTTTTCCCTCTTTGGTCGTGTGAAAGAATGTATAGATTAAGAAAAACGAAATTTGTAATTTGACCAGGCGTAGGGGTCAGGCCTGGTTGAAATTGACCCAATAGAGCAACGCGCTTGCTCCCGGTTCCAATTCTATAACCAATTTAATATCACCCGCAGTGAGATCTACCCCGGCGCCACAACAGAAATTATCAGCCGGTTTGTAGCGATTGTTTCAGCAGTCGCCTTTACTGTGGGCTGGAGGAGAAAGATTCATGCGTATCGGTATCTTATGTCACGCCAGTTTCGGGGGGAGTGCCCGGGTTGCCACCGAACTGGCCATTGGGCTGGCTCAACGCCAGCATCAGGTTCATCTTTTTAGCCGGACGGTGCCGTTTGGTCAGTGGATTCAAAGCACTGGCGTCAAAGTTCATACGGTGGTTCCCGAGTGGGCCAACGGTGAACATCCTGCCTGCCTGATTACCAATTGGCCCTCAGAAGACCTGGACATTTTTATTGCCCAAGTTGTCAGAATTGTGGCGCGCGAAAAAATCGAAGTGCTTCATTTTCATTACGCGGTGCCATTCGCCCGCGCGGCGCTCATGATCCAACGCCGGTTAGGAACGCAGGCGCCAGCTATCGTGGGGACGTTGCATGGGACGGATGTCAGCGTTTATGGCTGTGATCCCCAAATTGGTTCCTATCTTGCCAAAATTCTGCCGAAGATGGCGGCGCTAACGACGGTATCCAACAACTACGCCCAATTTTCGCAAAATGTATTTCAGCTTCCTAAGCCCCCGCAGGTAATTTATAACTATGTTGATTTAAGCCGTTTCAGACCGCAAGAAAACCGGATTTTGGGGATTTCACATACCAAACCGCGGTTAGTGCACGTTTCTAATTTTCGACCGGTAAAAAATGCCCCCAGCATGGCCCGAATCTTTGTTGGGATTCGCCAGCAAATGGCGGCTGAACTTTGGCTGATCGGTGATGGTCCAGATATGGATCAGGTTAGGGCCATATTTAAGGAGAACGGCATTGAACAAGATGTGCACTACTGGGGTCTGCAAAGGGAAGTGGCCCCGCTGCTGGCCCAAACCGACTTGATGCTCCTGACCAGCCTGAATGAGAGTTTTTCCCTTGTCGCGTTGGAGGCTATGGCTTGTGGGGTACCGGTTGTGAGTACCAACGTGGGTGGATTGCCCGAAGTTGTATTGGATGGGATCACGGGGGGGCATTTTAATCCTGGCGATGAAGCGCGCGCCATTAAATTGGGGGTGGATATTCTCACAAATCCACCCCGTCAGCGGCAAATGGGGGTTGCGGCCCGGCGCCATGCCCAAACGTTTGACCGCGCCGCGATCATCTCACAATATGAGACCTTATATCGTACCCAACGGTTAGAACGCGTTCAAACTGGCATGATGACGTATATCCAACGGCAGCCTGCTTTTTCGGGGGTTGGTAGGGTCATCGCAATGTGAACGATCAGATGGAGAAGAATGAAATGCAAACAATCGAAGATTTGATCCATACCGGCCACGGCCGGAAATTCCTGGAATCGAAAGGTGTATTCGCCAGTCGAGGTGCTTTCAGCTCGCAATTGCGGGTGCCAACCAATCCGGCGTTGACTGAGATGTTAGGGCATGATCCCGCCAAGTTAGTTTTCTCTCACCAACAGGTTTATGTAGATTGCACCCAATCGATGCTCGATCGCATGAAACTATTAGCCAAGATGGAGCAAGCTGAAGATGTCACCTCCGTTTTTGTGTGGATCGACACCGATCGCGCCGGAGCAGATAAGATCATGACCCGTATCTATTGGCCATTGTTCGGAAAAATCCAATCGATCCCCATCTGCCCATTGGCAGTTAAGGATACCGAACTCCGGTTTGTGGACCTCGACCGGGTGCGCCTCGATCAGGCGATAGAAAAACTCGGGATTTTTGTCAAGCAAACCGTCAGCGGTGAGAAAAAACGAACCACAGCGATTAAAAGATATGATCGACTGCGCCAGATCTTCAACCAAAATTCGATCACTAAACTAAGTGAATTCAACCATCGCACCACTCAGTTTTTGTTGGCAACTCAGGCAAATTTACACCCTACCCCAGTCATTGTTTCGGACCTATTAACCCAAAATATCCTCACCGACCAGATCAATCTCGTGATCAACCAAATTGAGGCGGTCATTCAGGTCTGCAATACCACGATTGAATCCCTGGTGTGCAGCAATATCTATCCGGTAATGAAACCCCTGGCGGACGATTACCTGCCCTTGAATTATTCCTGTCCGCAATGTCAACGGCGGCTGAGATTGCGACGGGTCGCTGCGGGCGGGGATCAATACGCAGCGGCTGCCTGCCGATGTGGGGCGGGATATCGCTTTTTTTTAGGAAATGGCACCCTTTCTATCGCCGAACTCAGCCAAACGCAGCGGTGGAGCGTGGATATCAGCCTGCCCTTATTTATGTTTGATCTGGTAAGTGGCTTGGTCGGGGGTGTCAGTTCAGGGATTTATTTCGGGATCATTATGAATGACGTTCTTGAACAAGTATTTGGTCAGCCCCGCATCCCCGTTTTGATCCCTAACAGTGCGAACCGCCCTAAAAATGGTCAGGTTGACAGCCTGATCTACCGCTATCTGACCGCGTCGCCCCCAAGGAAGAATTTACCGGTAGGTTTATTATGAATCAACCCCTCGATATTCTGGCCTTTTCACCTCATCCGGACGATGCCGAATTTGGCTGTGGTGGAAGTCTTTTGTTAGCGGTGGAACGGGGGTTGCGAGTGGCGATTGCCGATTTGAGTTTAGGTGAATCGTCCAGTCGTGGCACTCCTGAAGGAAGGGAAAGGGAGCGTCAAAACGCGGCCAAACAACTAGGTTTGTGTGATCGGTTTTCGATCGGATTGCCAGACACTTTAATTGGTACCGACCACACTCACCGTGATCCCATCATTACCCTCATTCGGGAGACTCGGCCTCGGATTGTGTTGATCCCCTATTGGGAAGACCGCCATCCCGACCATATGGCGGCTGGAAAACTACTCCAAAATGCTTGTTTCTTCGCCGGGGTACAAAAAGTGGGCACTGGCAACCCCTACCGCCCAGAGCGGACATACTATTACTCCCTCCATTCTCCTTTCCGACCTTCGTTTGTGATCGATGTCTCTGCGGTTTGGGTACAGAAGCTGAAAGTGGTCGCAGCTTACCAGAGCCAATTTCAACGAACCGAAACCGGGATTGAAACCGCGCTCAGCAGCCCCAATTTTCTACGCACTTTAGAAGCCCGGGCGATTTGGTTTGGTGCCATGATTGGGGCTTTGTATGGCGAAGCGTTTTATTCCCCGGCGCCGGTGGCGATGGATAAATTTCCAGGCGTTAATGGGGAGCGGCTGGCCATCGGGGAATTACCACCGTATAGTTTATACTAACTCATGTTACGCACAACAGAAAACAAAGCTAGAAAAATCATCCTGAGTAGCGATAGAGTATCGAAGGGTGATTTTTCGGGAGACCCACACCCTTCGATATGGTCCTCCGGACCTACTCAGGATGCTACTGCGTAACATGAGATATTAAATGTTGTGATAGTGCATTTATACCTTGGTATTTAAGAACAAAGAGCGGAGCCTTAGGCTCCGCTCAATAATTTAGTTTTGGTTGTACTGACTTAGCTGTTGTCTCCCGTATCGGTTGGGCGTTGACCGTCGGGACGGCCATTGCCACCTGGGCCTTCCTGGTTATTGCCAGGGCCACCTTGTTGACCACCGCGTCCACCCCGACCACCTTTACCGCTGGTGCCTTTGGGGCCACCGAAACCACCTTCACCAATCTCGTCGGCCTGATCCTGGGTGATAATCCCATCGGAGACGGCCTGGTCAAGGGCTGCATCTCGAGCAGCTTCTATGTTGGCCTGGAAGGTTTCTTGATCTAATCCGAGTTCTTCGAGCAGATCGGGGATTTTCTGACCGGCTTCTTTGGCAGCGGCTAATTCAGCGGTAGTGAGGCCTAAAGCTGAAGCCAGCATTTCTTCCTGGTCCATATAGTCACGCAGGGCTTGCCGGGCTTCGATCAGAGCAGCTTCTTCTTCCGTGATCTTACCTTCGGCGATGGCGGCGGCTAAGGCCGCGTCTTGGGCAGCTTCACGAGCGGCATCCAGTTCTTCAACGGTGATGCCCAGGGCAGCAGCCAGTTGCGCACCTTTCTCGGAACCTTCTTCGGGCTTCCCGGCGGCTCGAACTTCTTCGAACGCGGCCTGGAGTTCTTCTTCGGTAATGCCCAGGGCTTCAGCTAAATAAGCGCTGTCACCGCCACCGCGTTGACCACCGCGGCCACCAACGGGTCCGCCCCGCCGGGCGAGGCCATCTTCAACGATTTCGGCGGCGCTGGCGGTTACAACCGGGGCATAAGCCACCACACCAAAAGCTACCGCGGCCACAAGGGCACTGACCAACACAATTGTGAAAACTTTCTTATTCTTGAACATCGTTTTGTCTCCTTTTTAGACAATGTGTTGTGCGGTTTGTACTTTTGATAAAGTGAGCCTGATATTCCGCACAACCGGGGCAAATTTTGGTTTCAACTTGTGACTCTACTGCAGTAACTCAGGCAAAACAGAAGCGTTGAGCAACAAA
>CAYVQU010000150.1:0-13405 GCA_964453155.1 uncultured Anaerolineales bacterium | reverse complement strand
GCTCAGTTTGGACTGGTTTACCATGTTCACCCCTTATTGTGAATAGACTCTAATATTCTCACCCTTTTGGAATCCCCCGTTGGGTGGGTTCTTACATGTGCAACCTAACAGGATTGCAAGATATTGGTTTCGCGCGACCCTAAGCCTTCACTGTCCGAAACCCCGCAAAGATATTATTCCGATCGGGCGTATAAAAATTGCGGAAAGTATTGCGGATCACATGGGGACGCGTGGCCCAACAACCGCCGCGCAGCACTTTTTGCTGTCCAAATGAGGGTTCAGAATAGGTCTTGTAAGAATCGATGACGTAGCCGGGGAAAGCTTCGAAGGTATCGGCCGTCCACTCCCAGACATTGCCGATCATCTGCCGCAGGCCAAAGGCACTATCCCCTTGAGGAAAGGCTCTGACATCTGTTAGGCCACCTACGAAGGAGTTGAGATTGGCAAATTTTGACTGGGGCCGAGTGTTGCCCCACGGATAGAGTCGTTTTTCAGGGGTGAAGGTGTCACTGTCAGACCGGCGACTGGCGCTGGCAGCTAACTCCCATTCTGCTTCGGTGGGGAGGCGGCGTCCGGCCCAGACGCAGTAGGCATTGGCTTCGTACCAGTTGACATGGACCATTGGAAAGTATGGTTCCAGGGGGACCCATTGGTCAAACCAGCGCCATAACCAGGTTCCATTTTCAGCCGGTTGCCAAAATGCGGGGTGTTTTTGACCGCTCTGGAGCAGCCATTCCCAGCCTTCAGCGGACCAAAATGAAGGCTCTTGATATCCGCCCGCATCAACAAATTGTTGAAACTCCGCCATCGTTACGGGTGTCGCCGCGATCTGAAAAGGTTTAATTTCAACCGGATGGGCCCATTTTTCGTTATCGAACACAAATGGCTGATCGGGGGTGCCACCCAGCAGGTATGTGCCCCCAGGGATTTCAACATCGTGGAATGCAAACGTTTCGTCGATTTCAATCACAGCGGGGTCCCCCCAACTGGTCGAAAATCGGGGCGCGGGATACATAAACGTATGCCGGATATGATGCATCGTCTCGCTGTGCATTTCCTCATGGTTAAGCACCAAGTTATAAAAATAGGTTTCTTCTGGCGTAGGATCACGATCAGCTAACCGCTGGATGATTTTTTCTAGAATATCGGTGATGTATTCAAAGGTCTGGCTGCGGGAGGGGAAATATAAGTCCCACCGGGCCGAATTGGGGATATTGAAGGAATCGTACAACTGATCGGCTTTGACATCGACGGGGGGGCGTTTGTCCAAATTTTGGAGAATCCAGCGATCCTGGAACCAGCCGACATGACCCAATTCCCAAATCGGGGGCTCGACAATGCGGGTGCTGGGGCCGAGCATCTGTTCATCAGTGAGATCATGCATCAATTCCCATTCGCGAATGCGAGTATCGATCAGGCGGTCGGCAATTTTTTGCCCGACCTTAGTCAATGGAATGTTGAATTCGATTTTCATACTATCCCTCCCGGGGGGAAGCAGACCTTCCAGGTTTTGAAAACCTGGAAGGTCTTTAGCTCAATTGACGATCAGATATTGGACGCTGAAATAATTTTTAGGATCTACCCATGTCTGCTGAACGCTGAATCCCGCCTGAGCCGCCATTTCCGCAAACCCATCCAGGGTGTATTTATAAGAAACTTCGGTCAAAATGCGTTCCCCAACCTGAAATTGAATGGGGGTGCCATCAATTTCCACAACCTGATCCACCCGGCTCACCAAATGCATCTCTATCCGGCCAGCCGTCGCGTTGTAGAAAGCCAGATGCTCAAATTGATCTGCGACGAAATTCGTCCCGCATTCGCGGTTGATGTGAGTCAAAATGTTGAGATTGAACGCCGCGGTCACCCCTTTGCGATCGTTATAGGCCAAATTGAGGATCTCATGATCCTTTTGCAGATCGGTGCCAATCAAGAAACCGCCGCCGGGCCCCACTAACTCGGCTACATTACGCATGAATTCGACAGCTTGGTGGGGATGGAAATTTCCAATGGTTGAACCCGGGAAATAGGCTAGTTTACGGGCAGCGCGGCCATGGGGACCAGGAATGGCGAATGGTCTGGTGAAATCGGCCCACACCGGAAAGATATCAAGCTGGGGGTACGTTTGCGACAGTTTTTCCGCGGTATGGTAAAGGTGTTCTTGAGAGATATCCACCGGGACATAGGCCGCCATATCAGGGAGATGTGCTAACAATAATTGCGTTTTCAGGCTGCTGCCGCTGCCATATTCGATCATGACCACATTAGGTCCCACGGCATTAGCCATTTCAGCAATATTGGCCTGCATAAGAGCCGCTTCGGTGCGGGTGGGGTAGTATTCGTCCAGTTCGCAGATTTGATCAAATAGCTGTGACCCACGTTGATCATAGAACAATTTGGTTGGCAAAGTTTTCGGATCTGCTTGCAGCCCCCATAAAACCTCCGAGGCGGTATCATCTACCACCACCAAGGGAACAGTTTCTAACGTTTGTGTGCGAATATCTACCCGGCCCATGTTTTCTCCATATCTCCAAAAAGTAATTCAATTCTGAATATACCATAAATATTATCTGAATTATCTAAATATAAGCTATAATATCTGAGGTCTTCATAAGTCTTAATCTTTCTTAAAGGGAATCTAATGCGCTGCACTCAGTGCCAAACTGATAATCTGCCCGAGGCCAGATATTGTCTGGAATGCGGGGTCACATTAAAAATATCCTGTCAGCGTTGTGAACGCGAAATTCCCCAGCAGTCCAAGTTTTGTATTTACTGTGGGGTCCAACTCGGAACACCTAGCCCATCCCCGGTCAAACCCGTCCAAAACCTGATCCCAATGGACTTTGCCCCCCAAGGGTATGCCGACAAACTCGAGTTGGCCCGTTCGGCCCAGGCCATGCAGGGTGAACGGCGTATCGTGACCATCCTATTCTCAGATGTCAAGGGGTCCACGGCCATGGCCGATCAACTCGATCCCGAAGAGTGGACCGAGATCATGAATCGAGCCTTCGAGTATCTAATTTCCCCCATCTACAAATACGAAGGCACCCTGGCCCGGCTGATGGGCGATTCGATCCTGGCGTTTTTTGGCGCGCCCATCGCCCATGAAGACGATGCCCAACGTGCAATTTTGGCTGGGCTAGATATTCTTGAAGATATCCAACCGCTGCGGGAAGAAATCGCCCGCCGCTACGGCCTTGATTTCAACGTTCGGGTGGGGATCAATACCGGGTTGGTAGTCGTCGGGGATGTGGGGTCCGATTTATTTATGGAATACACCGCCCAGGGAGACGCCATCAATATCGCGGCCCGCATGGAGCAAACGGCCCAACCGGGGACGATACAGGTTGCTGAGGACACCTACAAGCAAGTCTCGGCCCTGTTTGAGTTCAAACCTCTTGAGGGTGTCGTCATCAAGGGAAAAAATGATCCGGTTACCATCTATCGCGTGCTAGGAGCGAAAGAAAAACCCGAACGCCAGCGCGGGTTTCACGGGCAGGAAACCCCCTTGATTGGGCGTGACACTGAGATAGAGTGGATTTCCGATGCGTTGAGTACGGTAAATCAGGGTCGCGGCCAAATCATTAATCTGGTCGGCGAAGTCGGGTTGGGTAAAAGCAGACTGATCCGCGAAGCTCGGCGAAAATGGGATGCTGATGCCCAAAGTACCCTTCCCTTTGGCAATTTACAATCCCGCTGGAATCAAGTCGCGGGGGTCTCCTATGAATCCAATCGGCCCTATGGGTTGATCAAGCGTCTCATTTTAAATTTCATGGGCATCTCAGCCTCCGATCCGCCCGAACTCGTCCGCAAAACCCTGGTTGAGACGCTACCTTCTGCGGGTGATCCCAAATCCGCTGCGACGTTAAATTTATTTGAGACTCTGTTAGGGGTGCCAGCACGGTCCAATGGCAACCAGCTTGAAGGTGAAAAGTTGAAACGGGCTATCTATAAAGAATTGCTCTCAATGTTAGCCCTTCTGGTTCAGGATACGCCCACAGTCATTGCCATTGATGACCTCCATTGGTCTGATCAAACCTCCTTGGACTTTATCAACCACCTGTTCCAACTCGTTGATAACGCCCCGATCTTGTTCATCTGCGCCTTCCGCCCCGACCGGACCTCTCCCGCCTGGCAAATCAAACATGCTGCCGAGACAAACTACGGGCACCGCTATGTGGAAATTGATCTGCAACCCTTATCGACGGCCGAGAGTAATGACTTCATTGACCAATTATTGAATATATCCGACTTGCCCGCAGATATTCGTCAGATGATCTTAGAAAAGTCGGATGGCAATCCCTTCTTCATGGAAGAGGTGATCCGTTCGCTGGTGGATAATGAGGTAATCGTGCCGGGATCTACGACTGAGCAGTGGCAAGTCACCTCCAATGTCATCGACCTGGCCATCCCCGATAATTTACAGGCGCTGTTAACCGCCCGAATTGATCGTTTGGAGGACAGCGCCAAGCAGGTGCTTCAGATGGCCGCGGTCATTGGCCGCTCTTTTTATCACCAGGTGCTTGAGATAATCAGTGGCACCTCCGCTGAGCTCGATCGGGAGTTAAACAACCTGCAGCGCTTAGGTTTGATATTGGAAGCCGCTCGGGAACCCATTTTGGAATATGCCTTCCGCCAAGCGCTGACGCAGGAAACCGCGTATAACACCATATTACTGAAGAATCGTCGCGAGTTTCACCGCAAGGTGGGGGAGGCTTTGCTACAGCTTTATCCCGGCCAATCCAAAGAATTTGAAACCATTTTAGGCCATCATTTTTACGAGGCCCAAGACCCACGCGCCATCGATTATCTGAAGTCCGCTGGAGAGGCTGCTTTTCGGCTGTATGCCAACCAAGAAGCTATCATTTTTTATACCAAAGCCATTGAAGTATCGGAATTTTCCGTAGAACCCGATATTGACCAACTGACCGAATTATATGTGGGCCGTGGACGGGCATTTGAAACCAACTCCCAATTCGCGGAGGCCTTGGATAACTTCCGCACCATGGAAGCCTTAGCTCAAAAATTCGCGTCCGACGCTATGCTGATGACGGCTCAAATTGCCCAGGCCCAAATCTACAGCATCGCCAGCACCGAATTCAACCTTGAAGCGGGCATCGAATTGATCGAAAAAGCCCAAACCGTGGCGGAGTATTTGGATGATAAACCAGTCTTAGCAAAAATTGCCTGGATCAAAGCCAATTTGTTCCGATTTAATCAAAGTTTGGATGCCGCTCAAGCCGCTGGGGAAGAAGCCATCGCCCTGGCTCGGGAGTTAGGCCTAGAAGAACAACTCGCCTACAGCCTGACGGATTCCGCCCATACCTATAATATGGCCGGCCGCATTGATCGTGCCAAATCCGTTACCCACGAAGCCAGTCAACTCTGGCGGAAATTGGATAACCTGTCGATGCTCACGGATAGTCTAGGGGGGATGGCGGCCATCTCGGTCTATGCTGGCGAATATGAAGCCGCGTATCAATATTCTGACGAGGCTTTTTCGATCAGCACCGAAATTGAGAATATTTGGGGACAATCTTACAGCCGGTATGTCGTTGGGTGGGTTGATTTTGAGCGCGGCCATGTCGCCGCGGCCATCGAACGGTTTGATAAAGCGATTAGCGATGCGCAGGCGGCTAATTTCTTTGTGGGCGAAATCTTGTCGCGCAATATTCTTTCCACGATCTATTCTGAATTGGGCCATTTCGAACGAGCCCAAGATACTTTAACCCAGGCTTATGCTCAAAATTTGGAAAATATTCAGGTGGCCCAACCCTTCATGATCGGGGCGAAATTATTGGCCTACGCGAAAACGGGACAGAGCGCGGCGGCTAAAGAAATCATGACCACCGAAGAAGATGTTATTGAAAAAACCAATTTTCTGGCCAAGCACTACTATATCCTATCCCAATGCTATGTAGCCCTGGATGAGAAAGATTACCAAACTGCCGATGACATTGCGGCTGAATTTTACAACTTATGTGCTGAAAACGGGATTCAGTATCTCAGCCCGGAGTTACTACTGATCAGCGGCCGGGCGCAGATGAAATTGGAGATCGGTCCCCTGGCGAAAAAGACACTCGAAAAAGCGCGTCAAATCGCAGAAAAATTAGGTTCCCGCCGAACTTTGTGGCAAATCGATCACCAGCTCGGGTTGTGGCATGCCCATCATGGGCAGGGGGGAGAAGCTGACCAATATCAGCAAGCGGCTCTAGAGAATTTTAACTATATCTTGGAACATATATCCGATGGGGAATTGTTGGCGACAGTGCGGACTAAACCAGAGGTAGCGGCGGTTTTAGAAAAGAGTTTGGTAGATTAATCACCCCGCCCGGTCATGAATGTCCGGGCTAATAGCTAAAGCCCTGCGGGCTTAATCAACCAGGCCCAGCGGGCCTTCAGCTTGTTAGCCCGGTGGTTCACCGCCGGGCGGTCTAAATTTACAACTTAGGCCCCTCAACAAACCAAGTTTTCATCGCCCCTTTGCCCTTAACTTCAACTGTTCCTCGGGGGATACAGAGAAAATCATCCTTAATAAGCGCATAGGTTCCCGGCCCAATCTGGATTTTGCCCGGCTTGCCCTGGGATTCCATCCGAGCCGCGGTGTTGACTGCATCTCCCCAGACGTCATAATGGAATTTGGTGGTCCCGATGATACCGGCCACCGCCGGGCCTGAGTTAATCCCAATTCGAATTTGCGGCCCAGAATTTCCGTTGGCATGGTTGGTCATATACGTTTGCATATCCAGGGCCATCTGTGCTACGGCCTGGGCGTGATCTTTCCGGGGCCGGGGCGCCCCCCCAATGAGCATATAACCATCCCCAATCGTCCGGATTTTTTCTAAATCATATCGATCTGCCAGCGTATCGAAGGCCGTAAAAATTTCATCAAGCATTTCCACCGATTGCCGCGGGGTTAGCGTTTCTGACAGCGGCGTAAACCCGACCACATCGGCAAATAAGACACTAATTTCGTCGTAGCCATCCGCTATAGTACCGCTCTCAGCCTTCAGCCGGGCGGCGATCTCCTGAGGCAAAACATTCAAGAGTAATTTATTGGCTCGTTTTTGCTCCCGTTTCGCGGCGGCCACATAGTAACTGGCAAAGATATAGACAATTATCGAGGCAAAACCTAGATTCATAACAAAAAACATCAACCGAATATTGTCCGATACGACTTGGCTTTGGCGGTCGGAGAAATATTCGAAAAAGACGGTCGCGACCAGGTTAAAAAAATAGAACAAAAACCACAGGCGAGATTGTCTCACCGGGAAAAACATCAGCGCGCAAATAGGGCCTAAAAATGCCCATACCAACACAAACCCAGAATCAAAAACCCCGCCGATGCTCCATTGGATGAACGCGGTGATGAAAATAATACAGACGATTTGGGCATAAATGGCGTAGTGATGGTTTTTACGCCAATGCGAAATGATCAGTGCACCCCCAACGATGATGGTGAACAAAAATGGTAGTTGCGCCGTCAAACCCCACCCAAAGATGAGCCAGTACATTGCCGACCAGATAATGCCGGCAACCGTGCAAGACCCGGCCACCAGAAAGATGGTGAATTTTTCTAACCTTATTTCCTCGGAATCACCAGGGTCAAATGCGAAAAATGTCCGCAGGTTCATGGGTATTCGGTGAGTACTTTGACCGCAATTTTCTCAGTTTTCCCCTTCAATTCGAGTTCGCGCTGTTCCAAGTTATCGGTACCGTTATAGCCCGCGTGCTGATAGGCCGAATTGCTAATCAAAATTTCACCCACTGCGGCACTGGAGGAGAGGCGCGCCGCGGTATTTGCCACATCCCCTAAAACGGTGATATCGGTGACCCCGCCGGTCCCCAACGAACCCACAAAGGCAATCCCGGTATGCACACCGACGCCTAAAGGAATCCAGGGACTATTGCCGTCCCCATGTCCGGTGCGCTGTAAGATTTTTATTCCGGCCTCGATGGCTCTGTGAGCATGCTGATCGCCAGCAAAGCCGGGCACATAGATTCCCGCCGCTTGATCCCCGATGATCTTATCGATGATGGCATCAGAATTCGCCAGAATATCGGTGGCCGTGCTGTAAAAACGGTTGATCAATTGGCCAAATTCAGTCGGACTCATCCCCTCGGCCAGGGTGGTTGATCCCCGGACATCGGCAAACAGCAGTGAAAGCTCAATTTCGGCCCCGCCGGGATGTTGGCGGGCAAAATCTTCACAGGTCGTACACAGATAGGGATTTATATTTGAAGGACGTTTATGATAGACCCGCCAGGCAACTGCCGATCCGACGCCCTTAAAGGGCGCATAACAAGACTTACAACGGGGCGTACCGGGGAGAAAACGCATAAACCGTCTTTGACGGGCCTCTCGCATAAACTCACCCGACTTGAGCATTTTGTGCCAAAGTTCATCGATCATGGTTTGGTTTGGGGTCATTTGAATCTCCCAACGTTTATTGGTTCAGTTGTATCTTCTCAAAATCTTGGGGAATGGCCAGACCCGCACCCTTCACTTCAACATAGCTCATTACAGGCGATACACTGCGTTACTCAGGATGCTTGTCATTCGCCCCATAATTTCGAGATGATTCCTTCAGTTTGTAAAAAATTAACCGCAAATTTCGCTAATCAGCGCCAATTTTGAGCGTGAAAACGCCAAAATTGGATAAAAATTCGTGAAAATTAGCGTAGATTAGCGGTTAAAAAACCAGTCCACAGTTAAGGTCCGTTACACCTCCACGGCTCTGCGGTTGAACTAATCCGCAGCTTCAGCTACTGGAGTATCTAAACTTAGTGCTTGCTCGGTATTGGCGGCGAAAACCTGTCGCATTTCGGTATCTTCAATAGTATTCTTGATTTCAGTAACCACAACTTGGGCTTGATTAAGTTTTTCACCCGCGGCATCATGCTGGCCCGTCATCAGCAAGGCTTGAGCTAAACTGGCCTGGACTTGCCAGACCGTGGGCTGGTAGTTCAGGGCTTGGGCGGCGGCTTCGGCCTGTGAAAGTTTTTCAATGGCGGGTTCGAGTTCGCCTTTGGCTAAATGTAGCTTTCCATGGGCCAGATCCACAAATGGCGCCACGTGTTTCATGGCGCGTTCGGTTACGTACCCTTCTGCTTCGACGAGCAGATCATGGGCGGTATCCGTGTCGCCCCCCAGCATGCTGATAAACGCATTCCCCATCAGTAGTTGGGGCCGGGAGAGGTGCATCATCGCGGTGGGGGTTTCCAGGCCCATGTCAAACATGGATTTAGCTTTCTCTAAATCGTTGGTCGCCAGGGCACAGAACCCAAGTTCGGCCCAAACCGCGGCGCCCATGATCCCGGCTAACGGGTTTTCAAACATGGCTTCGGCTTGATCGTGGTAATACAGAACTTTCTCTTTAAGACCCGGCCCTAAATCTAAAACCGTTGAACCCATCATCCCCAGGAGGACGGCTTCCATCCAGGGGATACTACCGCCGCTGACCTCAATCGCCCGTTCAAAATATGCCAGGGCGTCTTCGAACTCACCCTGGATTTTTGCTAAGAAACCCAACACATAGTTGCCCGAAACAATCGAGGATATCCAACTGATTTCTTCGGCGATCTGGGTTCCTTCCAGGGCTTTTGCGCGGGCTAAAGCGACATCGCCATTACGGAGATGGTAAAAAGGAATCGAGAAAGTTAATAACTCCGACTGATATTGGCGATTACCGACTGTGGTCGCTAATTCCATGGCTTCTTGAGCCGTACTCCAGGAATCTTCGAAGAGACCCATAAAGAGATACGTATTGGCAATATGGGTCAGGCCATAGAGCCGGGGCTCATCAGCTTCGAGTTGGCGGCCAATCTCGACCGCTTTGCCCAAAAAACTCACCGCGCCGTCGAAATCGGCCCGGGCAGTGCAGAAGGCACACTGGATCATCCCCCCTTCGGCCAGACCGGGTAAATCATTCACCTGACTGGCAAGTTGATCCGCCTCCTCCAATAATTGCAAAGCTTCGGGGAGTTGAGCCATCCCAAAACCGACCGCTTTAGCCAGTTTGTTTTTGCCCGAAACTTGCATCGGGATGTCGTTATGCTTCTCACCAAAAGCAACCATTTGGCGATAAGTTTCAGCCGCTTTGGGGAAATCGTAGGCAAAATCTAGGGCCGCGCCGAGGCCCTCATAGGCACCGCGCGCCAATTCCAGGTCTAGATCAACTTTTTCAAGCAGGTTAATAGCCTGGGTATACAGTTCAATGGCTTCCTGGGTGGAGTAGGCCTTGGCCGCCCGGTTCCCCGCTTCAACCAAATACGGCAAAGCCCGGGCGTATTCGCGGGCCTCTGAAAAATGTCGGGCAATGGCATTGACTCGGTCGGGCTCGCTGGCTTCCAGACATTCGGCCACCGATTTATGGATTTGTCGCCGTTTTTTGAGCAGTAATGAGGCGTAGACCGTTTCTTGGGTCAGATTGTGCTTGAACATATAAATCCGCCGAGGCAGGCGGGCTTTTTCACGAATCATTTCTCGGCGCTGTAGATCCGTCAGGGTTTTATCCAAGAGATTGGGGGTAAAGTGAACGGTTTCGAGGATGTTGAAAGGAAATTGGCGTCCGATCACGGCGGCCGTTTGGGCCACTTGGCGCGCGTCTTCTTCTAACCGATCTAAACGGGTGGTGATGACGGCACTCAAAGTATTGGGCACCGATATTGAATCGATCTCGCTGGTGATATGCCAATGCCCATCTTGGTGAGTAATCACCTCGGCATCCATTAAAGACCGGATCACTTCCTCGACATAAAACGGGTTCCCCTCGGCTTTCGCCATGATCATGTCACGTACTTTCTGTGGGAAGTTGTCGATATCGAGCAAGTTGGCGACTAACTCCCGAGAATTATCTTGACTCAGGGGTTGCAGTAAGACCGATTGATAGCGATGGGCATAATCGCGGGCGGCGGTCTCGTGGAAATGCCAGGAGGGTTCCTGACGCCGCGGACGGAATAAGGCCACGAGCAAGAGGGGCACTCGTTCAGTAATCGGCAGCATTTGCTCAAACAATTCCAGCGAGGTGGGATCAATCCAGTGGACGTCGTCGAGCACAAAAACAGTGGGGCTGTGCAAAGCCAGAAGTTCAACATAAGTTCTGACGGCATTAGTGACACCCTGGCGTAATTGCGGCGGAGTCAGATATCGGACGCGATCACCGTCTTCGCCCGGAATCTCAATTCCGAGCATATTGGCCAGATACGGGGCAATTTCCAAGACATGGTCACGGGCATCCGTGGTAATCTGGGCTTTGATTTTTTGATACCGTTCTGCGTCGGATTGGTCGGATTCCAACCCGAAATGCTGTTTGAACAAATCGGCAAAGGGGGCATAGGGGGTGGTGGTCTCATACGATAACGATTTCCCTTCTAACCAAACCAGATCCGCCTTCTTGCCCGCTACCGGGGTGGGCGATTCCCGTAATTCGGCTACCAGCCGAGATTTCCCTAACCCTGCCTCCCCCATAACGGAGATAACCTGGCCGTGCCCCGAGCGGAGTTCGATAACGATGCCCCTCAAGGTGTGCATTTCGGCATCCCGCCCGATGAGGGGCGCATCGAGCCCTTCAATACCGCGAATTTGCCCGGGAGCTGACTTGATCCCTAAAACCTTATAAGTTTGAACTGGTTCGCGTTTCCCCTTGACGGTGATCCCGCCCAAGTCTTCAACTTCAAAAATGGGAGCCACGAGACGGTAGGTATCGGCTGAAATTTGAATACTACCGGGGTCAGCCGTTTGCTCCATCCGGGCAGCCAAGTTGATAGCATCCCCCAGGGCGGTGTATTCCATCCGCAGGTCAGAACCGACCCCCCCGACGACGACCAGGCCGGTGTTAATCCCCACCCGAACATTGACCTCCATATCCCACTCTTTTTTGATCTTCGTCCGATAGGATTGAATCCCTTCGAGAATTTCCAGACTGGCAAGAATAGCCCGTTGGGGATCGTCTTCATGGGCTATCGGAGCTCCAAAGAAAGCCAGGATTCCATCGCCCATTAATCGGGCGATCGTCCCCTCATATTTATAGACCGGGGCAATCATATGCTCGAAGGCGCCATTGACAATCTCGTGCCACTCCTCAGGATCCAGCACTTCGGCCGCGGCCGTAGAGCCTTGGATATCACAAAAGACCATGGTCACAATCCGGCGTTCGCCCAAAGACACTGCCGGTCCCCCATCACCATCACGGGCAGCCTCCAATTTCGCCAACAAGGCGGCAGGCACATATTTACCCAAATCGGACGAAGTCGGAGCGGGGGAAGTTTGCGCCGATTCGGTCGCGGCCGGAGCCGGGGGCGGCGGGGGCACCGCGGGGGCAGCTGGCGGAGCCGCGGCCGCAGCCTGGGTTGGGGCTGCAACTTGCGCTGCGGTGCCACAGTTGGAACAAAACTTAGCGTTCGGAGTGAGATCAGACCCACAGTTTGAACAAGCCGATTTAAGCGGGGTGCCACAATTTGAACAAAATTTGGCCCCGGTGGGGTTAGAAAATTGACAGTTTTGGCAAGAACTCATGATGATTTCTCCAGAAAAAAGGTCCTCTCATCCCCAGATGATGTTGACCCGGCTGTAGGGAGGCGACCGAGTGGCGATTAGGATTTATTTTTTATTTCTAGTGTTTTCTCATCCCCTTTATAGAAAATTATCTAGACAAATAAGAGTATTTAGACTATTATACTATAAATTATCATATTAATATTAGTAATGACCATTACTAAGGTACTAAGTTGATTGGTTTTCGGGGGAAAATTGCCAAAGTCATTGTCATTCAACTCGGGAAAGGACTCCAAAAAGATGAAACCAGATGACACCGGTCGTGTTCAGATTTCCAAGAAAATCAAAGGTTTGGCCGCCAGCGGGGAGCTGGATTTGCAAGGCTGCTCCCATTTCACCGCCATCAATGATGTGACCCCCGATTCGGAAGGTTGTGGCAAATGTCTGACCATGGGTGATACCTGGGTTAACCTGCGGTTATGCCTGGTCTGCGGCCATGTGGGTTGCTGTGACGCCTCCAAGAATAAACATGCGACCAAGCACTTCCACGAGACCCAACACGAGGTGATCGTCTCGTTCCAACCCGGTGAAAATTGGCTGTGGTGCTACACCGATGAAGTTTCGATAACGCCTTAGGTGAAGTCTCGAAAAAAGGCTCCACCCTTCGATACGCTACTTGATGGCATGAAACATACAGCATCCTGAGTATGCGTAACACCGTGAAGCATGTATCGAAGGGTGCGACCGCTACTCAGGATGAAGCTCTGGGCATGAGTTTTGTTGTTGGAATAAGCGACTCACATAACCAAATAGAATGGACGATTGATTTTGATAAGGAAACCAGGAAGGCAGGAAAAAATATTTCTTGGCTTCCTGGTTTCCTTATAGCAAAAAATTGGATTTACACGTATG
>CAYVQU010000149.1:0-13454 GCA_964453155.1 uncultured Anaerolineales bacterium | reverse complement strand
TGCAAAACTTGAAATCAGAACTCTCTCATCTGCCCGTTACTGCGTAACGTGAGTTGATTAAACTATTCGGTAATTAGGTATTGATAACTGTTACCCTTCAAATATCTGTCACCCCAGAACTATTTTTTCCCAAACTCCCACCCTTCGAAATACTGACGGAGTTGTTCTTTACCGTTCAGATTAAATTTTCGCAAGATATTACGGATATGGGTTTTGACGGTCGCAATTGAGATGTTCAGCCTGCGAGCAATTTCCCCATTGGTATGGCTGGTGCAAATCAGCGCCGCTATTTCTCGCTCGCGCGGGGTTAGCAGCCGCCACTTCTTGATCTTTTCGTTATATTCACCTGCCGCCAGGGAAGCCATGGTAAGCACAGCATCGGTTGAAAGCCCATGTTCGGCCGCGATTTCGTAAACTTTCTCCTCCACAGGAGATTCAGAATCCCGTTTTCGTTGAAATAATCGCCGCAGTGCGTCAGGTAAGTAGGGCATAGATACGACAAAAGGAAAACTTGTTTAAACGCAACAAGTTTCCCCAAAGATTAATTAGAATTTTAGTTCTATTAATTTATAGCACAGATTTTAGCGCGGGAAATAGGAAATTTGGGCGATTGGCAGACGGGAGATCGATGACCGGGGACAGTAATCGGTCTCCCGTCCCCGGTCATCGGTCTGATTGCACCCCCACAAAAATTTGACTATCGATATCCGTCAAGGGATCGCGTTCGCCAATGGCTGCGGCCCGGGCAAATACCACGCCGGGGAATTCAGCTCGCCGGGCGCGGGCCAAAACATGGATTTCAGGAGAACCCAGCCGCCCCACTGCGCCTTGCATGAGTTGATCCCACTGCTGGACGACGCGGGCCAGCCCGGCGCGGGAGCCAACCACACAGGCGTTCAGTTCGTCTGGCGTCAGGCCAGAGACATGGCTATTGCGGATGATGAAGGGTTTGCCATCCACAGCGATGACCGGGTCGCGGTTAGCGATCAGCCAGGTCAAACCTCGAATTTGGGGCGGGCGGATGCGAGTCCGGTTGGAGAGCAGGTGAACGCCCAGGTCGTTGTCGGCGTAATCTGTGCGGCTGAAGATTTGCTCCAGACACTGCGCCACATAGGCTCGCCAGCGCTCGGGGTCATCGCGCTCAGGTTCGGGCAAGCGTTCCAGGCTGCTGCCCAAGAAGGGGCTGACCGAAGCACCCGACATTTTTACAGTTTCTTCACCCATAAGGCGCAGCTTTTCGAGGGTTTCCAGCGCGATTTCGATCCCTTTCGCAGCCAATAACTCGACCTTGAGAGCCGTCAATGCGATTTGAGTGTTGGCTTCAGCTGGGGATGGCAAATCGATGCCAGTTTCAGCCTGAATTTGGGCTCGCCCCGCGGCCGTCAGCGCCAGCGCGCCCAAACCCCAAATAAAATCTTTCTCCAACGAGAGGGATTCAATCAAAGCCAGATCGCGCTGCAAATGACCAACGACCGAGAGTTTTTCAGCTGCTTCTTCCTGGGCCTCAACCCCCAGCGGCAGATAAACCGCGACCTGATCGCCATCGAAATCGGCTTCGAGCCAGCGGGTGATGAGCGGATGGATTCGGATGGTCGGTTCTTCGTAGCGGACCGGGTGAAAGGCCAGAATCGCGGTCGGGGAAGTTGAGGGCGCCCGGTTGATCACGACCCAGGCTGCGGCCATGATTTCGTCGAGGGCGGCAGTGGCCGCAGGGGTTCGGGCTTCAACCGCGGCGGAATCGCCCAACTTCTCAGCAACCTGAGGGCCAAAGAACGTCCAGGCCATCTCAGCAGGAAGACCCACTTGATCAAGCTGTAGCTCACCGCCGGGAACAATCACGGCCCGGCCACTGTAGGCCACGCGACTGTCAAAGCGCAGATCGGCAGGAGTTACCAGGGCAGAAACATAGGCGTGTACGGCGGTTTCGAGTTGATCGACCGCGTTGGCGGTCAGGCTTTCGGGGGCCTGACTTTCCATAAGGCGTTCCAGTCGGGCATTTGCCTCAACCAATGGACCATATTCAGACATTTCAGGCCGCACGCCCAGTGCGCTGAGTTCGTGGTCCGCCAACCAGGGATGCGAGATGGGTTGGGCCAGGGTCAGAGTTTCACCTTCTGGGGTAGCGAATTGAAAATGGAGGGCATCGTTTTCAATGTCGGCGCGGATGCCCCCGGCGGCGAGGCGATCTTGCAGGGTCGCAAAGCGTAAGGTCGTCGGTAATTCTGAGGGTTTTCCGGACGTCTGCTGATTGAAGACAGTGGCGGCTACTTTGAACGCGCCGGCACCACGTAGGGCTTGAAATTCTAATTCAGCCTGGCGCTGCAAGCCTTCGCCGCGGCCGTTCGGCACAGCCACATCCTGGTCAGCCATCAGTTTGAAGCGGGAGAGATGAGCCGTTTTGCCCCAATAGACGTAACCGACGGTGGCGGTTCGTTCTAGCGCGGGGCCATCTGCCCCAATGGTAAGGGCTTCCATTCCATCGGCGGGGAGGCCGACCGCTGCGAGTTGGGTCTTAATATCCTTAACCGCCGGACCATCATAAGGGGGACAGAGGGCCGGTTCCCCGGCCCGTTGCGCGATCCGGCCCAAGATGGCTTCCCGAATCTGGCCAAAATTCATCCGCAAGGGGACTCCAGAAAAGCTGTAGAGCAGGTCAACCGGAGTACCGTCAGACAAATGGGGCATCTTGGCGTCGGGCAAAATGCGAGTGACGCAGCCTTTAGCGCCATGGCGATTGCTAAGTTTGTCGCCGACTTCGAGTTCATGGGGATAAGCCAGCCGCTGGGCCGCCGATGCGCTCAAAACCAGGCCATCAGCGTAAGTATCGGATCCCCAGGAGATGAAGGCCGTTAACAGGTTGCGGCCGCAACAGAAATTGGGTGCATTGGGTTCGCGGCCGGTCTGGATCAGGGCGGGTTCGGGATCGGGGGGCACCAGCCATTGGCCCATCATATTGGCGCCCATCAGCAAGCGATTGGGGTCGTCGTGCTCCAGGAGGGGGATCATGCTGGCATTCACGCCCAAACCGGCGGCGGGAGAATCGTCAGTGATAATGATCCGCCGATCCCGGATTTCGGCGCCGACCGAAATCCGCAGGACTTTGCCGATATTAGGGCCTTCGGGGGTCTCAAAGGGACAAACGCGCCCAAAATGGCCAGGGGTGATCAAGTTTTGCGCGTCGGGGATAATGATTGCCCGGAGGTGACGCTGTTCGGACAGCCAGTTCAGCGTGTCGAGGACCTGACCGCGTTCGGAAAGGTAATCTTGAACCCAGGTGGTGAGAGGTAGCCAGGCTGTCAGGAGGGCGGCGTCCCAGGGGAGGTGGTCGGGGGCGGCTCCGAGTTGGGCGGCGATTTCGGCGTGGATTTGTTCTCCGACACAGTGGATTTCGGCTGTGGCGAGCTGATCGTGTAGGGCCAGGGGGACGACGATGATTTCTTGACCGTTGATTTGGAAGGTTCCTTTTTCAGCAGGGTAGGGTAAATCTGCAAATTCAACGCTAATTTCTCCATTGCCGTTGCGGATGGTGACCGTTACAGCGCAAGTTTGGTTGCTGGTTTCAACACGATACCCGGCTAAAGGTAGGCGTTCGGCCAGCAGTTGGGGCAGGCTGTCGTTGAGGAAGGCGTCGTAAGACTCCCGATGCCAGGGGGAGGTGGGGGTAAGGGGTTGAGGGTTGAGGGTTGAGGGTTGAGGGGACATGGATTCTCCGGGGGAGGTAGTGAACGGTTGTCAGTGTCAGTAATCTGTGGACAGTCATCAGTGCGTAGTCACCGGTTCGCTATCTACTGCTCACTGTTTACTGATCACTGCTTACTGACCACTTTCGGCTTTCAATTGCGCCGCAATCGCCTTGCGACTATGATACAACCGCGACTTGACTGTGCCCTCGGGGATATCAAGGGCGGCGGCGACGCTGTGGAGGTCCATCTCGTCGGCGTAGACCATGCGGAAGACGTCCTGCTTATCGGGAGGCAGTTCCTCCACCAGTTGGTTCAGGCGTTCCTGCTGTTCGACGTGTTCGAGTTGGGCCTCAGGCGTCAGGGCGGAGACATCCACTAACCAGCCGGGGACGGGATTGTCGTCATTGCCGTCATCGGTGGGGATTTCGAGGGGCTGTTGGGGCCGCCGTTTGGCCGCGCGCAAATGATTGAGGGCCAGATTGGTCGCGATCCGATAGACCCAGCCCTTGACCGTCCCGCGGCCATCCCACTGGTCGGCGCGGGTCCAGACGCGCAAGAAGACCTCCTGGACCAGGTCTGGCGCGACCGCGTCATCCCGGACAATCCGGGCCAAATGGATGATGATGGGGGTGCGATACCGGTCGAAAAGCTGCTCAAAATCAGCAGCCTCACGATTCTGAATGCGCCGCATCAGTTGGGGGTCAGTTGGGGACATGGGTGCCATCTACCCTATAAGACACCGGAGGAGCTGAGGAGGTTCAATTGAATTTTGAGTGCAGAGTGCGGATTCGGGAATGGGGAGGTGAGATTAGGGTTTAATAATGATGGGTTGAGAGAGATAATTGGATCATTTTGCGTTTTTGGAACTGCGTTCAGCCGCAATCACCAATCATCATTCCCCATTCGCTCAGGGTCCAAAGAACTGCATGCCGACGCCCATGCGGTCGAAGCCTTCTTCAACCCAGTGGCGGACGAGGGCGGAGCCGGTTTCCCAGGCCGTGAACATGGCGGGGATGGCGCGGGTATCACCAATGACGGCCAGGGCGCGGGCGGCTTCGATTTGGGCCGATTGCGGACCGCTCTCAAGGGCGCCAATCAAATCCTGAACCGCGGGGCCGCCAATGGCAATCAGAGCGTCCGCGGCGAGGCGAGCGACGAGGCGATCATCATCAGATAGGGTTTCGATCAGGGCCGGAATGGAGTCAACCGTGGGTTGCTGGCTTAACCCCAAAGCCGCACACTGCCGAACAGTGTAATCGGGATCTTTGAGGGCATCTCGCAAGCGCGCGGGGACCTCAGGGTTAGGGACCGCCGACAGAACTCGCAAAGCCCACCAACGTCGATTGGGATCGGATGATTCGAGCAATATGAACAAATCCGGGAAAGCTTGGGTGCCCATCGCCGTGATTTTGTCCGCGGCCGCGACGGCGAGTTCCTCATCGTCACCGGTGAGTTGGGTAAGTAAGGCTTGGAGGTCTGTCGGGGTCATATTCTTTCGAATTCTCAACCACAAAGGACACAAAGTTTCTAACTTGGTGTCACTTTGTGCCCTTCGTGGTTCATAATCTCATATCTTTACTTTTCAGGCGGTGGGATCGGTAAATCTTCTTTGGCCGTATTGGTCCACTTGTCCCCTTCGTCGATCAGCATGACGGGAATGTCCTGACGAACCGGGTATTTGCGGTCGCAATCCTGGCAGACGAACCAGGCTTCTTGATAGAATTCCAATTCTCCACCGGTTTCACGGACACAGGCTGGGCAGCGCAAAATTTCAATTAATTCTTGACTAACCATGTACTTCTCCTAGTTTAATTCAGATTTGATTATAGCTTATCATATCTCACGCAAAGGCGCTAAGGCGCAAAAAAACAATAAAACTTAGCGTCTTTGCGGCTTAGCGTGCGGTTTACGATTCATCGCATCAAATATCCTCGAAGCGGATGTTGATATTGGTGGTGCCATGATCGAGGTCAGTGCCTTGGACAACGATGGCCAGGCCGCGGGGATGACCATCGAATACCATGCTAAAGGTGCGTTCGGTGATGTTGGTGGTAATTTCACGTTCGGTCAGACCTTGAGCGGCAAACACTTCCCGGTAAAAGGCAATCGATTCTTCAATGGTAATGTTGGTTTGAAAGTTGATCGAATCACCCTCGTACCGCGAAAAGAAGTTGACCACAACTTCAGGGAGAGGGAATTCGGTGTCAAATTCGGCCTGATTTTCCACAACGGCGGTGGCCCTGGTTTCTGCCATCGGAGCAGTCGTTGGGGTAGGGTCAAGGGTGGGCGTTAGGGTGGGTAAGGGTGTCGCGGTCGCAGGGGCAGCCGCAATTACGACGGTGGCCGTGGGTTCTGAGGTATTTGCAGTTAGGAATTGGCGTCCAAAAACAAAGAGGCCGATCAACCCCAAAACGGCGATCACAACCAGGGTGGCAATCACCCCGAAAATCCAGAGAGGGTTAATTTTGCGTTGGGGCTGCGCATCCACTCGGATTTTGGAAGGGGCGCCCTCCGGGGCTGCAATTGTTTTATCCGCACTGTCGGGTTTTAGGTCAGCAGGTGGATCTGGCTGCGGTAAGGCAACATTCTCATACGCAGCTTCCAGCGCCGCGACCATTTCATTTGGCGTCGCGAAACGATTGTCGCGATCTTTTGCCAGGGCTTTCAGCACCACGCGTTCGATCGGTTCCGAGATATCCGATTTAACTTCTCGGGGGGGCGGTAAGGGATCATAAATATGTTTGATGACCACGGCCATCGGTGTTTCAGCATTGAAAGGGGCCCGACCGGTGATCATTTCATACAACATCACCCCCAGGGAGTAAATATCACTGCGGCCATCAATTTCGGTGCCGAGGCCCTGCTCAGGGGACATATAAGCCGGAGTGCCCACCAAATCGCCGGTATTCGTAAGCTGGATCGATCCGGCCAGGATTTTGCCAATGCCAAAATCCATAAGCAAACAGTTGCCGCGCTCATCGAGCATAATGTTACTGGGTTTGACGTCGCGATGAATGACGCCTTCGGCATGGGCGTAATCGAGCGCATCGCCGACCTGGGCAATGATCCGCCGAATTTGGGGCGCGGGGAGAGGGTTGTCTTGGAGCAATTCGGCGAGCGTCCCGGCTTCGATATAGGGCATGACAATGTAGGTATAGCCCTCAGCTTGTCCGAAATCATGGATTGGCAAGATATGGGGATGCTGTAATTTAGCAATAATCCGGGCTTCGCGCTCGAATCGTTGAACAAATTTTGGCTCGCTGGCGAAGTGTTTCGGCAACACTTTGACGGCCACATACCGATCCATGCTGGGCTGGTAGGCCTTAAATACCGCGGCCATACCCCCTTCACCCAGGGGGCCGACAATTTGATATTGGTCGAGGGTTTTTCCGGTTAAATCTTCCATTTTTATGGGATTTGAGTGATTCAAACCGCTAATCGCGTGAATTAGCGCGAATAAAAATCACATTGATGTAGATTAGCGTATTTTTTTCTGTTTTATCGACAAGCCACCCGCCAGGCATCCAAATCCCATTTTTTTTGAAGGAAATCGAAGTTGAGGGCATTGGCCTGGAGGCAGAATTCGGCCGGGTCTAATTCGTATTCTACCCCAAAAACGGCTTTTCCACTGGCAACGAAGGGTGAGAGCAGATCACACTCGGTATAGCTGAAACATTCTTCATTTATGGCCCAGTCAAAGTGGGGCAAAAGCGCTGGAATTTGATCGATGTCATTTTTTAGACCGATGGATAATCCGCGGGCATGGGCCTGCTCTGCCAGCCAGAGATTGTAGGTGAGTTGATCCTGATCCGTGAGCGGAAACCCAGAATTATTCGTGTACGCGTCAACGTTATCGGGTTCGACCCCATCGCAGTTTTTGGTGACCGCTAAATCCAATCGAGCCGCCATGATCGATCCTAGAGAATCCAAATCCCGAATATCCAGCCATTTTTCACCGGGCCAATCTACCAGGTTGTTGCCCAATACCTCAACTGGAAAGTCCCCCGCATCTGGCCGCCAGTCCTCCCAACTCCCGGCACTAAAGTAGCAGATCACGATCCGCCCGTCGGCGTGGAGCTGGTCAATGGTGGCCTGCGGGGTATCAACCAAGTCGATATCATACATATCGACATTGAAAGAGGTATCAATTTCGCCCGTAAGCTGCCATTGCCAACTGGTGCCGGGCGCCGGCTGCCAGATCGGTTTTTGGGTAATCACCAGAGGCAAATAAACCGTTTGAGTGGGGGTGACGTCTGCAAATGCAACCGTATTACAGGCGGCGCAAATTAGGAGAAGAGCGAAAACGAAGACGTATTTGTTCATTGACCATAGATGAACGCTGAATAAACAGATTTCGGGAAGAATCCTGAATTAATAATCATGTTCAAACCGAAATCTGCTCAGGTGTTGCAGTGAAGAACTCCGACATATGGTCGGAGTTCTTCCTAAGGAAAAAGCCTACATGGGGGTTTCCACCTCCAAACCCCCGATTACCATTCATCTCCGGCCTCAGGCCAGGGCATTCTGGCTTTTTCCCGTAAATTAAGCTCGATTTATTTCAAACGACAACCGAAACACACTTAATTCTTATCCGGCTTGCAAGGATTACTCGTACTGGGGTCTTCGGGAGGCATCCCTTTGGTTTTGGGGCCATACTCACAGACGGCGCGCCAGGGCATGTAATGGGTGGTAAAGGTGTCTCTGTTGATCATATCCCCATTACGATAAACTTCCCGCATCACGGTGACATCGGCTCCTTTGACAGACCAATCGACCTGTTTGATTTCGCCCTTTTCCAGGTCAGAATTTTCGATGTAATTCGGCTCCGGCGGTTTTTGGACATTTTGTAAACCCGTCGAATCCCATTCAATCGAGCGGCCATCAGAGGTGGAGTAAAACTTCCAGGTCAGATAATTATCGCCGACATAGGTCTCCATTAAGAGCCAGTGTTCCGAGTCGTTCTGGAACTTGAAATCCACCAGGGGGACGTAAACGGTGGCATCCAGCCCGGCCCATTTATCGTCGCTGCTGCCCCCAAAATTCTGTTCGTAATAATAAACTCTATAAGCATGAGGGTGGCGCTCCACCACGGGATAACCCCCAAAAAATACCGTCCGGAACAAGGTTGTGCTAACCTGACAAACCCCACCGCCAACGCCTTTGATGGTCCGATCGCCAAAGATAATCCAGGCCTCAGCATAGCCCGTATCGAGACTGACATCACCCAACACATTCGCCATCGAGAATGATTCGCCCGGAGCCACCATCAGGCCGTAGAACCGGGAGGCCGCAGTGCTAATATTCTGCTTGCGGGAAGCGCTGGAACCATAAAAATAGGTCGTATGCGAACTGACTAACTCAGTTATCCCTAACTCGACTCCAGTCGCCTCGCTGGTGACGGCCGGGAGGGAATACTCCATGTCCAAATCGACAGTAGGTTCTCCGGCGTCAATGGCGGCGTGGATCGCAGCCAGGCTGGCTTCGATATCTAACACCTGGCCGGTAACCGAATCTTGTATCACTTCTAGCTCATGAGTTTCATCATTGAACATGAATCGGGCGTTGGCTTTCTGGACATAAATACTCGGCGACAGACTCTCCAAAAAGCTGCGCAACAATTTTGAACTTAACCCGACCTGATAGATTTCGCCCTCGGGGGTCGCCACCCGTTCAATGATCAGCATCCGGCCGAGTTCTTCGGGTTTGAAAGTCCAGGGGCCGGGATTGCCATCGGGGTTGCCGGGCAGACGTAAAACCAACGATTGGCTGAGAATCTGTTCCGCAATGGCAGCCTGTTCGGTCACATCCAAAATAATTGGGGGCGATTCGTCCACCACCAAGGCGATTTCACCATCCAACAGGGTGGCAACCTGATCATTTAACAATTCCAGGGTAGCCGGAATATTAACCGTCCGACCGATTTGACCGGGATTAACAACTACATCCGTACCGTTGACACTCAAAGAGGCTTCGATAGTTGGGAGATCGACTTGAGTCGCGAGATTCTTGAGGTATTGGTGAGCCAGCCGTTCATCAAAGATCATCTTGACTGGTAGATTAACTCCTGAATACCAGGCCTCAAATTGATCGGACCACCGGTAGAATGCCGGGCCGTCTCGGCCAAGATCGTAGGCGTTGAGCGCGTTGAATTCCGGCCCTAAGAACAACCCGATTTCCGCGGGGGTAGCAGTCCACACATTTTCGCCATCCCGTAGCGTGACTTGGCCCTGAAGGGGGTAGGCATACGCGGCTGAAATTTGGGTCGTGGCTTCATCCACCGTCAGACCCGAAACATCAACCCAGCCCACTCGCACCCCTGGATATATCCGCCCGATATAGGAGGCATGGAATCCCACTGAGACCGCGGTGAGCGCGGCGATAAACAGGCCAATCCCCAAAAACATGGCCAATAAAGTTTGCTGGACAGGAGAAATGCGATAGGTTTCATTCATAATTCAGACCAAGGTTGTATTATTCTACCAGGGTTTAAAAACTGAAAGCCACAGGATAACGAATAACACTGTCAGCTAATCACGCCAAGACGCAAAGGCGCAAAGTTCTTAATTATTCTTTGCGACTTAGCGTCTTGGCGTGATATTTAGACGTATAATTCAGCTAAACCGTTCCCCAGGAGAAACCTATGTCGAAATTTGCTCCCCAGCATGGAATTGGGACCATCGCGATGCAGGCCGAAGAAGGCGAAAATCCAAACTATGCCCATATCGCCCCCATTTACCAATCAACAACTTTCTTGTTCCCCGATGTCGGTACCGGGCAAGAAATTTTTATGAAAGAACGGCCCGGCTATTATTATTCGCGGGTCAGCAACCCCAATTTAGAGCAACTGGCGAAGAAATACGCCTTATTGGAGGGCATTGACCTGATCCGCGCCCAGCCTGATCGTGACCCCGCTGAAATCGTCGCCGGGAAAGTTTTTGCATCGGGGATGGCTGCGATTACGACCGCGATTTTAGCCAAGTGCCAACCGGGGGATACGATCATTGCCCAAACCGCGCTGTACAGCCATACCTTCACTTTTTTGAGCCAATTTGCACCCAAATATAACTTCAATGTAGTCTGGGTGGATGATCTCTCACCTGAAGGCTGGGCGGCCGCGTTCGCGGCCCATCCGGAGGTAGTTTTGGCATATGCCGAAACCCCGGTTAACCCTGGGATGGGCATTGTTGACTTGGTCCACGTGGCTGAATTAGCGCATCAAAATGGGGCCTGGCTGATGGTAGACAACACCTTTGCGACCCCCTATTGCCAACGACCACTGAGCTTAGGGGCTGATATCGTTGTCCATTCGACAACTAAATATCTCTCGGGGCATGGGTTAATTGTTGGGGGGGCAGTGATCAGTTCTCAAATTGCATTTATGCAGGATGAACTACAGCAAACAGCGACGATTTATGGGGGCTCACCCAGTCCCTTTGATGCCTGGCAGGCTAATATTGGATTGAAAACATTCGGTATTCGGATGAAACAACACTGTGAAAACACGTTGACAGTGGCGAAGTATCTGGCCAGTCATTCCAAAGTGGCCCAAGTTTTTTATCCTGGTTTACCCGATTTTGAAGGACATGCTATCGCCCAAAAACAGATGTCCGATTTTGGGGGAATGCTGTCCTTCGAGCTAAAAGGCGGTTTCGAGGCCGGAAAAAAACTGATGAACTCGTTACGGCTGATCACCCTAGCCGTCAGCCTGGGAAATATCGACTCCCTCATTCAGCACCCGGCCAGTATGACTCACCACAGTGTCCCCGCGGCCGAGCGGTTGAGGATGGGGATCAGTGACGGGTTGGTGCGGTTCTCGGTGGGGGTGGAAGATGTGGTGGATATTCTGGCCGATTTAGACCAGGGTTTGGCACAGGTATAGGCTAACCGTTCGCAAATGCGGCCACACTCTGAACATAATCCTGGGGGGTACCAAAATCAAAACGTTGGCTAGCTGTCATCTCCAGGGCAAAATACGGTTCTCGCTGCCGCTGCAATTCCTGAGCATAGGTCAGTTGGAATTCCCCATTCTGGCGGACATCATCCTGGATCATTTCGGCCAAGATATCGAAAATGGAGGGTGCCAGAGCGTGCATCCCGAACCAACCCAGAAATTCATCCGGGTTTAGGCCATCAACGCGCAGTTTTTGGGTGGCCACCGCGACCGAGGGTTTTTCGATGATGAGCGAAACCGCCACAATTTCTGGGTTTTGGGTCGTCCGCCGCCCCGCGATGGTGCCATAGCCCCGTAGTTCGCCTGCGGAGATGCGGTTAACGGCTGAAACCGTCGGGCCGCCACAAGCATCGTAGGCCGTAATCAACGCCGAATGCGGACTGGAATCTCGTCCTCGGAAAAGATGATCTCCCAAACACAGCAAAATCGGCTCCCCCGCGGCAAACGCTTGACTCTGATAGACCGCGTGGCCAAATCCTTCTTGGGATTCCTGAAACACAAAAGTGATTTTCTCAAGCGCAGTTCGCATCTGCTGGGTTTCAGTCTGTAATCCCGGATATTTCTCCAGGCGCGCCAGATATTCATCCCCAGGTCCGCGCAAATAATCGCCCACTATTTGCTCTTGCCCGGGTTGAACGATGATACAAATTTCTTCGATTTCGGCGTCCAAAATATCCATGATTTGATAATGGACCAGGGGCCGGGCGATGCCATCGGGACCAACAATAGGGAAAAACTCTTTCGGGCAGGCGTGGGAGGCTGGGAATAGGCGAGTGCCCAACCCGGCGATGGGGATTACGGCTTTACGAATTTTCATAACGGTTGGTGTGCCACTTGGTCTTACGATACTTGCTTTTGGTGATTTCGAAATAATAGGGTTCCCATAACCGGCAAAATGGCATTGATTGCTAAACCGATCACGAAATGGATGTTCACGAACTGCGCTAATAAGCCGTGCTGCAATAGATATCGGATGGACCACAAACCGATTGGAATATTTACCAGCAAACTGACCAAGATCCCTGGATTATATATTTTCTTGGCTTTCGCGGCTAAAGCGACATGGGCAATACCCGCAAAAAATGAGAAGTATGGCAACCAAAACCCATAACAATAGTCAAGGATTGCTAAAAGTCCAAAAACAGGCAAGACAACCCAGATCAACCCCACATTTACATAAAAAATGAAATTCTCGTCGAGGGGTTTATCTTCGGTTTCTAGCCCGAATATCTTGGTGTTGAAGAATTTTCCGAATCCGCCAGGAAAAATATACTCTTCGGTTTGATGCAGCATGTACAGCGGCGTTTGCAGCAGAAAAATAAAGATGACAAAATCAACCTGCCGAACAAAGACAAACAAAAATATAAACAGGTAGATTGAGAGTATTACACCAACCTTGGCCCACTCTTTTTTCAACCACTGAAAATATGCCGTAATGCTCATCTGCTGCTCCTAACGTTGTCAAAATTTGATTGTCCTCAGGGTATGATATGGCGTTCAGAGCTGACAGCACACCGCGCTCCGTACAATATTCTGGTTTAGAACGCCGGGAGCTGAAACCTCCCGGCTCAGTGCTGAAGGACACTAAAGTGCCCTCATAACCCGTTGACCTGTCCTGAGTTTGGCGAAGGGTTCAATTTCGGAGGGTGGAGTTTATTGGATTTCATCTTTTATTGGTACTGAACCGCTGAGCCCGCAGAGTACGCGGAGCTTTAAACTTGTGTTACACAAGCGCATCAAAGGGTGCTGGTTGCGTAACATCCATAAATAATACCAATTGCTTATTGAGACGCCATGAATGGAACGACTGCGTTATGAAC